>JAGBXM010000102.1 GCA_017629275.1 Clostridia bacterium
CGGCCTGGAAAATGGCTGGTATTATGAACAATACCAGATCTTTTTGAGAGAGGAAGATAAAAAATGTCAGCTATATTTGATGCCATAGTCGGAATTTTGAAAACTTCCGGTTTCGTTGGCTTTTTTCAAGGGGATGGCTACAAGAATCTGATTATGATTGGCGTTGCCTGTTTTTTCCTTGTTCTTGCAATTCATCCTAAATTTCAGTTTGAGCCCTTGTTGCTTGTTCCCATTGCTTTCGGTATGCTACTTGCTAACCTTCCGAATGCTGGTATGTACCATCCCGAAATTTGGGACACTACGCTTGATCTTGGTTTCTGGGATGCCGCGGGTCATCTTAATGCCGGTATGGTTTTGAAAGAGGGAGGACTTCTTGATATTTTGTACCTTGGTGTTAAACTCGGTATTTATCCTCCGTTGATCTTCCTTGGTGTTGGTGCTATGACCGACTTTGGCCCGTTGATTGCCAACCCGAAGAGCTTTTTGCTGGGTGCCGCCGCACAGTTGGGTATTTTTGTGGCATTCTTGGGTGCTTTAGCACTCGGTATGACTCCGCAAGAGGCCGGCTCTGTCGGTATTATCGGCGGCGCTGACGGTCCTACTGCAATTTTTGTTACGTCAAAGCTTGCTCCGCACGTACTTGGCCCTATAGCTGTTGCCGCGTACTCTTATATGGCGCTTGTTCCGGTTATTCAGCCGCCTATTATGCGTTTGCTTACGACTAAGAAAGAAAGAGCTGTTAAGATGGAACAGTTGAGAGTAGTTTCCAAGACCGAAAAAATTATTTTCCCGGTAATGGTTGCAATTCTTGTTTCGCTGTTGTTACCTGATGCCGCTTCGCTTGTCGGTATGTTGATGCTTGGCAACCTCTTTAAAGAGTCAGGTGTTGTTGATCGTCTTGCAAAAACAGCACAGAACGAGCTAATGAATATTGTTGTTATATTCTTGGGACTTACGGTCGGCGCGACCACTACCGGTACATCATTCCTTAACTTTAATACTTTGAAGATCGTTGCTATGGGTATGTGCGCCTTTGCTATCGGTACAGCAGGTGGTGTTCTTTTGGGTAAGGTTATGTACGTTGTTACTAAGGGTAAGATCAATCCTCTTATCGGTGCAGCAGGTGTTTCTGCCGTTCCTATGGCTGCTCGTGTTGCTCAGAAGGTCGGTCGTGAGGAAAACCCCTCTAACTACTTGCTTATGCACGCTATGGGCCCCAACGTTGCCGGTGTTATCGGCTCTGCTGTTGCCGCAGGTGTGCTGTTGAATATGCTTTAAGGAGTTATTTATGGTTAAACATATTATTCTTTGGCAATTGAAAGATGAGTTGTCAGATGCTGAAAAGTTGAACGTTAAGGCAGGAATTAAGGAAGGCCTTGAGGCTTTGCAGGGTAAAATTCCCGGTTTGCTTGAAATTAAGGTTGAAACTGTTGGTCTTGCATCTTCAAACTGTGACGTAATGCTTTATTCGGTGTTTGAGAATGAAGACGCTTTGAAGGGCTATGCCGTTCATCCTTTGCACGTTGCCGCTGCAGACGGCAAGGTTAGACCTTTCACCAAAACAAGACTCTGCCTTGATTTTGAAGCATAATTCAATCAAAAAGCAAACGACCCAACAAAAATTGTTGGGTCGTTTTTTGTTATTCTTCAAAGCAGTCGTACGTATTTAAAATGTGTTTTCCGACTTCGTAAAGCAGTTCAACTGCCTTTTTCTTCAACTCAACTGACGGATTGATGAGCTTTGTGATAGTTTCACCGTTGTGCTCAAACGGCTTTCGCGAACGGGGCGGATTGTTTTGATGAAGCAGGGTATAAGAGGCTTCAAAGTTAAAATATCCGTCGTAATCAACGTCAATCAAGCCTTGCATAACCTCATCAAAATTGATATTACCTGCAAAAGGCCAACTGTGTTGGTGTCCGCGTTCCAAATTGTCGGAAATATGTAATGCCTTAAGATATTTGCCAAGCGCAATAATGTTGTTATACTGCCCAATTTCTCTTGCAGTCGGGTTCAAATTGCAGTGGGCGGTATCCCAACAAGCACCAAGCAACGGATGGTTCATTTCGTCCAAAAACTCTCGCATTTCGGCACCTGTTGAAAATTCAACACAAGGTCTTATGTGCATATTTTCAACCATTGCAGTGATGTTGAGATTTTCCATCGTCGGAATAAGATCACCGTAAAACTTCTTGTTAAGATTATAAAAGGTTTTATAATCGAAATCCTTGTTTGAACTAGCGTGAACAACAATGCGGTTAATTCCTAAAGCATGGCAAACGTGCATTGAGCGTTTTATGGCGTTTATTACCGACCAATAATGCTCGTCGTTAAGTTCTGAATAAGCATCAAGACAAGGCGCGTGTGACAAAACATAGGATATGCCTGCGTATTCTGCCGCCTCTTTAAGCTCGTCTGCAAGAGCATCAACGGCATAATCATCACCGTTAAAAAGTAAGGGGATATTGCCAGTTTGTTCAAGGTTGATATACTTGAACGGTAAGCGTTTAAACTGTTTCACCTTGTCGGACACCGAGTCAAAATAGCAACTGAAATCTCCTGTTGAAGTTGATAGTTTCAAATCAGAACACCTCGTTTTAAAAACCCGCTTTCTCAAAATGCAGAGAAAACGGGTTCGAAAATTTATATGGATGCAATAAGGTTTTTCATATCGTAAAGGCCGGGCTTAACGTCGCTTATAAAAACAGCGGCGTTAACTGCACCTGCGGCAAAAACCTCTTTAGAGCCCGCCGAGTGGCTGAGGGAGATAACCTCGTCGTGACCTGCGAAAATAACCTCGTGCTCACCAACAATGTTACCGCCGCGAATTGCGTGAATACCGATTTCCCTGGCATCACGTTTTTCACGTTTTGCCTGACGGTTATACTCATAAACGTACTTTCCGTCATTGACCTCGTTGATGCCGTTGGCTAGCATTATTGCAGTGCCGCTTGGAGCATCGATCTTCTGGTTGTGGTGCTTTTCAATAATCTCAATGTCAAAACGATCACCCAAAACCTTGGATGCGGTTTTGGCAAGCTCAACAAGCAGATTTATACCGAGTGACATATTGAAGGTGAAGAAAACGGGAACGGCCTTTGAGGCGGCCTTAACGTTTTCAATATCGGCATCACTTAATCCTGTAGTTGCAACAACAATAGGAGTTTTTGTGGAAACTGCGTATTCAAGCAGATCGGAAAGACAGGAGGGGTGAGAGAAATCTATGATTACATCACCTTTTTTGACATCCTTGATACTGCTGAAAACAGGGAATTCACGTGTAATGTCAGTGTTAATATCAACACCTGCAACGATGGTGCAATCATCGCGTTCTGCTACAAGACGCGACACAGCCATTCCCATTTTGCCGTTACAACCGTTTAAAATAATCTCAGTCATATTTAACGTCCTATTATATAAATTAGAGAAGTCCGTGCTTTTTGAGCTCCTGACGAAGGTTTTCTCGAGCAGCATCGGTCATGGGGGCCAAAGGCATTCTCAGCGGTCCCATTCCGAGACCCATCATATTCATAGCTTCCTTTACGGGGATGGGGTTAACATCGCTGAAAAGAGCATTGATGAGGCTAACGTATTTAAGTTGCATTTCACAAGCCTTCTGATGGTTGCCTTTAAAGTATTCGGCACAGATGTCGTGAGTTTCTTTAGGTAAAATATTGGAAAGTACCGAAATTACACCGATACCGCCTAAAGAAAGAATAGGAACGATTTCGTCATCGTTACCCGAATAAACATCAAGATCATCACCGCAAAGGCTTTTGGTTTTTGCAATGGAAGAAATATCACCGTTGGCCTCTTTTACCGCGACGATATTTTCGTGCTTGGCAAGTTCTTTATAGGTTGCGGGTTGAATAGCAGTACCGGTACGGCTGGGAACATTGTAAAGTATGATAGGGGTTTTTACTCGGTCAGCAACGTAGAAATAATGGTTGATAAGGCCGTTTTGTGAGGTTTTATTGTAGTAGGGAGTAACCATCAAAAGACCGTCACAACCGATCGCTTCAGCGTGCTGTGAAAGCTGTGCCGCATACATAGTATCGTTTGAACCCGTACCTGCAATAATAGGAATACGCTTGTTGGTGACCTTAACAGCTTCTTCAAGTACACGGCAATGCTCGTCGTTGTCCAAGGTTGCAGATTCGCCGGTAGTGCCGCAAATAACAAGTGCGTCGACACCGCCTGCAATTTGTTCTTCGATGAGTTGACGAAGTCTGGGATAGTTGACCGAGCAATCGTCGTTAAAGGGAGTTACCAGTGCGGTAGCGCAACCGGTGAAAATTCTCTTTTTCATAATTTACCGAACTCCATTCTGAAATTAGTCAAAATAACCTTTAGCTGCGAGTAATTCAGCAAGTAATACACCGCCGCCTGCGGCTCCTCTTAAGGTGTTGTGAGAGAGGCAGACAAATTTGTAGTCATACTGAGTATCTTCTCTCAAACGTCCGCAGGAAATCGCCATACCGCCGTCAAGATCGCGGTGTAATTTAGCTTGGGGCATATTATCTTCTGTGAAGTAGTGTAAGAACTGCTTGGGTGCTGAGGGGAGTTCCAATTCCTGAGCGGTACCTTTGAACTCTGCCCATTTTGCAATGATGGCTTCTTTAGAAGGTTTGTTTTTAAATCTTACAAAAACAGCGGCAGTGTGACCGTCAGAAACAGGAACACGGAGACACTGAGCAGTAAAGTGAGGCTTGTCGGCGTTGACGATAACACCGTTTTCAACCTTACCCCAAATCTTAAGGGGCTCCTGCTCGCTTTTTTCTTCTTCACCGCCGATAAAGGGGATGATATTGTCAACAATTTCGGGGAAGGTTTCAAAGGTTTTACCTGCACCGGAAATTGCCTGATAAGTACAAACCAATACGTCTTCAACACCGAACTCACCGTCAAGGGGGTAAAGGGCGGGAACGTAGCTCTGCAATGAGCAGTTTGATTTTACTGCGATGAAGCCGCGCTTGGTGCCGAGTCTCTTTCTTTGTGCCTCGATTACGTTGATGTGATCAGCATTGAGTTCGGGAATAACCATCGGGACGTCAGGAGTATGTCTGTGTGCACTGTTATTCGAAATGACGGGGCATTCGTGCTTTGCATAAGCTTCTTCCAAAGCCTTGATCTCGTCCTTTTTCATATTAACGGCACAGAACACAAAATCGACCGAAGAAGCAATTTTCTCAATGTCTTCCTCTGCGTTCATAATTATCATATTTTTCATCTTCTCGGGAATGGGAGTTTTCATTGCCCAACGAGAGCCGACGCATTCTTCGTATGTTTTACCTGCGGAACGACCGCTTGCAGCAAGAACCTTAACATCAAACCAAGGATGGTTTTCGAGAAGTGTGGCAAATCGCTGACCAACCATACCGGTAGCACCGATAATTCCAACGTTGTACTTTTTCATAATATTCACCCTAAAATTAATTTTGCCGAAAAATGTTGATTATTTTGACAGTTTGCAATATAATAACATTTGGCTTGTAAATTAAAGTATATTTATACAATACTTTATTATGAAATTATACATCTTAGAGTTATGTTTGTCAAACATATTTTATGTAAAAGCAGATGTTTTGTGCATTTGGGAGAGATATATGAAAAAATCAGACTTTTATTATGAACTTCCACAAGAGTTAATAGCTCAAACACCCGTTGAACCGCGTACTTCTTCGCGGCTTATGGTTATTGACCGTGGGAAGAAATCGGTTACTGACAGTGGGTTTGTTGATCTTATTGATCACCTTAAAGAAGGTGATTGTCTTATTATGAACGATACCAGGGTTTTACCCGCTCGCATTTTCGGTACTCGCAGAGATACAGGCTCGGTTGTGGAATTTGTGTTGCTCAAAGAAAAAGGCAACTGTGTTTGGGAATGTCTTGCAGGTCCGGGTAAAAAAGCAAAACCGGGTAAAATATTTGACTTTGGTAATGAACTTTCGTGTGAAGTTACAGACGTTACCGAAGAGGGAAACCGAATTGTTGAGTTTAAGTGTAACGGTGTTTTTTATGATGTTCTTGACCGTGTGGGTCAGGTGCCGTTGCCTCCGTATATTACTGAAAAATTGCAGGATAAAGAGCGTTATCAGACCGTTTATTCAAAAGAACTTGGCTCTGCAGCGGCTCCCACGGCAGGTCTGCATTTTACTAACGAATATATTGAAAAAATCAAGCAAAAGGGTGTAAAAGTTGGATTTGTCACATTGCACGTCGGTCTCGGTACATTCAGACCTGTCAAAGCGGATGAGATAACCGATCACAAAATGCACTCTGAGCATTATTATATACCGCAAGTGACTGCTGATTTGATCAACGAAACCAAGAAAAACGGCGGTAGAGTCATTTGTGTTGGAACAACGTCCTGCAGAACGCTCGAAAGTGCCGCGTCAAAGGGTGAAATATGTGAATGTTCGGACGATACTGAGATATTTATTTATCCCGGATATAAGTTCAAGTGTATGGATGCACTTATTACAAACTTCCATTTACCGGAAAGTACCTTGATTATGTTGGTAAGTGCTTTTGCTGGATACGACCTTACAATGTCGGCTTATAATCACGCTGTCGATGAGAAGTATAGATTTTTCTCGTTCGGTGATGCGATGTTTATAGAATAAAAATAAAGGGATTTGTTATGTTTAAAGTTTTAAAAATAGAGGGCTCTGCCCGACGCGGTGTGTTTGAAACGGTTCACGGTACGGTGCAGACTCCTGCGTTTATGAACGTTGCGACATGTGCTGCGATAAAGGGCGCTGTTTCAGCTTTTGATATGGCTGATGATCTGCACACGCAGGTTATGCTTTGTAATACGTATCATCTGCATTTGAGACCCGGTGATGACCTTATTAAAAGGTTTGGCGGTCTGCATAAATTTACGGGTTGGCAGGGGCCTATCTTAACCGATAGCGGCGGATTTCAGGTTTTTTCGTTAGCATCTCTCCGTAAAATCAATGAAGAAGGTGTTATGTTTAATTCCCACATTGACGGACAAAAGATATTTATGGGACCCGAAGAAAGTATGCAGATACAGTCTAACTTGGGTTCGACCATTGCTATGGCTTTTGACGAGTGTGTTGAGAACCCTGCAACTTATGAGTATTCCAAGCAATCTTGCGCAAGAACAACACGTTGGCTAAAACGATGCAAGGTCAAAATGGCTGAACTTAATGCACGTGAAGATACAGTGAATCCTAATCAGTTGCTTTTTGGAATCAACCAGGGTTGCACCTTCGACGACTTGAGAATTGAACATATGAAGCAGATAGCCGATCTCGATCTTGACGGTTATGCTATCGGCGGTCTTGCTGTCGGTGAGCCTGCTGAGGTTATGTATCACGTTATTGAACAGGTTGAGCCTTATATGCCAAATAATAAGATTCGTTATCTTATGGGTGTCGGAACACCTGCAAATATTCTGGAGGCTGTTGAACGTGGCGTTGATCTTTTTGACTGTGTAATGCCCAGCCGTAATGCCCGTCACGGTCATTTATTCACCTGGGAAGGTATCAGAAATCTTAATAATGAAAAATATAAAGATGACCACGATCCCATTGAGGTTGGTTGTCAATGTCCCACCTGCAGACGCCATTCCCGTGCATATGTTCGCCATTTGCTCAAATCGGGTGAGATGTTAGGTCAACGCTTGTGTGTTCAACATAATCTTTATTTCTATAATACTTTGATGGAACGGATAAGAGAAAATCTCGATGCAGGGACATTTAAAGAGTTTAAAATGCAGGTAATAGATAAAATTGCAACGAGAATATAATAATTTACTTGCTTTTTTTGGTTCTTTGTAGTAATATTACAACATAATATTTTGGAGGTAAATAAAATGCAGTATGCGTCAATGATTCTGATGCTTGTTATCTTCGGTGGTATGATTTTCTTTATGAACCGTTCGCAGAAGAAAAAGCAGAAAAAAGAACAAGAAGAAAGAGACAGCGTTCAGGTGGGTGACGAGATAGTTACCATTGGAGGTTTCGTTGTTAAGGTCATTTCGGTTAAGGATGATCACTATATTGTTGAGTCTCCGCAGGACCATTCGAAAATGAAGTTGATGAAATGGGCTTTGTCTTCGAATAATACTGTTCACGATACCACTGCGAAATAAGAATATTTTTCTTTGCCGTCCCGTATTATTTACGGGACGGTGTTTTTGTATGAAAAATGTATTCAAAAATGAACAGGATAACGTGATTTTGAAATCTTCGTTTTTTGGCGCAATCATAGGACTCTTAATACTTATATTGTTGCTTATAGTTGAAGCTTTGGTTTTGGTCGGTAACGGTGTCAAAGCACAACTTTGCGAAATATTGGCATTGCTGTCTTTAGGTATTGCACAATTTTGGGGTGGCTTTTTTGCCGCCAAGAAATCAAAATCTAAAACTGTTCAAGTCGGCGCTTTGACAGGATTGATTATTTACATTGTTATTGCGGCTTTTTCTGTTGTTTTGGCTGAAGGAAGTATATCTTCCGGAACATTTATTAAATTACCTGTTTTCGTTGCTATGTCAACTGTTGGAGCAATAGTGACTTCTTTTATTGGAAACAAATCGAAATATGTGTGATTTTTGATTATGTTTATTGAAAGTAAAATAGTTTTGTGATAAAATTTAAGTAAAGATATTATTTTAGGACTTTTGACATAGTATAATCTGGGTGAGACTATGTTAAAAAGACTTTTGTGCTGTATTATTGTATTAACATTCTTGGTTTTATGTTGTTTTATAAAATCAGAAATTGTTTCAGATGATGTTGCAGCTGTTGGTGATTTAAATGAAGAGTTTGTTATAATTATAGATGCAGGACATGGGGGATTCGACGGCGGCGCTGTTGCTTTTGACGGCACACTTGAGAAAAATTTGAATCTTTCGATCGCTTTGAAATTGGACTTTTGTTTAAGTGCTTTGGGTTATAATACAGTTTTGGTGAGAAGTGACGATTCGGCTACTAACGATCCCGACGATAAAGGTGTTTCGGCAAAGGTTAGCGATATAAAAAACAGAGTTGCGCTGATGAAGAAATACCCTAACAGTATTTTTGTCAGCATACATATGAATAAGTACTCGACTACACAACCTCACGGTGCTCAGGTTTTTTATTCTGCCTTCGGCAAATCGAAGGAATTAGCGCAGTTGCTTCAAAGTTCTGTGGCCGATCAGATTCAACGCGATAACAAGCGTGTGATTAAACCTGCAGGAAATGATATTTATCTTTTAAAACACGCGACGGTTCCGAGCGTTATTGTTGAATGCGGTTTTTTGAGTAACCTCGATGAGTTGAAAAAACTTAAAACAAATGATTATCAAACCAAATTAGCAGTTGCTTTGACGTTTGGTGTTGTTGAGTACGTGAATACAATTTAAGTTCAGTAGGGTTTAAAACATAAAGACGTTAAATATAAGGAGATCAAAATGGCAAAGTTAAGGACCACCTTTGTTTGTTCTAATTGCGGATATTCATCGCCTAAATGGTCGGGTCAATGTCCCGGATGCCGTGAATGGAACACAATGAATGAAGAAGTTGAAGAAAAGACTAAGGTCTCAGCAGTGTCCTCCGTCAAATCAAAAACGGTTTTTTCTTCGGTAAGTTCGGTTACCGAGATAAGCACCGGGGATGAGTTGAGATATAACACAGGCATTGGTGAACTTGACCGTGTGCTTGGCGGTGGACTTGTAAAGGGTTCGGTTGTACTGCTTTCGGGTGACCCGGGCATCGGTAAATCTACGTTGCTTATGCAGGCTTGCGGAACTTTTTCACGCGATAAAACCGTTTTATACGTGTCGGGTGAAGAATCGGCAAAACAGTTGAAATTAAGGGCAGAGCGTCTTAACGTTAACAGTGATAAGTTGTTTGTTATGACCGAGACCGACGTTGAATCTATTTGTGAGTATATCAAGGTCAACAAACCCGAGGTCGTGATGATCGATTCGATCCAGACTATGAACAACGCTGAAATACAGTCGTCTCCGGGTAGCGTTACGCAGGTCAGAGAGTGTACCAATCTGCTTTTGAGAACGGGCAAATCACTTGATATTCCTGTGATAATTGTCGGTCACGTAAACAAGGATGGCGCTATTGCAGGACCAAAAGTAATGGAGCATATTGTTGATGCGGTTTTGTATTTTGAGGGCGAACGTAACTACGCTTACAGAATTCTTCGGGCAGTTAAGAACAGATACGGTTCTACTAACGAGATAGGTGTTTTTGAAATGGGTGACGGGGGACTGTCCGAGGTTGAAAATCCTTCTCAGGCATTGCTTTCGGAACGTAATGTTAACGTGTCGGGTAACTGTATTTCTTGTGTTATGGAGGGTTCGCGTCCTATTTTGGCAGAGGTGCAGAGCCTTGTTTGTACTTCGGGTTATGGTAATTCAAGAAGAATGTCTACGGGATTCGATTTTAACCGTTTAAGTCTCATACTTGCGGTATTAGAAAAACGTTTCGGTTATCGGTTTTCGGGTATGGATACCTATCTTAATATAGTTGGCGGTCTTAAATTGGATGAACCGGCGGCTGACCTGCCTGTTGCGTTGGCTTTGGTTTCAGGGTTCACGGACAAGCCTGTTCCTGATGATGTCGTTGCAATAGGGGAAATAGGTTTATCGGGTGAGGTTCGTTCGGTTTCTCGTATTTCTGCTCGTATTTCCGAGGCGGCGCGTCTTGGATTTACCAAGTGCATTGTACCGCGTTCATGCCTCAAACAAATTAAAACCAAAGCCGATATAGAGGTTATTGGAGTAAGGAATTTGCACGAGACGATCGCAAATGTGTTCTAAAAAGATATTTTGATGCGTTGCTTTTGTGTAAATATACAAAATATTCAAATTATACTTGCATTTTTATTCATTGAGTGATATACTTTTTAGGTAAAAATTTGATCATTTGATCAGGAGGGTATTATAATGAAAAAGTTATTATCATTAGTTCTTGCACTTGTTATGGTATTTTCCATCTGTGCATTGGCAGGTTGCGGTAAGAAGGATGACAATAAGTTAGTTATGGCTACTAATGCTGCTTTCCCGCCGTATGAGTATTATGAAGGCGATAAGATCATCGGTATCGATGCTGAGATCGCTGCTAAGATTGCTGATAAGCTCGGTATGGAGCTTGAAATCAAAGACATTGAGTTTGACTCAATCGTTTCGGGCGTTGCTTCCGGTAAGTATGACTTTGGTATGGCCGGTATGACTGTTACCGAAGATAGACTTAAAAATGTTAACTTCTCGACTAGCTATGCTAAAGGTGTTCAGGCAGTTATCGTTCCTGAGAACAGCGAATACGCTTCTTATGAAGATTTCTATACCGGTTTTGATGAAGAAGGCAATCCCGTAGCTGTTAAGGATGGAATTAAGATTGGTGTTCAGATGGGTACTACCGGTGACATTTATTCTTCTTCCGATCCTGCAGAATGGGGCTTCGGTAAGGACAAGGTTGCTCAGTACAACACCGGCGCTGATGCTGTTCAGGCTCTTGTTACCGGTAAAGTTACTGCTGTTATTATCGACAACGAACCCGCTAAGGCTTATGTTGCTGCAAATGCCGGTTTGAAGATTCTTGAAGGTGCTTATGTCGAAGAGGACTACGCAATTTGTTTTTCTAAGAAAAACACCGATCTTCGCGATAAGGTTGACAAAGCACTTTCTGAGCTTATTGCAGATGGCACTGTTAAGAAAATCATTGATAAGTACATCAAAGCTGATTGATTTAAACTAATAACGCAAGGGCGGTGTCCGCACCGCCCTTGATTTTTTGACTAAGGAGATTAAATTATGAAAGAATGGTTCCTCGATATTAAGGATCAGTTCATTCTTAATTTTGTTGATGATGACCGTTGGGAATTCTTGCTTGAAGGCTTTCTCAACACCGTTATGTTGACAATTTTTTCTGCTGTAATCGGTATTGTTTTAGGTATCTTGGTTGCATCTGTAAGAACTACTTATGATAATAATATTGAAACCTTAAAGAAAAACAAGGGCTTAGGATACTACGTTTTTTCGATCGTCAATGCCATTTGTAAGATTTATCTGACTGTCGTTCGCGGAACACCTGTCGTTGTGCAGTTACTTATTATGTATTTTATTGTATTTGCAACCTCGGACAATGGTTTGATGGTTGCTACGATTGCGTTCGGTATTAACTCGGGCGCGTATGTTGCTGAAATATTCCGCGGTGGTATAATGTCGATAGATAAAGGTCAGCTTGAAGCGGGACGTTCATTGGGATTTAATTATTTCCAGACCATGATGTTTATTATTCTGCCTCAGGCAATTAAGAACGTGCTTCCGACGCTTTTGAATGAATTCATCGCTTTGCTAAAAGAGACGTCGGTTGCAGGTTACGTTGGTATTATGGACCTTACAAAAGCAGGTAATAATATACGTAATCACACTTACTCGCCTTTTATGCCGCTTGTTGCTGTTGCAGTTGTTTACTTAGTTTTAGTTGTTGTTTTGACTAATCTCGTCGGCAGACTTGAAAGGAGGTTGAGGAAGAGTGAGCGTTGATAACAATATTCTTATCAAGGTTGACGGACTTGAAAAATCATTTGGAAAGGTTGACGTTTTAAAGGGCGTTAATGCTGAAATCAAAAAGGGCGATGTTATGGTCGTTATCGGACCGTCGGGTTCAGGTAAATCAACCTTTTTGCGTTGCCTCAACCGTCTTGAAGAGCCTACCGGCGGACATATCTATTTTAAAGGTGTTGATATAACCGATAAGAAGGTGAATATCAATATTCACAGACAAAAAATGGGTATGGTTTTCCAACAGTTTAATCTTTTTCCCCATATGACCGTATTGAAGAATATGACCATCGGTCCTATGAAGTTGCTAGGTAAGACTAAGGCAGAAGCAGAGGAAAAGGCAATGGCACTTTTGAAGCGTGTTGGTCTTGCAGACCGAGCTGATGCTTATCCTTCACAGCTGTCAGGTGGACAGAAACAAAGAATTGCTATTGTCAGGGCGCTTTGTATGGATCCTGAGGTTCTGCTTTTTGACGAACCTACAAGTGCACTTGATCCCGAAATGGTTGGTGAGGTTCTTGAAGTTATGAAAGAACTTGCCCACGAAGGTATGACAATGGTTGTTGTTACCCACGAAATGGGCTTTGCAAAAGAAGTGGGAACCGAAATAGTATTTATCGATGAGGGTATAATAATTGAACAGGCACCGCCTGAAGAGTTTTTTGAGAATCCTAAAAATGCCCGTCTGCGCGATTTCCTTTCAAAAGTTCTTTAAATTTTTGTTTCGGGCGAAGGGTAAATACACCCTTTGCCCGAATTTTAAATATTAAAGATAATATGTAAATTTATTTAAAATTATTATTGACAAATTGGTAAATTACTGATATAATACCAAAGTCGCAAACGTGACATGAGTTATTAGCTCAGTCGGTAGAGCACTTGACTTTTAATCAAGGTGTCCGGGGTTCGAATCCCCGATAGCTCACCAAATAAAACAAGGCACACCTTTTGGTGTGCCTTGTTTTATTTTGATGTGTTTTTCTGATTTGAACCCCGCAGGGGTTCGTCGAAGCAGCCGCAATGTGAAACAGGGCGGACTGCGAAGTCTCGAGTACGCGAGTGCGTCGGGCACCGCCAAGGGCGGTCGACGAACGAGTGAACGCAGAGTATCCCCGATATAATACTAAATTGCACACCTTTTGGTGTGCCTTGTTTTATTTTGATGTGTTTTTCTGATTTGAACCCCGCAGGGGTTCGTCGAAGCAGCCGCAATGTGAAACAGGGCGGAC
>JAGBXM010000011.1 GCA_017629275.1 Clostridia bacterium
CCTCAGTGGGTTTGAAAACCTCAAGATCCACCCCATTCGGAATAGGAAAAACATCATACTTTCCCATAAAAGACAACTTGGTCACATCAGCCAGCCACTGCGAAGGGGTGATAAGCGTTGCGTTATCAAGCGATGTGAACAATTTCTTCTTCAATTTATGGTTACGAACGGAGTTATCCAAAAACAAACTCTTTGGATACGAATGTTTCAAAGGACATTTAAAGCACTGCGTTTTCCATTTTTCACAACCGATATTGGTAAAATGAGCACAATGACCCGTGTAGGTCCAACAATCGTGAAGTGTCCAAACTACCGGCTTGTTATATTTCTTTAAAAACTTAAAGAGAATTTTAATGTTTATATAGCTTCCGTGAATGTTATGTAAATGAATTATATCCGGTTTGAAGGCTTTAATCTTTTTTATGAGCCGCCAAGTCGGAAGCTTTGAGTTTAGTCCTGCATTATCAAGTATTCTTGAAAAACCCGCATCAAGCTTATTGGTGAAAGCGTTACCGACTCTTATGGCATACTTCTGATATTTTTCAGGCACGTTCATTCGACCGTAAGCAATTTTACACTCGTGACCGTTTTCTTCCAATACTTCGGCAAGATCGGTACAAATGCGTCCCGTACTGAGTATTCCGCACACAGTATTTATCTGAAACACCTTCATACCTATCCCTCCGTCACTTAATTTGATTTCATTATTGATAAAATGCTTGTTATATGACTTTCTATAACACTTTCATAAGTGTAATTTTTAATTGAATTCAACGCATTGACCGACATTTCGTTGACCGAATCGGCATTCTGTTCCGTAAACCTTATACATTCGCACAAAGCATCGGTATCAAAGCAATCATAAATCAATCCGTTTACGTTTGGCTTTATCAGTTCGACCCCCGCCGTGCATTTGTCGGATGAAATAACAGGCAATCCCGAAGCCAAAGCCTCATTGACAACAAGTCCCCAGATATCACTCTTGGTCGGCATTACAAACACGTCGGCCGCCGCATAATATTCATCTAATTTATCTTTGTGAACGTAACCTATAACGCTCACGTTTTTAAGCTTGTGTTGTTCTATAATCCGTTCATATTCATTCGTCAACGGCCCGCCGCCAACCAACACTAACTGTGACTTTTGGTCGGATTTACCCCAGGCTTCAAGCAACAGTTCGAAGCCCTTAAGGCCTACGAACCGCCCAACCGACAAAAATATAAACGTTTCACCAAACCCTAATTTGCGTTTAAATTCCGACTTTTGCTCTGACTTAAGCGGCTTGGTCAGAATTCTTTCAGCATACAGGGATGTGAAGTTGTGCTTCACTGTTTTCCCATCTTTGGCGCCGTAGGTCTTAAAATATTCAACCGCCCTGTCACACCCTGCGAAGCAAAGCGCCGCACGGCGAACGTAATAAGACTTGACCAACACCTTAAGCCAATTTTTATTGATATCAACAACGCCGTCAGCGTTAAGAATATACGGTATTTTCTTTTTTATGCACAAACGTTGCAACGCTCTTGAGCGTTTGTGCCACGGGTCGTAGCAAAGAACAACGTCAAAATCGGTTATATTCTTTAAGCAATGCTCATATTCTTCAAGCGCCTTGGCGTTATCAAGAATATGAAAATCAAATTCCTTATCGGGATTCGAAAACCATCTGGGGTCACTACCCTCAATCGCTTTTCCGTTAAAAAAGGTGACCGTTTCAAATTCTTTGGACAAGCCTTTGAAAACTTCAACCCGGTATGGTGCATTGACATCGGACAAGATCAACAGCTTCATCAATGCTCACCTCCGTGTTGAAATCTCCCGGAATTCAGACCGTTTCGACCGTTTTTTCTCCAACCCTTGCCATAATAATGTCATAGGCACGGTCAACGGTGTAATTATTCTTTAAATATTCAAATCCTTTTTGTCCCTTTGCCTCGATATCCTCATTCATAGCAAGTTCGACTGCGGCGGTGAATTTTTCTACATCATTGCTTTCACACCACCAACCGAAACCACCGTCAACGGCAACCTTACCGACATCGGTATTAGGGTCGGTAACGCACAAAACCGGCATTTTGTTCTGCATATAACTCAACAATCTCGACGGGAAATTCGGAATGGTAAATCTATGATCAAGGAAAATCAAACCAATATCAAAAGCCTGGCAAAATTCTTCATACTCGGCCTTTGGCAGACCGTTCAAAAGCAGAACATTCTGCGGTTTATATTCGTCAACAAAAGCCTTGAGTTTCGGATACTCGGTACCTGTTCCGCAAATAACAAAGAATCGGTCATTCTTGTCACTGTTAGCCTTAAGGCACTCTGTCAGAAACGGAATACCCTGCGGACGACCCAAATTACCTCCGTAAATAAAGGTCTTGACCCCTTCGGGAACTCCGTATTTTGCGCGGATCTCAGCCTTTCGCTCGGCACTCAAGCCGCCCTCGACAACCTCAACCGAATTGGGACAGACCTCGATTTTATCTCGGCTCACCTCGGGGTTATGCTTTAAAACGTATTCAACATTGGCATCCGACATACAGCCTATGTAATCCGACACAGCATAAAGCTTTTTCTCTTTACTGCGGAACATTTTGTAAATAACCGACTTCAATCCCGTTTTCCTCATCATACCGATATCAACGGCATTCTGCGGAAAAATATCTTTAAGCAAAAGATAACTCTTGGCACCGTCACGCTTTTTAATATACTTCACGGTATTAACGTGTGTGATAGGCGGGGTCGGATATAAAACAAGATCAAACTTAACATCGCTAAAATACTTATTTATGGCTTTTATGTAAAGCTTCGGCAACATCAAGGTCGTAATACCCTTTTCAATAAGATTTGCTCTTTTGTTGTTACCGATCTTAACCCTTAAAACCTTACAACCGTCCTCTTCAGACAAATAAGTATCTTTATTTTCTCTGCGTTCGACGGCACAGACGATGTAAATATCATGACCGTTCTTTTTAAATTCACGAAGCAGATCAAGCGATATTGCATGATTGGATACGTGAGGTAACGAGCTGATCGAAATATA
>JAGBXM010000103.1 GCA_017629275.1 Clostridia bacterium
AACATATTACCGGGGGAAACAGAGAGGCCTTGGTAAACACAATGAATTTCATTTATTAAATCGCCAACATCGTCTAAAACTTTTACATCAAAATAAACAGAACGCAAATTTTTATCACTGTGATTCCAAGCCAAAAGAGATAAACTATCACTACCATTAACGGTTTTTATTATTACTTCTTCTACAAAAACAGGACATTTTACATCATACTTAGTGTTTTTATATATATTTTTAG
Source organism: Clostridia bacterium (assembly GCA_017629275.1). GTDB lineage: Bacteria > Bacillota > Clostridia > Oscillospirales > Acutalibacteraceae > UMGS172. The sequence goes on from JAGBXM010000103.1 coordinate 236, forward strand.
GAATTGAATTGGAATCATCGTTTTCTAAAGCCGCTTCAACCTTTGTACTATGGTTATTACGTGCTTGATTGAAGTTTACTGCCTCGATATATGGATATGTCTTTTTATATAAATTATAAGATGCGAAATCGCCATCGTCTTCTGCAGTGCGAACAGCTTTATTTACAGCGAATTCCGTATTCATATCCATTGTATTTTCGCTAAAAGCACCGCACGCCCCGCACTTATAGCCCTTTTTATCTTTTCCAACAAATCCGGCAGCTGCACCAACAACACCAAAAAGAACAGCTCCTGCTACAGCTTTGCCCCCACTAAAGTGCTTATGGTCTATTGCCTCATATATGATTTTACTTCCACAAATAGGACATCTCATAACTTACATATCCTCCTCTTTTTCACCCAACATGGAAAAATAATACACATAGTCGGAAATAGTTCTTTCATACCACTTGGCAAGAATTCGATTATTTATAAGTTCATTGATATAATATGGGGTATAATAAAATTTGCCCGGAATGTAGTTTTCATCAAATTCTTCAGGAACAACGGGCCTGCCGATTTCTTTAATTTTGTTTAGTATTTCGATTTGATTGGCACTAATAGCCCATGTTATTCCGTTTCTTGTGTATATCTTCTTTGCATATTCTATAGGATCTTTAGGTAATAATGTTTCCGCACACGCAACAAGGAAATAACATTTACTATCTTTGCAAAAAATGCTGCCCTCTTTTTCCAACTTTTCAAGCAATGAAATAAGGTCTGTCAAATCCAATTTGGTGATTTCTTCATGTTCGAATTTCAAAATTTCCTCAGGAGAAATACCATCGCTATATTCTATAATTGCGACAACCAATTGCCCTATGAACGAACTCGAAACAGGTAAATTAAGTATCGCTTTTTGCTTGCGTTCATCAAGGACTTTAGGAAACTCTTTGCGAAACTCTGCGATTGCTTTTCTTCGTTCTTGTATTTCTTTGCAAACCATAGCTTCAGCATATAGTTGACTAACATTCTTAAAGTTGTTAGGGTTGACCGGTGTCGACGCTACTATGCTTGTATTTTTGTAAACAATTTGATTTAGTGTTGCATCGTCGGTATTTTTATGAAGTTTTCGATATTCATCATAAAAACCTTTTGCCATTTGTTCAACTAATTCTGTTGTGCTTTGCATTAGAAATTCCTCCAACATAGTTTGTAAGTTGCATATAAACAAAAAGTGCGCAGTCAAAGACTACGCACCGAAAAATGCTTATCTCTGACTGTCGCCAAACATAATTCTAATAATCCAAGCGGAGCATAACTATGTAGAACCAGAGCGTTGCGTTTTACCAAATAAAAACACCACACTCGCTTGGACATTAAATTATTAAATTATATTTGGCAGAATCATTTTACCATAACGGTTGGAGTTTATCAAGCATTTAAACTTTGGCTTGATAATTAATAGCCAAGAGTTTACATAAACAGAAAAAATTGTGGTTTGATTAAAAAAATTATCCGTATTTTGCGTATTGAGTATAAATTTATGTTGACAAAACGCACATTTTAGCAGATAATATATATGTATAAGTGGAATTGAATTTTTAAGGGATGTTAAATGAGAGTTATTACGGGTTTGGCGCGCGGTATGCGTCTTGAAACCTTGGAGGGAAATGACGTAAGGCCAACCTCCGAAAAGGTTAAAGAAGCCATATTCAGTGCGATACATTTTGATATTGAGGGACGTCGCATTCTTGATCTGTTTGCAGGTTCGGGTCAGCTTGGTATTGAGGCCTTAAGCCGCGGCGCTGAAAGGTGCGTTTTCTGCGATCTGTCGCAAAGGTCACTTGATATCGTCAAGCGTAACGTTCAGAAAACGGGGTTTATGCCTCAGTCGGTAATTTGCCGTAGCGATTACGCCTCGTTTTTAAAGGGCACCAAAGAGACCTTTGATATTGCTTTTATCGATCCGCCTTATATGGAAGGTATGACGGTCGATGCTCTGACACTTTGTTCCAAAGTGATGAGTGATTACGGCACTATTGTTGTTGAGCATCCTTTAGAGGTTGTTTTGCCCGAAGAAATTAACGGTTTTAAGGTTTACCGCACATATAAATACGGTAAACTCGTTAACGTTACTATTTACAAAAAGAATACGGAAGGTTGATAAAATGGATCAGATAACTGCGGTTTGTCCGGGTAGTTTCGATCCGGTAACGGTTGGTCACCTTGATATTATAAGACGTGCCGCCAATATGTTTGCGCACGTTATTGTGGTGGTTGCCACCAATTCCTCAAAGCGACCCAGTTTTACCGCTGAGGAACGTATAGAAATGATCAAACTCGCCACCGCCGATATTCCAAACGTATCGGTTACACATTACGACGGTTTGTTGGCCGATTATGCCAAGCAGGTCGGTGCAGGTGCTATTGTTAAGGGTCTTCGCGCTATGTCGGACTTCGAATATGAATTCCAGATGGCGCTGACTAATAAAAAACTTAACCCTGATGTGGAAACGGTCTTTTTGACTACCAAAGCTGAGAATATGTATCTTAGTTCAAGCATGGTCAAGGAAATAGGCCGTATGGGTGCTGACATAAGGGATTTTGTTCCCGAAGTCATCCACGAAACAGTATTGAAAAGAATTAAAACCGAAAGGAAGTAATTGTTATGAATATGGACGAATTGATGGAAACCCTAGACTCTTTACTTGAAAACAGTTTTAAAATGCCCGGTAAGCGCGTTGTTGTCGAGATCGAGAAGGTTAAGGATATTATCGACGATATGCGTATGACTATGCCTACCGAGGTTAAGCAGGCTAAGGCTATTGTTAACGACCGCAATGACATTATCAATAATGCCAAGCGTGAGGCTGACAGCATTATCCGTGTTGCAGAGGAAAGAGCTAAGGCTATGGTTGCTCAGGAAGAAATCACCAAGTTGGCACAGGCTAAGGCAGGTGAGGTTCTTGCCGCCGCTCAGAAGAAGAGCCGTGAGATGAGAAAGGCTGCTCAGGATTTTGTTGATGACCTTATGCGTAGAGCAGATGAGCAGTTGTCGGCAAACCTTAACGAGGTCAAGAGAACAAGAGCTTCTTTGCGTCAGCAGATTCCTCAGGCTAACTCGAACCCCGAACAGAAGTAATATTTAATTTATTACATAGAAATGCCCGTGAACGTTGGTTCACGGGCATTTTCTGTTTTATTTGTGTTTTATGAGACCTAAAAGCTTTGAAAGCTCCATAATGACGGTTGGAACAAAGATAAGAGCAAGCGAGATAAAGTATAGCTTTTTGGGTAACAATACAAGTCCGAATGCGGTGTTGACACCGGGGACAAAGAGTACGAACAGCACCATTACGATAGAGGCTAATGCTGCAAGATTAAGCGTTTTATTACCGAACGGGCCGATTTTGAAAAGGGAACGATCGGAACGCATATTAAAGCTTTGCAGAACCTGAGACATAGCCAAGGTCAAAAATGCCATTGTTTGTCCTGCTTCAAGCGTCATAGGGCCGCCTTTCCACATTGAACCTATCCAGAAAGAAATAAGTGTCAATGCGGCGAACATAATACCCTGTAAGATTACGCGAATGCCTAAACCGTTGGCAAAAATACCTTCGTTTTTGGGCTTGGGTGCGTGTTCCATAACGTCGGGTTCGACGGGTTCCATACCCAAAGCAATGGCAGGCAGACTGTCGGTGACGAGGTTGATCCACAAAAGTTGCATTGAAAGCAACGGGGTCTTTTGCCAGAAAAGCATTGCAAGGAATACGGTAATGACCTCACCGATATTGGTGCCCAAAAGGAAGCCGACGACCTTTTTGATGTTGGCATAAATTCCGCGACCTTCTTTGACGGCATCGACTATTGTCGCGAAGTTGTCGTCGGTCAGCGTCATATCGGCGGCACCTTTTGCAACGTCGGTTCCCGTAATGCCCATTGCACAACCGATATCAGCGGCCTTGAGGGCGGGGGCATCGTTGACGCCGTCGCCCGTCATGGAAACGACCTGATCCTTGCGTTGCCACGCTTTGACAATGCGAATTTTGTTTTCGGGAGAAACACGTGCATAAACCGAGATATTTTCAACTTCTCTATCTAACTGTTCTTCGGTCATTGCATCAAGCTCGGTACCCGTTACAGCCTTGTCACCGTCTTCGTAAATTCCGATTTCTTTGGCTATTGCTTTAGCAGTGACGACGTGGTCACCCGTAATCATAACGGGCTTGATACCGGCCTTTCGGCAGGTGGCGACGGCAACCTTGGCTTCGGGACGGGGTGGGTCGATCATACCTACAAGTCCCATAAAGGTAAGGTTGTTTTCAAGAGAATCGGAAGTGATTTCTTCGGGAAGTTCATTCAGAACCTTATAACCGATAGCAAGAACGCGGAGTGCGTTTTCGCTCAAAAGGTCGGTTATTTGTACGGCTTTGTCCAAATCGCCTTTAACGCAACGTTTGAGCATTACATCACAGGCGCCTTTGACGATTACAACGTATTTATCTTCAATTTTATTGACCGAAGTCATAAGCTTGCGGTCGGAATCAAAAGGAATACCTGCGACTCTGGGACACTTCTGATTAAGCTCGTCTTTTATATATCCTGCTTTATGAGCGGCATATACGATGGCTGTTTCGGTCGGGTCTCCGAGGTGTTGCACCTTGTCACCGTCAACAACGACCGTGGCATCGCAACAAAGAGTACCGAAGGATAAAAGTTTGCCGACGGTTTTGTCGTCACAAGGGAGGTCAACTACGTCTTGGCCGTCAACGTAGGCCTTGACCAGAGTCATTCTGTTTTGAGTAAGCGTACCTGTTTTATCGGAACAAATAACCGAAGCGCTACCCAATGTCTCAACTGCAGGCAGACGACGTATAAGGGCATTTTTCTTGACCATACGCTGAACACCTATAGATAATACGACGGTGACGATGGCAGGAAGTCCTTCGGGAATGGCCGATACAGCCAATGATACTGCGGTCATAAACAGATGTAAGGGGTCAAGGTTGTTCAAAAGACCGACTATAAAGATTACGGCACAGGCGCCCAAAGCGACAAATCCCAGATACTTGCCGAGTTGAGCAAGTTTATTCTGCAAGGGAGTACGTGATTCACCTTCGCCCTCTAAAAGACCTGCGATCTTGCCCATTTCGGTATTCATACCCGTTGTGGTAACAACGGCGGTTGCGGTACCGTAGGTTATACTGCAACCCGAGAAAACGGTATTACTGCGGTCACCCAAAGGCGCTTTTTCATCGACTTCGCCCAAAGCATCTTTTTCGGAAGGTACTGATTCACCGGTCAGTGCCGATTCTTCTGACTTTAAGCTGATACTGTCGATAAGTCGTGCATCGGCGGGTACAAAGTCACCTGCCTCAAGGTGAATGATATCACCCGGTACAAGCTCAGAAGCGTTTACCATCTGTTCAACGCCGTCGCGAAGCACACGTGCGTGAGGTGCCGACATATTCTTCAAGGCATCCAACGCTTTTTCGGCCTTGCTTTCCTGCATAACACCGATAACTGCATTGAGGATAACGATAAGCAGTATGAGTGCGGGTTCAAATATTTCGCCCCAGTTCTTTTCGACACAGATTACCGCAAAAGAAACGATAGCCGCGATGATAAGAATAATGATCATTACGTCTTTGAACTGATCAAAAAAGCGCGCGAGAACGCCTTTTTTCTTTTTCTCGCGAAGCTCATTGGGACCGAATTTTGACAGGCGCTTTGAAACTGCGGAGCTGTCAAGTCCCTTGTCGACAGAAGTGTCAAGATTTTCCAAAACATCTTTTAATGGACTGCTATGAAAATTCAAAATCAAATACCTCCGTGTATATCAAATTATTTCATTCATTTTAGTATAACATATTTTGGTAAATGATATATGGTCAATTTGTAAATTTTTTCAAATAATTAGACATATTTACAAAAATGTCCAAAAATTGTTATTGTATATTGACTTATGGGTGGTATCTTTGATAAAATAAAACCAAATAGGGGAGTAGTCAGCACTTGTGCGATACTGTCAACAGCAAGGAGTAACATCCTGGCAGTATCTTAAATGACGAGACTTATCTAATAATGATAGGTCTCGCTTTTTGTTTTTGAGACCTTTCAAAAGAGAGGAAATCTTGAAATGGCTGATTCCAATATTACCAAACGTGCCCTGGGCCAGTCCCTAAAAAGTCTGATGCGTGAAGTTCAATTTTCTAAAATCAGTGTCGGGGAAATTTGCGACCGTTGTTCGATGAACCGTAAAAGCTTTTACTATCATTTCCGCGATAAGTATGAATTAGTCAATTGGATATTTGAACGCGAGTTTGTTTTTGCCGATCGGGCAAAAGATAATATTTCTCGGTGGGACGGTTTTGAACGTCTTTGCTCCTATTTTTATGAAAATAAAGATTTTTATAAGCAGGCCTTTAAAATCGAAGGACAAAATTCGTTTGAGGAGTATTTTACCGAATACTGCAAAAATACCTTCTCCAAGCGCTTGAAGGATGAGGCAAAAGGTTCTGATGAAGGTTTTCAATTGACCTTATTGGCAGAAATGGTGGTTTCTGCATTCAAGTTCTGGCTTTTGAAAAATGATGATATGACCGCTGAACAGTTTTTTGCTTCGTTCAGGTCTACGTTGGAAGGTGTTTCCGTAAAACTTTACCGCGAAATTAACCGATTCGGTTAGCGGTAGAATATTATATATAATGTAAAAGTGGGTGAGGGTATGCCGGGTCCGATAACGCACCTTAAAGCGGCACACTATTATAATGTAAAGCACGGTAACAAGTTTGGTGGGCTATTGTATTTAGGCAGTATTTGCCCCGATAGTGTTAATATCAACGGCCATGCGCCGAAAGAAATCAGATGGCCCGCGCATCTTCGACATAGCGATCTTGACAAATGGACGCAAAATGCCGAGCGTTTCTATAATGAAAACAAAGAAACGATTGACGAGGCATATTTAAAAGGTTATATTTTGCATATTCTGACCGATATTGTTTGGGATATGTCATTTGATTGGCCGTTGTATACGGTAATGCTCAAAAGCGGCATTGAACCTGAGAATCTTAAAGCAGAACGTTGGAATGAACTGTACGGCTTTGAACAAACCGATTCCGGGAATAAATGGTTTTCGGAGGACGTTTTACCGCTTTTGGCCGATGCAAAGGCCGATGATATCGGTACATTAAAAAAGGAAACTGTAACGCTTTGGCAGAAAAAAGTTGTATCAAAGCAATTGGAAAGCGGAAATAACCCCCGATTTGTTGATGAAAAGCTGATAAATGACCTTATTTCAGAAGTTTTTTCATTGGCAGAACGTATATTTGATTGATTTTTAGCTCAAATTCAGCCTTAAAAACGGCGGTTTTGTGGGAATAGACCCTCAAAATCGCCGTTTTTTCTTAAAATTCCACGTAAAAAGTTATAAAAATGGGGTGATTGTGAAAAATCTTCACAAAAAAATTGTTGACTTGCACAATTTTTTTAAGATTTTTCAAACTAGATAAACCCCAAAAATTGAAAAAATTACAATCTTGTAACCGTTTTTCTGCTCGAATTTCGGTGACGCTTTAGTCAAATTGCACAAATGATATGCACAACCGCCGCTTGACTTATTGGGAATTTTGCTTATAATGGTTATTGCTGCTCAAAAAAAGGGCATATAATAATTACAAATTGTTACAAAGATTGTTACACTTTTTTGATCCATTAAAGCGCGTTTTAAACAGTGTACAATTAATTGATCACCGAGTGCTGAGCCGTCGGTCTCGCGTGAAGTCTTATTTTAAATTTGACGGCGAATGGAGAATTGCATGTTAGAAAAAGTGCTGGGCTGTCTTAAAGCCCTGACCTCGAAAAAAGTACTGCGCTCAATATTTATTATAGTTGCAGCTCTTTCGGTAGCGGCCGGATACGTTGTTATCGGTACTCCCGACATGGTTTACAGTCAGAGCGTTCATTCGGTAAATACTGCTTTGGGCGAAACCGATACGGTTATTGACTCGACCGGTATTTCGTCCACGTTCGAGGACGCAGCCGATGTTGAAAACGTTCAGATTCCCGAGATCTCTGAGGACGTTGAAGTCGAAGAGGAAAGTTATTCACCGGTGTCGTATGTTTTGGGTGAAAACAAGAACACACTTGAACCTATTATTTTTACTACTTCTTATGAAACCGTGACCGAAACTGTCAAATTCGGTTATAAAGAAGTTAAGAGCGACAAGTTGGAAAAAGGAAAAACCACCGTTAAGAAGGGAAGCAACGGCGAAAAGGAAGTTGTTTACTGTGTTGTTTCGGTTAACGGTATCGTTGTCAGCCGTGAGGTAAACAGTGAGAGGGTTACCAAAGAGCCTGTTTCTCAGGTTACCACCATCGGTACTAAGCTTAATTCAGAAAAGGCTGTAACAACCAGTGACGAAGTTAAGTGTATTTCCACACTTAAACCCGATAAGCCTATCGAGCTTGATAAGAACGGTGTTCCCGTTAATTATAAGAAGGTTCTGACCGGTAAGTCCTCGGCTTATTGCGGTAAGTGTGACAGTAACAGTACCGCTATCGGACTTCCTGCACAGCCCGGTCTTGTTGCGGTCAACTTCAATAAGATACCCAAATACACTAAAATGTATATCGTTGCCAACGACGGTACCGTTTACGGTTATGCAATGGCGGCTGATACCGGTGGCTTTGCATATAACGGCAGTAACCGTATTGTTGACCTCCGTATGCCTACGGGTAACAAATGTAACTGCGGTAGCAATTGGGGACTTAAGAACGTTAAGATCTATATTTTAGAGTGATAATTTAGGACAGATGCCAAGCATCTGTCCTAAAATTTATATAGGTTTGGGGGTGGCGGTTTGGCTCAAAAGGAAAACAAACGAAATCAGTTTATTGAGAAGCTTATATTGTTTATAATATTTGTGATATTCGCGGCACTGGTAGTTGGCTTTGCTATGTGGTCGAATTACGTGCCTATGGAATCGGCGGTCGGTCCCGTTGAGTCTTTGCAATTCACTACATCAAAGAAGGCGGTTTCAAGCGTTTCTTCGGATGTTTCGTCCGACGCTTCTTCGGCCGTTTCAAGCCAACATCAGACAACACCGTCGGCACCGTCTCAAAGCTCGAAGTTAAACATTAATACCGCGACGCTTGACGAGTTGGATAATTTGCCGGGTATCGGCCCCGCTAAAGCCAAGGCTATTATTGAATACCGTGAAAACACAAGTATGTTTTATTACGTTGAAGATATACTTTATGTCAGCGGTATCGGTGAGAAAACCTTTGAACAGATAAAAGATTTGATATGTATTGAATGATATAATATATCTTATGAGACAGCACTATTTTAAGTGCTGTTTTTTCTTTTTGTCAAAAACGCAACTTCTTATCATTTGCGATACAATTTAAACCTCTTCGCTTGACAATGAAGTGGTTTTTGAGATGTTTTATATTTGTCTTGTAATACAAATTTTTGATTAGGAGAATTGTTATGAAAACTGCAAAGAAACTTATAAGTGTTGTTCTCGTTTGCGTGTTGCCGGTTTCGACGCTCAGTTTGTTGTTTACAACTGCAAGTGCCGCTGACTATGTTTTCATGAGACACTTTTAGATAAACAAGCAGGTTATATGAAATGTCAACCCCCAACTTGTGGTGGCCTGAAGACTGATTAAACTAAAGTAAAAGAAGCTCCCGACGAATTCTCGTCGGGAACTTCGGTTTTTATATGGAGTTTAAGGTTTGATTTTGAAAATTAAACGTTGAAGAGGAAGTGGACAACGTCACCGTCCTGCATAACGTATTCTTTGCCTTCACTTCTGACAAGACCTTTTTCCTTGGCGGCGATGAGTGCTTTTTCATCGTTGCCGCAAGCGATAAGGTCTTCGTATGCTACGACCTCGGCACGTATGAAGCCTTTTTCAAAATCGGAGTGGATCTTTCCTGCGGCACCGGGAGCCTTGGTGCCTTTTTTGATGGTCCAGGCTCTGACCTCGGGTTGACCTGCGGTGAGGTAGGAAATAAGTCCCAAAAGGGAATAGCAGGTCTGAACAAGGCGGTCGAGACCCGATCTTTCGAGACCGAGTTCTTCAAGGAACATTTTTTTGTCTTCTTCGCTCATTTCGGCCATATCGGCTTCAAGTGAAGCACAGATAGGAAGCGTTTCGGCGCCTTCTGCGGCGGCGATGGCCTTGACGGCATTGTAACGCTCGTTTACGTCAATACCGCCTTGGAAGTCATCCTCGCTCATATTACAGGCATAAATGACAGGCTTGGAGGTCAAAAGCTCGATAGTGTTGAGGATAGCGGCTTCGTTTTCGTCGACCTCAACGGCACGGGCAGTCTTACCTGCTTCAAGCTCGGCAATGAGTTTCTTGATGAAATCAACCTCGGCCTGGTAGGATTTATCACCCTTCAAAGCCTTATTGGCTTTGTCAAGACGGCGCTCTAAGATTTCAAGGTCGGAAAGAATGAGCTCCAAATTGATGGTCTCGATATCACGCGAGGGGTCGACCGAGCCTTCAACGTGGATAATATCATCGTTTTCGAAGCAACGAACCACGTGAACGATGGCATCGACCTCACGGATGTGAGAAAGGAATTTATTACCAAGTCCTTCGCCTTTAGAGGCACCCTTTACAAGACCTGCGATATCAACAAACTCGATAACGGCTGGGGTGAACTTTACGGGCTTATACATTTCGGCCAACTTGTCAAGCCTTTCATCGGGGACAGAAACCATACCGACGTTGGGCTCGATGGTGCAGAAGGGGTAGTTGGCACTTTGTGCACCCGCGTTGGTAATAGCGTTAAAAAGGGTGGATTTGCCGACGTTGGGCAATCCTACGATACCTAGTTTCATTGAATATACACTCCAATTGTTTAAAATATAAATTTACTTGTAAATTATATATTCTTTTTGCTGTAATTTCAAGCACTACGTTAATAAAGTTTTAAAAAACACACGAAATTTTTAAATTTACTCTTTTAAATCGGAAAGTTTTATTATATAATACTTTGTGTATACAGTAAATTAAAGGAGGTAGGCTGATGAGTTCACCGTATTCGGTTTCTTTGGCCAAGATCATCAAGAATTTTCATCTTGAAACGGTCGTGTTGCCCGAAGAGCCTGAAAACATTTACATCACCAACGTTGAAGTTAACCGACCCGGGCTACAGCTTTGCGGTTTTTATGAGTATTTCGACAACGGTCGCATACAGGTTATCGGCAAAAGTGAGGAAGGTTACTTAAACGAATTTTCCGAGGAAGAGTATAAAAAGAGGGTAGATGATTTTTTTGCCCACAAGCCTTCAATGGTTATTATTTCACGCAACCTGCCCGTTACCGATATTATGAGGGCGGCAGCTGAAGAATACAAAGTACCGTTGCTGAGAACCTCTGATACCACCTCGGGCTTTATGGCTTCGCTGATTTCCTTTTTGAACGTTGAACTTGCTCCCAGAGTTACGCGTCACGGCGTTTTGGTTGAGGTTTACGGCGAGGGTCTGCTTATCCTTGGCGAGAGCGGTGTTGGTAAAAGTGAGACCGCTATTGAGTTGGTCAAGCGCGGACACCGTCTTATTGCCGACGATGCCGTAGAGGTGCGACGTGTTTCGTCCCGTTCGCTCGTTGGCTCGGCTCCCGAAAATATCCGTCATTTCATCGAGCTTCGCGGCATAGGAATTATAAATGCACGTCGAATTTTCGGTGTCGGTTCGGTCAACCTCACCTCTAAAATTGATCTTGTTATCAATCTTGAGCAGTGGCAGGCCGATAAGGTCTATGATCGAATGGGTCTTGATGAACAGACGACGTCGATTCTTGATATTAATGTGCCGTCGGTCACCATCCCCGTTAAACCCGGTCGAAATCTTGCGGTCATTATTGAGGTTGCGGCTATGAACAACCGTCAGAAGAAGATGGGCTACAATGCCGCTTATGAGTTACTTAAACGTCTCGGTATGACCGACGACGTTCCTGACGACGCCAACAAGGACGGCGACGTGTTTTTCTAAACATAAATTTCAGTAAAATTTGATTAAAATAAAGGAGTAAGAATTATGTATTATCTTGGTATTGATCTCGGAGGCACTAACATTGCGGCGGCTGTTGTCGACGAAAACTACAAAATTATCGGTGAGGGAAAGGTAAAGACTAACTGCCCCAGACCTACCGAAGAGATTGCCGACAGTATTTACGAGTCGGGTATGATGGCTATTAAAGACGCAGGTCTTTCGCTTGACGATATTGCAGAGGTTGGCGTCGGTTGCCCCGGCAGTGTTAACCCCACGACCGGTATCATTTGCTATTCCAACAATCTTGGCTTTGTTAACGCACATATCGGTCAGATGTTAGAGGAACGTTTCGGTCGCAAGGTATTTCTTGAAAATGATGCTAATGCTGCTGCTTTCGGTGAAAAATTGGCCGGTGCAGGTAAGGGTGCTGATCAGTTTATTGCTATTACTCTCGGTACCGGTGTCGGCGGCGGTGTTATTATCAACGACCTCATCTTGTCGGGTATGAACTCGGCAGGCGGTGAGTTGGGTCATACCGTTATCGTAAAAGACGGAGAGCCCTGTTCTTGCGGAAGAAACGGTTGTTGGGAAGCTTACGCTTCGGCTACCGGTCTTATCCGTCAGACCAAGGCCGCTATGGAGGCTGACAAGTCCTCTAAAATGTGGGAAATTGCAGGAAGTCTTGACGAGGTCAACGGCAGAACCGCATTTGACGGTATGCGTGCGGATGATGAGACCGCAAAGGCCGTTGTTAAGCAGTACTGCGATTATGTAGCCTGCGGTCTGACCAATATTATCAACATCTTCCAGCCCGACGTTCTTTGTATCGGTGGTGGCATTTCCAAGGAGGGCGAGACCCTTGTAGCACCTATCCGTGAGTATGTTGAGCGCGAGAGATATTCCAAGAACGTTGAAAAGCAGACCGTTATAAAACCTGCCGAGCTCGGTAACGATGCAGGTATTATCGGTGCCGCATTCCTGGGTAATATTTACAGATAAGTTTATTTTAGTTTTTGAATGGAGGTGACCGTTGATGAATATCGAAAAGATTAAGGAAAAGGCAGAAAATCTGGGTTTTGTCTGCCGTGAAAATGAACCGATGAAGGGTCATACTACGTTTCGCATCGGCGGTCCCGCCGAACTGTTTATTGAGTGTAATGATCTTAACAAGATCGATTTACTGTTAAAGTGTGTCAGAGATGAAGGTTGTCCTCTGTTTATTTTGGGCAAGGGGTCTAATCTTCTTGTTTCGGATGAAGGTATCAAGGGCGTTGTTATTTACATTTGTGATGATACCTTGATGGTGGACGGCGAAAGGATAGTCGCTGCGGCAGGTTGCAAATTGTCTTCGCTTTGCATTGCGGCGAGAGAGTCCTGTCTTTCGGGTCTCGAATTTGCTTTCGGTATTCCCGGTACCGTCGGCGGTGCAGTCTATATGAACGCAGGTGCTTACGGCGGCGAAGTAAAGCAGATCATAACCTCGTGTACTTCGATAACGCGTGACGGTGAGATCAAGGTCCGCTCTTCAAAGGAACTTGAACTCGGTTATCGCACAAGTTGTTTCAAGAAAAACGGTGAGATCATTCTTTCGGCTACTTTTGAATTGAAGTCTGACGAAAAGTGTGAGATCGGTGCTCGAATGGACGATTTTTTGGGCCGCAGAAAAGACAAGCAACCGCTTGAATATCCGAGCGCGGGCAGTACCTTCAAACGCCCCGAAGGATATTTTGCGGGTGCGTTGATCGAACAAAGCGGTCTTAAAGGTTATTCTGTTGGCGGTGCAGAGGTCAGTGTCAAACACGCGGGTTTTGTTATCAATAAGGATAATGCGACCTGCCAAGATGTTTTGGGACTTATCAAGCATATCCAATCCACCGTTAAAACCAATTTTAATGTAGATTTGGAAACAGAAGTTATTTTTGTGGAGTAATATATTGGAGTAATTTATGGAATTGGTTGTTGTTACGGGTATGTCGGGAGCCGGTAAGACGGTTGCGGCAAACGCTTTGGAGGATATAGGGTTTTACTGTATCGATAATATGCCGCCGTCGCTTATCAGACCCGTTGCCGAACTGTCGGCCCGTGGACAAGCAGGTCTCGGCAAGGTCGCTATTGTTACCGATATTCGCGGCGGTAAGATGTTTGAAGAATTGTTGCCGACCTTAAAGCTTATGAAGGAGCAGGGAATCGGTTTTAAGCTTTTGTTTCTTGATGCGAGTGATGATAAGTTGGTTACGCGCTACAAAGAAACAAGGCGCCGTCATCCGATGCTTCAGAACAATAAAATGAGCGTTCATGAAGCAGTTGAAAATGAACGTGAAATGATGGCACCCTTGAAAGAGGCGGCCGATTACATAATTGACACGACCACTATGTCTACGTCGGGCTTTAAACAGCGTATCGTAGATATGTTCTTAGGTGGTATATCGCAGGGTCTGACCGTTCAGTGTATGTCGTTCGGTTTTAAATACGGCTGTGTTTCAGAAGCCGATATCGTGTTTGACGTAAGATGCCTTACCAATCCTTTCTATGTAGACGGACTTCGCGCACATACGGGACTTGAAGCACCTGTCAGAGATTTTGTTATGGGATTGTCCGAAACAAAAGAACTTGCCGACCGTTTGTTGGCGCTTATCGACTATTCGGTGCCGCTTTACTGTAAAGAGGGAAAGAGTCAGTTGGTCATTGCCATCGGTTGCACGGGCGGTAAGCACCGCTCGGTCGTCTTTGCCGAAATGATAAAAGAGCATCTTTTGAAAAATAATTACCGCGCGGTGGTTACACACCGTGATATCGGGAAGGAGTAAAAGGTGAAACAGATTTCCTTTTCGAGTAAATTGAAAACGGATCTTTGCAAAATCAAACCGACCGGTTGTTGCAGGCTGGCACAAATGTACGGGCTGCTTCTTTTCGGGCGGTCTTTTTGCAGAGAGGACATCAGTATAAGAACGGCTAATGCCGATACCGCCGAGCTTTATTCTTCACTTTTGAAGATATGCTTTTCGGTGCATACGTTATTGGAAGAAAAAAACGGTTGGTTTGTCGTATCGGTTCCCGGTGAGGCCGACAGAATAAAAATTGTCAACCATTACAGCGGTACCGAAACCGATTGGATATTCAATCCTAAACACGTCAAGCAGACCTGCTGTCGGTGGGCGTTTATAAGGGGAGCCTTCTTAGCCTGCGGCAGTATGAACGACCCCGATAAAAGCTATCATCTGGAGTTTGCCGTCAAGGACCCGACTTTAAGCTTTGCTTATGCGGCTTTTCTGGAACTGTGCGGATACAAGATCAAGTCTTCGACGAGAAAAAACGTCACGGCACTTTATTTTAATGACAGTACCGTTATTGAAGAATTTTTGGGTACGATGGGTGCTATGGGTGTTACGCTTGAGCTTATGGAAACCAAGATAGTCAAGGATATGCGTAACAAGCTGAACCGCACGACCAATTTTGAAACAGCCAACATTACCAAAACCGTTAATGCGGCAATGGAGCAGACCAAGGCTATTGCTTTTTTGGATGACAATAATCTTTTAGGGCTGTTACCGCCCGAATTATATGAGGTTGCCGTATTAAGGCGCGATAATCCCGACGCTTCTTTGAGTGAGATAAGTGCTATGTGTTCGGGCAATATTTCACGTTCGGGAATAAACCACAGATTGAAGAAAATAATTGAAATATCGTTGGATGAACAACAAAAGTTGAAGAATAAAAACAAAAAATAAAGGAGTGAGCGTTAATGACCGATTTTGTGCATCTTCACGTGCATACTGAGTACAGTTTGCTTGACGGCGCCTGCCGTATTAAAGACCTGGTAAAATCTGCGGCAGAAAAAGGTCAGAAGGCGCTCGCCATCACCGACCACGGTGTTATGTACGGCGCGGTCGACTTTTATAAAGCAGCAAAAAATGAAGGAATAAAACCTATTATCGGTTGTGAGGTCTACGTTGCGCCCAGAACCCGTTTTGACAAGATCAAGGAATATGACGGGGAATACCGTCATCTCGTTTTACTGTGCAAAAATATGACGGGCTACCGCAATTTGATCGCCATGGTATCAAAAGGCTTTACCGAAGGTTTTTATTCCAAACCCAGAATTGATGAGGAATTACTTGAAAAGCATAGTGAAGGGCTTATTGCTTTGTCAGCCTGTCTTTCGGGCGAAATACCCAAATGTCTTTTGCAGAATGATTATGAAAAAGCCAAATCACAGGCCTTAAAGTATAATTCGATTTTCGGTGAAGGCAACTATTATCTTGAAATGCAGGATCACGGATTAGAGGAAGAACAGCGTGTTAATCCGCAGCTTGTAAGGCTTTCCAAAGAAACGGGTATTCCGTTGGTTGCCACCAATGACGTACATTATATCGAAAAGACCGACCACGAAATGCAGAATATTCTTATCTGCATCGGTACGGGGCGTACCGTTAATGAGAAAAGCGGTCTTGAATTCGGCACAAAGGAGTTTTATCTGAAAACGGGCGATGAGATGGCCGATCTTTTCCCGTCGGTGGCGTTGGAAAACACCCTGAAAATCGCCGATAAATGTGAGCTTGAGTTTGAGTTCGGCAACACTAAATTGCCGTATTATGATATAGGCGACAAGGACCATTTTCAGTATTTAAAGGAGCTTTGCCGCGACGGTGCTATTCGTCTTTACGGCGGTCTGACCGGAGAGGTTATTGATCGATTAAAATATGAGTTGGATGTAATCAACCGAATGGGGTTTGTCGATTACTTCCTTATCGTGTCCGACTTTGTGCGTTATGCCAAGTCTAACTCAATTCCCGTGGGACCCGGCAGAGGCTCGGGTGCGGCAAGTCTCGTGGCGTACTGCATAGGTATTACAGGTATTGACCCGTTGAAGTATAATCTTCTGTTTGAGCGTTTTTTGAACCCCGAACGTGTTTCGATGCCCGACTTTGATATTGACTTCTGTTACGTCCGACGTCAGGAGGTCATTGAGTACGTTGTTTCTAAATACGGCAGTGACCACGTAGCGCAGATAGTCACCTTCGGTACGATGGCGGCCAGGGCGGCGGTACGCGACGTTGGCAGGGCTATGGATATTCCGTATGCCGTTTGTGATCGCATTGCCAAAATGATTCCGCGTGAACTAAAGGTTACCATTGAACAGAGTCTTAAAAAGGTCCCCGAACTTAAAGCGGAGTATGACTCTAACGAGACGGTAAAGTCTTTGATAGATATGGCCAAAAAGGTCGAGGGAATGCCGAGACACGCTTCTATGCACGCGGCAGGCGTCGTTATCACCGACCGACCTGTTGCCGAATACGTGCCGTTGGCTACAAGTGATGAGTCGGTCGTTACTCAGTATACAATGACGACTCTGGAAGAACTCGGTCTTCTGAAAATGGACTTTTTGGGGCTCAGAAACCTGACCGTTATCGACGATACCGTCAAGATGATCCGCAAGGTTGAGCCTGAATTTAAAATTGAGAATATTCCGCTGAATGACAAAAGAACTATGCAGATGATGTCGCGCGGACAGACCGAAGGTGTTTTTCAGTTTGAATCGGGCGGAATGAGAAGCATTCTGCAGTCGATGAGACCTGAGCATATCGAGGATCTTATTGCCATTATTTCGCTTTACAGACCCGGCCCTATGGATTCTATTCCGCGATATATTCAGAACCGACATAATCCCAAAAGCATTAAATATGCGACCGAATTGCTTAAGCCTATTCTTGAAGTTACCTACGGCTGTATCGTATATCAGGAGCAGGTTATGCAGGTATTCCGTTCACTTGCGGGTTACAGTCTGGGACGAGCTGATATTGTGCGCCGTGCAATGGCTAAGAAAAAACACGACGTTATGGAAAAGGAACGCTCGGCCTTTATATACGGCGAGAAGGACGCCGACGGTAACGTTTTATGTGACGGCTGCGTGGCCAGGGGAGTAGACCCAAAGGTTGCCGAACAGATATTTGATGAAATGTCGGCGTTCAGCTCTTATGCCTTTAATAAGTCACACGCGGCGGCTTACGCTTACGTTTCTTATCAGACCGCATATCTTAAATGCCATTATGAAAAAGAGTATATGTCGGCTTTGTTGACCAGCGTTCTTGACGATCAGTCTAAACTCGGACGCTATATGCAGGAGTGTATCAAGAACGGAATCAGAATTTTACCGCCCGACGTTAATTTCAGTGAACGTGATTTTACGCCGACCGAGGACGGTATTCGGTTTGGACTTCTGGCGGTAAGAAATATCGGTTCTAATCTTGTCGAACGCGTTATTACCGAACGTAAGAACGGTGCTTTTAAATCGGTTTATGATATGTGCGACCGACTTTTCGGTAACGATCTCAACCGACGTGCCGTGGAAAGCTTGATAAAAAGCGGTGCAATGGATTGCTTTGGACTGTCACGGCGCGCAATGCTTCAGGGTATCGGCGGTCTTATGAGTGCCGTTGAAGCCGATAAGCGGTATTCTATGCACGGACAGATGGACCTTTTTTCTACTGCTTCGGTCGATAATCATAAGGAATATAAACTTGACGATGCCGAAGAAATGCCCAAGTTCGAACTGCTCCAAGGTGAAAAAGAGGTTACGGGAATGTATATTTCGGGTCACCCATTGGAGCAGTATTCAGGTGCTTTGTCCGAAAAGGGATTGCTTAAGACCTATGACCTTAACGACAGTGAAAAGTCGGTAAGGCTCGACGGCAAGACGGTATCGGTCGGTGCTATGGTATCTAAAATCCGCAGAAAAGCCACCAAAAGCGATAAGACTATGGCCTTTCTTGATATTGAGGATATGTTCGGTACAGTCAACGTTTTACTGTTCCCGAAGCTTTATGAACAATACGCTGACGTTGTAAAGGTTGGCGGCGTTTATAAATTCACGGGCAGGGTATCGGTTAAGGAAAACGGTGACGTTGATCTGGTTTGTGACCGTATTGACACAATGCAAAAGGGAACGGCCAAGCAAAAAACGGCAAAACCGACCGAAGCCTCCTTACAACCGTCTCAAGGTGACGGTAAAAAGTATAAGGCAGGGCTTTATTTAAGGGTTCGTTCTATGAAGGATGAAGCATATCTGATGGCCCGTAGTGAGATGGATGCTTTTTATGGCTCGACTCAGGTAATAATAAAGGAGACCGAAACGGGAAAGGCCTTTGTTACTCCGCAAAAGGGTTGGGTCACGGTGAACGATACGTTAATGAAGCGCCTGATCGAGATATTAGGTCAGGATAACGTCAAACTTGTTGACTAATCGGTCATATTTGTGATTGATTTGCTTAATTCACTTGACATAACCGTTGATATGGGGTAATATATTCATTGAATATAAATTTGGTTAATTTTTCTTTTACTATATAGAAATGGGTGTTTTTTATGTCTAATGTTACTGCAATCGGTGTTTTGACCAGCGGAGGAGACGCTCCCGGTATGAATGCGGCCGTCCGTGCCGTTGTCAGAACTGCTATTGCTATGGGTATCAAATGCTACGGCATCCGCCGTGGATATAACGGTCTTATCGAAGGTGACATTTTTGAAATGTCGATTCGTGACGTAAGTGATATTATTCACAGAGGCGGTACCGTTCTTTACACTGCACGTAGTCCTATGTTCAAGACCGAAGAGGGAATGAAGATGGCTATGGACAACTGTAAGAAGTTTGGCATCAACGGTATCGTTGTTATCGGCGGTGACGGTTCTTACCGCGGCGCAAGAGACCTGTCTTTGAGAGGTATTCCCTGTGTAGGTATTCCCGGTACCATTGATAACGATATTACCTCGACCGACTATACCATCGGCTTTGATACCGCTATGAATACTGCCATGCACATGGTTGACAAGCTTCGTGATACCACTCAGTCGCACGAGCGTTGCTCGGTCGTTGAGGTTATGGGACGTCATGCAGGCTGGCTGGCGCTGGAAGCAGGTATTGCCGTCGGTGCTACGGCTATTCTGGTGCCCGAGGTCGAGTATGATATTGACCGTGATATCGTTTTAAAGATCAATGATACGCAGAGGTCCGGCAAGAAGCATTTCATTATTGTTGTTGCCGAGGGTGTTGGTGAAGTATCTAAGGTTGCTAAGCAAATAGAGGAAAAGACCGGTATTGAGTCACGTGCAACCGTTCTCGGACACGTACAGCGTGGCGGTAGTCCGACCGTTCGTGACCGTGAGATGGCAAGTTGTATGGGTAACTATGCTGTAAAGCTTTTAAGTCAGGGTATCGGTAACCGTGTTGTTTCCTACCGTAGCGGTAAGATCGTTGACTTCGATATTTTCGAAGCACTTAATATGACCAAGCCGTTTGACGTTGCAAAATACGAGACCGCTAATACAATTTCTATTTAAATTCAAATTTCAAGCCGTGCTTCTTAAAGATGCACGGCTTTATTTTGTTTCAAATATTAACATTTGACAAATATGTGAATTTGGTGTAAAATTTGTACGAATGGGGTGTTAGTTTATGAGAAGAGATGGTAAGAAGATTAAGGTCGAAAGCGTCGAATATGCACTTACTCCGCATATTATGCCCGAAAGAAATGACGCGTTGAATTTTATTGAGGTCGATATTCCGCTTGAACCTATGCAGAACTATCTTATAGCCAAGCGTAAAGAGGGTCACAAGCTCAGCCATCTTGCTCTTGTTATTGCGGCTTATACGAGAGTATTGGGCGAATTTCCTCAGATGAACCGTTTTATCGTTAATAAGAACGTTTATGCCCGAAACGAACTGAACGTCGGTATGGTCGTGCTTAAAGCAGGACAGATGGATAACGGAACTATGTCTAAAGTTAATCTTGACCCTGCCGATACTATTTTCGAAGTAAACGAAAAGATGATGAAATACATAGATACCAACAAAAACAGCGAAGAGGCTAACAGTACCGACAAGTTGGCAGGTACTTTAGTAAGTATTCCCGGTCTGTTGCGTTTCGGTGTCAACGTTTTCAGATGGGCTGATAAGCACGGACTTTTGCCGAGAGCAATTATTGATGCAAGTCCGTTCCACGCAAGTGTGTCTATAACCAATCTTGCAAGTATCCGTACCAATCATATTTTCCATCATATTTATAATTTCGGCACTACGGGTGTGTTTATCGCAATGGGTAATTCAAGAGAGGTTCCGAAGCGTAATCTTGACGGAGAGGTCTATTTCGAAAAATGTATGCCGTTAGGCGTCGTTATGGACGAGAGAATCTGTTCGGGAAGTTACTTTGCAATGGCTTTTAAGCAGTTCAGAAAGTATTTGGCTAACCCTGAACTTTTGGAAGTCAAACCCGAGCCCGATAAGGTTATTAGAGAAATTCCTTACAGAAAAGATAAATATCCTGTTGAATAAAAATTATAATTACACGCAAATTTAAAGGCTGTCTCACCGAAATTGTGAGACAGCCTTTGATCATTTGGTATGGCGGCGGGGAACGGTCCCCACTTTACAATCGCCCTGTTCGATTCTCTTGAGGGTGAAATAAAAAAGTCAGCCACCGCCGAATTGCGGTAACTGACTTTTGGCACCCCCTGCGAGAATCGAACTCACATCTAAATATTAGGAGGATCTTATTCTATCCATTGAACTAAGGGGGCG
>JAGBXM010000104.1 GCA_017629275.1 Clostridia bacterium
AAATTATTACCCCTCCGCCAAGGACGGTATCACCGTCATATAGAACGAGGGATTGGCCGCACGTGGCGGCGCGTTGCGGTTGGTCGAACACGACCGTGACCGTATCACCGTCGACCGTGACGGTGGCAGGTTGCTCCGAATGGCGGTAGCGGATACGTGCGTTACAACGAAGTGTTGCGGGCGGTGTGTCGAAGGCTATCCAATTAAAGCGGTTGGCTTTGAGAGTGGTGGAATATAGTTCGGCATCCTCGCAAAGTGTGACGGTGTTGTCAATAACGTTTTTACCGCCGACGTACATCGGTTTGCCGAGCGCAATCCCCAAACCCTTGCGTTGACCCGTTGTGTAACGGATGATACCTTGATGTTGACCTAAAACACGTCCGTCGGTATCAATAAAGTTGCCTTTTTCGTAAACCTTGCCTGTGAGTGACTCGATAACGCTGATGTAGTCACCGTCGGGGACAAAGCAGATGTCCTGACTGTCCTTTTTGTGGGCGGTGGCAAGATTTAAACTCTCGGCAATTTTGCGGATATCGTCTTTTGAATAGTTACCTAAAGGAAATTCGACGGCGCTTAACTGTTCTTGAGAGAGGGAATAGAGAAAATAGGATTGATCCTTTTCCAGGGTTTCGGCTTTTTTTAGTTGGGTTCGGCCGTTGACCGTTTCGGCCTTGGCGTAATGACCCGTAACGAGGACGTCACAACCCAATTCCTTTGCCTTTTCGAGCAGGAGTCCGAACTTCATCTGTTTGTTACAGACGACACAGGGGTTGGGTGTGTCACCGTTTTCGTAGGCAGATATAAATTCGTCGATGATACGCGTTCTAAATTCTTCACGCATATCAAAGCAATAAAAGGGAATGGACAGTCGGTCGGCAACCGCTTTAGCATCGGCTATCTGTTGCTCGGCATTATCGAGCAACTGCATAGTGGCGCCGATACACTCATATCCTTTTTCCATCATAAGATGCGCTGCGACCGATGAATCAACACCGCCGCTTAACGCTATCAAAGCTTTTTTGTTCATCCTAACCTCAACATTTCGTCGATGCTGTGTCGGGCTTTGAGCCTTAAATCTTCATCGAGTTTGATTTCTTCGCCACCGACACCCTTGAGAATATTGTAAATGTCGGGCAGGGTGGTGAGCTTCATATCCTGACAGATAAGACGTGCCGATAAGGGATAAAACAGTTTATCGGGGCACTCGTACTGCATATATTCGACGATACTGTTTTCGGTGCCGATGATAAACTCTTTTTTGTCCGATTTTTTGGCATAGTCGATAATGGCGGTGGTACTGCCGACAAAATCGGCGTGACCGACGACCTCGGCCTTGCATTCGGGATGAACCAGAAGTTCGGCTTCGGGGTGGTCTGCTTTGGCCTTTATGGCTTCGGCTTCGGTGACCGATGCGTGGTAGGGACAACCGCCGTTTACGGTAATTATGTTCTTTTCGGGTAATTTCGATGCGATGTACGAGCCGAGATTTATATCGGGAATGAAGATGATATCCTTTTCATCAAGGGCTTTGACGATTTTCAAAGCCGACGCCGAGGTGACACACACGTCGCAGACCGTTTTGAGCTCGGCCGTTGTGTTGATGTAGGCTACGACCTTAGCTTCGGGGTACTGCTTTTTGAGTTCGAGTATCGATTCGGGCGTCATTTGCTCGGCCATAGGACATCCTGCACCGGGTGCCGAGAGGTAGACGGTCTTTTCAGGGGAGAGAATCTTCACGGTCTCGGCCATAAAACGGACGCCGCACATTATCACGGTGTTTTGCGGAGCTTTGGCGGCTTGTTGGCTTAAACCGAACGAGTCGCCCATAAAGTCGGCAACCTCGATAACCTCGCGTGATTGATAGGCGTGTGCCAGAATGCACACGTTTTTTGTCTTTTTCAAGCGGAGTATTTCATCCTGCATTTCTCTGACGGTCATATTATCATTCCTTTTCAGAAAGGTTTAATATTTCATATATTATACATCATTCAAGTAGGGAAGTAAAGAGGTTATTCAAAGGCACCGACGGGAGACCTGCCGTTTTATCTTCCCGTAGGGGCGTTCTGTGAACGCCCAAAAGCCTCTACGACTGTGAATTTATATTTTGTAGGGGAAGGCCTCTGCGCCTTCCCGAGACAACTCATCCGTCGCACCTGCGGCTGCCACCTTCCCCGCTGGGGAAGGCTGCGGGCGAACGATGGTCGGTTTATCTCTCCTTCCACCGCTACGCGGTCCCCCTTCCTCATCAGAGGAAGGTTCTGCGGGCGAGCAATGCTCACCCATACGACAGGTGGATTTACATTTTGTAGGGGACGGCGACCTCGACGTCCCGATTGTGGCGTGAAAGAATAATTGGTGGAGTAAGGGCGAGGTTTTGTGGTGCGAAAGAACGGTTTGTGGGGTCAAGGGTAGGTAGGTGGGCGGAAAACATAATCAAAGTGGCGGTGCAAGGCAGGAAAGTCGAGGTCGGGCAGGAAAACGGTGATAAATGATAAATTTTTGAGAAAATGTAAAAAAATTGGAAATTGGGTATTGACAAGCTTGACAAACAGTTGTATAATCCTATAATGCCTAATAGTGGGCGCTTATGCACATAGAATATTATTATTGTAGGAAATTGTGCAAAATCGACCCGCTGATTTATGCGGTTTTACCAATGGTTTTGGCTGCCGCGCATATTAGATAAGGAGTGATCAAAGCCTATGGCTCAAACGGTGAATGTTAAACCCGTTAAACTCGGAAAGAACGAAAGAATGACGTTCTCGAAGATCAGTGAAGTCATTGACATGCCCAACCTCATTGAGATTCAGAAGGATTCTTACGAATGGTTTCTCGATCAAGGCCTTAAGGAAGTATTTGAAGACATGTCTTCAATCACCGATTATACCGGTAACCTTGTGCTTGACTTTATCGACTACCGTCTTGATGACAAGCCTAAGTATACCGTGGCGGAATGTAAGGAGAGAGATGCGACCTATGCCGCAGCTTTAAGAGTTCTTGCACGTCTGCACAACCTTGAAACCGGTGAAATAAAAGAAAATGAAGTGTTTATGGGCGATTTCCCGCTCATGACCGAATCGGGTACCTTTGTTATCAACGGCGCAGAGCGTGTCGTTGTTTCGCAGTTGGTACGTTCTCCCGGTGTATACTATGATTGCACTATTGATAAGTCGGGTAAGAAGCTTTTCTCGTCCACGGTTATTCCTAACCGCGGTGCCTGGCTTGAATATGAAACGGCTCAGGACGGTGCTCTGTACGTTCGTATAGATAAGAACCGTAAATTGCCTTTGTCTACCTTTGTACGTGCTCTCGGCGTTCAGACCAACGTTGAGATCCGCGAACTTTTGGGTGACGACGAGCGTATGACCGTTACCTTTGAGAAGGACACCACTGTTGACAGTGATACCGCCCTTATCGAGGTTTATAAGAAGCTTCGTCCCGGTGAACCTGCAACCGTAGAGGGTGCACAGTCTCACCTTGAGCAGTTGTTCTTTGATGACCGCCGCTATGATTTGTCCAGAGTCGGCCGCTTCAAGTATAACAAGAAGTTGGCTATTGCTGCCCGTATTCAGGGTCACGTTTTGTCCCGTCCCGTAGTGGACCCCATGACCGGTGAAATGCTTGCTGATGCAGGTGTTACCGTTACCCGTGATATGGCCCGTGATATGCAGAAGAAGGGCGTCAGCGAGGTTTATCTCGACGTTCTCGAAAACGAGGGTGATCGCGTTGAGGTAAAGGTTATCTCCAACGGCATGGTCGACATTAAGGACTTCGTTGAGTTTGACGTTTCCGAATTCGGCATTAAGGAAAACGTTGTATTCAGCGTTTTGAAGGATATCCTTGAAAATAACGAGGGCGAGGAAGCTATCCGTGATGCTATCTATGATAATCTGGATGCTCTCTGTCCCAAGCATATTACCCTTTCCGATATTTTTGCATCGGTCAACTATTTCCTCGGTCTCCCTCACGGAATCGGCAACATCGACGATATCGACCATCTTGGCAACCGTCGTATCCGTTGCGTCGGTGAACTTTTGCAGAACCAGTTCCGTATCGGTTTCTCCAGAATGGAAAGAGTTATCCGTGAGAAAATGACACTTCAGGCTCAGGATGTTGACACCATCACTCCCCAGAGTCTCATCAATATCCGTCCCGTTGTTGCTGCTATTAAAGAGTTCTTCGGTTCTTCGCCGCTGTCGCAGTTTATGGATCAGACCAACCCGCTTTCCGAGTTGACCCATAAGCGCCGTCTGTCGGCTCTCGGTCCCGGCGGTCTCTCGCGTGACCGTGCAGGATTCGAAGTCCGAGACGTTCACTACAGCCACTACGGACGTATGTGTCCTATCGAGACCCCTGAAGGTCCTAACATCGGACTTATTTCTTATCTTGCAACCTTTGCAAAGATCAACGAATATGGCTTTATCGAAGCTCCGTTCCGTAAGGTCGACAAGGCTACCGGACGTGTTCTTGACGAGGTCGTTTATATGACCGCCGACGAGGAGGACGAGTTTATCGTCGCTCAGGCTAACGAGCCGCTCGACGCTGATGGTCATTTCCTTAAAGATCGTGTCAACGGCCGTTACCGTGATCAGTTCGTTGAAACCAAGGGCTCCGAGATCGACTTTATGGACGTTTCGCCCAAGATGGTCGTTTCGGTTGCTACCGCTATGATCCCGTTCCTTGAGAACGATGATACCAACCGAGCCCTCATGGGTTCGAACATGCAGAAGCAGGCTGTTCCGCTCCTTAAGACCGAGAACCCCATTGTCGGTACCGGTATGGAGTATAAGGCTGCTGTTGACTCGGGCGTTGTTGTACTTGCAAAAAGAGCAGGTACCGTCGTTGCCGCTTCGGCCGATATGATCAAGATCAAGGCTGAAAACGGTGAGATCGACGAGTACGAGCTTATCAAGTTCCTCCGTTCCAACCACGGCACCTGCATTAACCAGAAACCCATCGTCAATGTCGGTCAGACCGTCGTGAAGGGTGAGGTTATTGCTGACGGTCCTGCAACCTCCAACGGTGAAGTTTCCCTCGGTAAAAATGCTCTTATCGGCTTTATGACCTGGGAAGGCTACAACTACGAGGACGCTGTTCTTATTAACCAGAAGCTTGTCCGTGAGGATATGTATACCTCTATTCATATTGAAGAATATGACATCGAAGCCAGAGATACCAAGCTCGGCAAGGAGGAGATCACCCGGGACATCCCCAACGTTGGTGAGGATGCTCTGAAGGATCTCGACGAGCGCGGTATTATCCGCATCGGTGCCGAGGTTCGTGCCGGTGACATTCTTGTCGGTAAGGTTACACCTAAGGGTGAGACCGAGCTTACCGCTGAGGAAAGATTGCTCCGCGCCATCTTCGGTGAGAAGGCAAGAGAAGTCCGTGATACCTCTTTGAGAGTACCTCACGGTGAATACGGAACCATTGTTGACGTTAAGGTCTTTGACCGCTCCAACTGTTCCGAACTCAACCCCGGTGTCAACCTTGTTGTCCGTTGCTACATCGCACAGAAGCGTAAGATTTCTGTCGGTGACAAAATGGCCGGACGTCACGGTAACAAGGGTGTTGTTTCCCGTATACTCCCGAGCGAGGATATGCCGTTCTTACCCGACGGTACTCCGCTCGATATCGTTTTGAACCCTCTGGGCGTTCCTTCCCGTATGAACATCGGTCAGGTTCTTGAAGTCCACTTGGGTTATGCCGCCAAGGCTCTCGGCTGGAAGGTTTGCACACCTGTTTTCGACGGTGCACACGAATCCGACATCCGTGAGATGTTCAGAAGTGCCGAGGAATTCACCAAGGGTGATAACAATCTCGAGCACGGCTGTGCAGGACTTGACTTCTCGAAGATTCCTTTCACCGAGGATGCCAAGACCCAGCTTTATGACGGCCGCACCGGCGAACCCTTTGATAATAAGGTAACCGTCGGTTATATGTACTATCTCAAGCTCCATCATCTTGTTGACGATAAGATCCACGCACGTTCGACCGGTCCTTACTCGCTTGTTACCCAGCAGCCGTTGGGTGGTAAGGCACAGTTCGGTGGTCAGCGTTTCGGTGAAATGGAAGTCTGGGCACTTGAGGCCTACGGCGCCGCTTACACCTTGCAGGAAATCCTTACCGTCAAGTCGGACGACGTTGTCGGACGTGTCAAGACCTACGAGGCTATCGTTAAGGGTCAGAACGTTCCCAAGGCAGGCGTCCCCGAGTCGTTCAAGGTTCTTATTAAGGAACTTCAGTCGTTGGGTCTTGACGTTAAGGTACTTGACGTCAACAACGAAGAGATCGACCTTAAGCAGACCTTTGATGATGACGACGATATGGGCTTTACACCCGTTGTTACCGATGAGCCTGAGTTTGATGAGCAGACCGTAGCCGATAATCTTGACGGCTACAGTATTGAAGATGAAAACGGTGAAGCAGTTGTTGACGATGTATCGGATGACGACTTTGGTTCCGACGATAACTGATAAAAGGAGATAAGCATAATGGAAAATATCGATTTTGAATCTATAAAAATTGGCCTTGCTTCTCCCGAACAGATCAGAAGTTGGGCTTGCCGTGAAGGCCTTAACGGCGAGAAAACTTACGGTGAGGTAAAGAAGCCCGAAACCATTAACTACCGTACTTTAAAGCCTGAACGCGACGGCCTTTTCTGCGAACGCATTTTCGGACCCCAGAAGGACTGGGAATGCCATTGCGGAAAGTACAAGAGAATTCGCTATAAGGGCAAGATCTGCGACCGTTGCGGTGTTGAAGTAACACGTGCAAAGGTCCGCCGTGAGCGTATGGGTATCATTGAACTTGCCGCTCCCGTTTCACACATCTGGTACTATAAGACCATTCCTTCGAGAATGGGCCTGGTACTTGGAATTACACCCAGAGAGCTTGAACAGGTTCTTTATTTCTCGCAGTATATCGTTACCGATCCCGGTGATACCGAACTGAAGGAAAAGCAGTTGCTTACCGAGGCTCAGTACAACGCGATGTACGAGAAGTACGAGGATGACTTCAAGGCAGGAATGGGTGCCGAAGCTATTAAAGAGCTTCTCTCAAAGATCGACGTAGAAGCAGCCTGTAAGGAGCTTATTGACGAACTCGAAGGTGCTACCGGACAGAAGCGCGTAAAGCTTCTTAAAAGACTTGAGGTCATGGAAGCATTCCGTCAGTCGGGCAACCGTCCTGAATGGATGATACTTGACGTCATTCCGGTAATTCCGCCCGATCTTCGTCCTATGGTTCAGTTGGACGGCGGCCGTTTCGCCACCTCTAACCTTAACGATCTTTATCGACGCGTTATCAACCGTAACAACCGTCTCAAGAGACTTCTTGAGCTCGGTGCTCCCGATATTATCGTCCGCAACGAAAAACGTATGCTTCAGGAAGCCGTTGACGCATTGATCGACAACGGTCGTCGCGGCAAGGCTGTTACAGGACCTAACAACAGAGCATTGAAATCCTTGTCCGATATGCTTAAGGGTAAGCAGGGACGTTTCCGTCAGAACCTTCTCGGTAAGCGTGTTGACTATTCGGGACGTTCGGTTATCGTTGTCGGACCTGAACTTAAAATGTATCAGTGCGGTCTTCCTAAGGAAATGGCTATCGAGCTCTTCAAGCCCTTTATAATGAAGAGACTTGCCGAGACCGGTATCGTTTCCAATGTCAAGACTGCAAGAAAGATGGTAGAACGCGCAGGTACCGAGGTCTGGGATGCACTCGAGACCGTTATCAAGGACCATCCTGTTCTTCTTAACCGTGCTCCTACTCTTCACAGACTTGGTATTCAGGCTTTTGAGCCGGTTCTTGTTGAAGGCCGCGCATTGAAGCTTCATCCGCTTGTATGTACCGCTTACAACGCCGACTTCGACGGTGACCAGATGGCTGTTCACGTACCTTTGTCGGCAGAGGCTCAGGCTGAGGCAAGATTCCTTATGTTGGCCGCCAACAACCTGTTGAAGCCTTCTGACGGTAAGCCGGTTGCCGTTCCTACGCAGGATATGGTTCTCGGTTCTTACTACCTGACCATCGTCAAGCCTCAAGAACCCGGTGCAAACAAGGTATTCCGTGATACCAATGAAGCCATTATGGCTTATCAGGATGGTGTTGTTGGACTTCACGCACCTATCCGTGTACGTCGCGAGATAAACGGTGAGCTCGGTCTTACCTGGTGTACCGTCGGTTTCATTATCTTTAATGAATCCATTCCTCAGGATCTCGGTTTCACCGACCGTTCGCTTCCCGAAAATAAATTCAAGTTTGAGATCTGCTTCACTCCGAAGGATCCTAAGGCTGTTAAGATCGAGAGTGGCGAGGATATTAATAACTTCAAGGTAGGTAAGAAGCAGCTCGGTCAGATCATTGACCGTTGCATCAAGCATTACGGTACCTCTGAAACAGCAATTGTTCTCGATAACATCAAGTCGACCGGCTTTAAGTATTCTACCCGCGGTGCTATCACCGTTGCGGTTTCGGATGCTATTATCCCGCCGCAGAAGAAGGAGATCATTTCGGCTGCCGAAGCCAAGATCGACGATATCAAAAAGCTTTATCGCCGCGGCTTCCTTACCAATACCGAGCGTCTTTCCATGGTTATCAAGACCTGGAACGATGCAACCGATGAAATAGCTGACGTTCTGAAGGGCAACCTTGATGAGTTCAACCCCATCTTTATGATGGCTGACTCAGGCGCCCGTGGTTCTATGAGCCAGATCAAGCAGCTCGCCGGTATGCGTGGACTTATTTCCAACACTTCCGGTGCGGTTATTGAAATTCCGATTCGTGCTAACTACCGTGAAGGTCTGAACGTTCTCGAATACTTCATTTCTTCGCGTGGTGCCCGTAAGGGTCTGGCCGATACCGCTCTTCGTACCGCTGACTCGGGTTATCTGACCCGTCGAATGGTTGACGTTTCTCAGGACGTTATCATCCGTGAGGATGATTGCGGAACCGTTGAGGGACTTAAGGTTTCGGCTATTATGGAAGGCAACCAGGTCATTGAAAAGCTTGATGACCGTCTTGTCGGACGTTTCCTTCTCGATCCCGTCAAGGACGCAGACGGCAACGTTATTGTTGACAACGAACACATGATGACCGATGACGATGCCAAGAAGATCATCAACGCAGGTTATGAATCGGTCAACATCCGCTCGATTCTTTGCTGTCGCTCCAAGCATGGCGTATGTAAGAAGTGCTACGGTATGAACCTTGCTACCGGTATTCCGGTAACGGTCGGTGAGGCTGTCGGTATCATTGCTGCACAGTCCATCGGTGAACCCGGTACTCAGCTTACCATGCGTACGTTCCACACCGGCGGTATCGCTTCGACCGAAGATATTACACAGGGTCTTCCCCGTGTTGAAGAGCTGTTCGAAGCACGTCGTCCCAAACACAGCGCAATTCTTTCCGAGCTCAGCGGTGTTGCAACCATCACCGAAGACAAGAAGACAAGAATCGTTGTTGTTACCGATGAGCAGAATGCAGACGAGAAGAAGTATGCCATTCCGTTCGGTTACCGTATCAGCGTTGCTAACGGTGACAACGTTCATAAGGGTCAGCAGTTGACCGAAGGCTCTGTTGCTCCTGCTGATATTCTTGCAACCTCCGGCCCCGGTGCTGTTGAAGAATATATCATCAAGGAGATTCAGAACGCTTACCGTTCACAGGGTGTTGAGATCAACGATAAGCACATCGAGGTTATTATCCGTCAGATGATGCGTAAGTTCAGAATTGTTGATGCAGGCAGCACCAACTTTATCCCCAACACTATGATCGACCGTGGTGAGGTCTATGAGGCCAACGATGCTATTCAGGCACGTATCGACGCAGGTGAGGAAGGCTTGAGCCTCGCAACCTATGAGTATACCTTGCTTGGTATCACCAAGGCTTCGCTTGCTACCGAGTCGTTCCTGTCAGCCGCTTCCTTCCAGGAGACCACCAGAGTTCTTACCGATGCCGCAATTAAGGGTAAGGTTGACCCGCTCTTTGGTCTCAAAGAAAACGTTATTATCGGTAAGCTGGTTCCTGCCGGTACCGGTATGAAGTGCTATCACGACGATGAAGAGGAAGAATTTGACGGCGAAGGCGCTTTTGATGCCGATGCAGTTGACACCGATATGACCGATTCTGACGTTGCTGATAACTCTGATAACGGTGATGATGAATAATTTTCTCAAAATTTTGGGAAATTTTAAGTATTTTTCAGAAAATACTTGACAAATATAACACATAGGTGTTAAAATCATCTAACGTGCGGAACCTTGTCCGCACAACACATCATATATTACGCAGGCGGGAGAAATTCTGCCTGCGTCGTATACATTATTTTTCTAAGGAGGTGTAGTATGCCAACCTTTAACCAGTTAGTCCGTTCGGGTCGTGAGACCATCGAGAAGAAGGCTAAGGCACCTGCGCTTTTGAAGGGTTACAACTCTATGAAGCGTTCGTTGACCGACAACGATTCTCCCCAGAAGAGAGGCGTTTGTACTGCCGTTAAGACCTCGACTCCTAAGAAGCCTAACTCGGCTCTTCGTAAGATCGCCAGAGTACGTCTTTCCAACGGTATCGAAGTTTCTGCCTACATTCCCGGTATTGGACATAACCTGCAGGAGCACTCGGTTGTTCTTATCCGTGGTGGCCGTGTAAAGGACCTTCCCGGTGTGCGTTACCACATCATCAGAGGTACCCTCGATGCACAGGGTGTCGCCAACAGAATGCAGGGTCGTTCCAAGTACGGCGCAAAGCGTCCTAAGGCAGCCGCTAAGTAATTAAATTGCCTTAAAAATTTGAAGACGAATCTTTTGTCGCATATTCCAGCGGCTTTATATATAGACCGCCTCGGAATGGAACTAACGGGATTTGTCACTCGAGTACCTATGATATCATTATGTGAAGGAGGGAAGTTAAAGTGCCAAGAAGAGGTATAATCGCAAAACGTGATGTATTGCCCGATCCGCTTTACAATTCCAAA
>JAGBXM010000105.1 GCA_017629275.1 Clostridia bacterium
AACGTTGGGCATCGTGGCATCATATTGGGTCATACATACGTAGAAGACCTGTTTTCTGCCGCCCTTACGCTCAAAGCCTGTAAAATCGTCGTCAACAAAGGTACGGGTGATCTCACGTGCGCGGTCGGGACGGAAGTTGAAGAATACAACGCTGTCACCGTCGGCAATGGCCTTGCCGCCTGCAATAACGGTGGGAATAACAAATTCATCGGTGAGATTTTTGCCGTCGGCATCAATTGTCTCGTAAGACTTTTTAATGGCACTGACGGCATCCTCAGCCATAATACCGTCGCCGTATACGCAGGCGCTGTATGCCTTTTCTACACGGTCCCAACGGTTGTCACGGTCCATACCGTAGTAACGACCTGCAACGGTGGCAATTTTACCAACACCGATGTCGGCCATTTTCTGCTGAAGCTGTGCAACGTAATCAGCACCCGAAGCAGGGGGGACGTCACGTCCGTCAAGCAGAGCGTGAATGTAAACCTCGGTCAGACCTGCGTCCTTAGCCATCTGAATGAGTGCATAAAGATGCTCGATATGGCTATGAACACCGCCATCCGACAAAAGTCCCATAAAGTGGAGTGCAGAGTGATTCTTTTTGCAGTTTTCGATAGCATTTACCAAAGCTTCGTTCTTCTGCAGATCACCATCTTTTGCGGCCTTGGTGATACGGGTCAATTCCTGATAAACGACACGGCCTGCACCGATGTTGGTGTGACCGACCTCGGAGTTACCCATCTGTCCGTCAGGCAGACCGACGTCCATACCCGAAGCACCGATAGAGGTGGTGGGGCATTCCTTGAAGATTTTATCAAGGCAGGGAGTTTTGGCGGTGTAAATGGCATTGCCCTTCTTGTCGGGGTCAAAGCCAAAGCCGTCCATAATAGTTAAAACAATAGGTTTTTTCATTTCAATTGTCCTTTTAACTTGATTATTTGCTTGCGGCCTTTACGATAACCGAGAAGTCCTCGGCCTTCAACGAAGCACCGCCGATAAGACCGCCGTCAACGTTGACCTTTGCGACCAACTCGTCAGCGTTCTTTGCGTTCATAGAACCGCCGTACTGAACGGTAACGGTCTCGGCAACGTCTGCGCCGTAAACTTCAGCGATAGCGGCACGGACATAGCCGTTGCCCTCGTCAGCCTGGTCTGCGGTAGCGGTAACACCGGTACCGATAGCCCATACAGGCTCGTAAGCAATGATGATGTTCTTAAGCTGTTCCTTGGAAACGTTGGTAAGAGCCATCTTGGTCTGGAATTTCAAAAGGGTCTCGGTGTAGCCGAGTTCTCTCTGCTCAAGAGTCTCACCGACGCAAACGATAGCGGTAAGACCTGCGTTTACAGCTGCCAAGGTACGAAGGTTAACGGTCTGATCGGTTTCACCGAAATACTGTCTTCTTTCGCTGTGACCGACAACGACGTACTTAACGCCGGATTCAACAAGCATCTTTGCAGAGATCTCGCCGGTGAAAGCGCCCTTTTCTTCAAAGTGAACGTTTTCGGCACCGATCTCGATGTTGGAGCCTTCGGCTGCAGCAACTGCTGCGGGAATGTCAATAAAAGGTACGCAAAGGACAACCTTGCAATCTGCACCTTTGACGAGGGGCTTCATCTCGTTGATGAGTGCGGTGGTCTCTGCGGGGGTGTTGTTCATTTTCCAGTTACCTGCGATAACTGCGGTACGTTTTGCTTTGTTCATTATTATGACCTCCAAAATAAAAAAATTTTAAGTCTTTACATACAAACTGCGGCACAAGAGTATCTCGTGCCGCGGTTTTAACTTTTTAGAGATGATTATTTATCGTTAACTGCTGCGATACCGGGAAGCTCTTTGCCTTCGAGGAACTCGAGGGAAGCGCCGCCGCCGGTCGAGATGTGGCTCATCTTGGGACCGAAGCCGAGGGTGTTAACTGCTGCAGCCGAGTCGCCGCCGCCGATGATGGTGGTAGCATCGGTCTCTGCAAGGCTCTGAGCAACTGCGATGGTGCCCTTAGCCAAAGTGGGGTTCTCAAATACGCCCATAGGTCCGTTCCAGACAACGGTCTTGGCGCTCTTTACAGCCTCTGCGTACATAGCAGCGGTCTTGGTACCAATGTCAAGGCCCATATGGTCTGCGGGAATCTTGTCTGCATCAACAACGGTAACCTCAACAGGGCCGTCGATAGGATCGGGGAATACCTTACCTACGGTGCAGTCGATGGGGAGCAAGAGCTTTACGCCGTTAGCCTCTGCCTTAGCCATCATTTCCTTGCAGTACTCAATTTTCTCTTCGTCGAGGAGAGAAGTACCAACACAGTAACCCTTAGCTGCGAGGAAGGTGTAAGCCATACCGCCGCCAACGATAACGGTGTCAGCCTTCGAAAGAAGGTTCTCGATAACGGGAAGCTTGTCAGCTACCTTTGCACCACCGAGAATGGTAACGAAAGGACGCTCAGGATTCTCAACAGCGCCGCCGAGGAACTTCAATTCCTTCTGCATAAGATAACCGACTGCGGCCTCTTCAACATACTCGGTAACACCGACGGTAGAACAGTGTGCACGGTGTGCGGCACCGAAAGCGTCGTTTACATAGATTTCGCAAAGCGATGCAAGTTCTTTGGAAAGTGCTTCGCCGTTCTTGGTCTCTTCGGCTCTGTAACGGGTGTTCTGAAGAAGTACAACATCGCCGTCATTCATAGCGGCAACTGCTGCCTTGGCATTCTCGCCGACAACACAATCGTCAGCTGCAAAAACAACTTCCTGAGCCAAATGCTCGGAAAGTCTCTTTGCGACGGGTGCTAAGCTCAGTTCGGGCTTGGGCTCACCCTTCGGCTTGCCGAGGTGAGAGCAGAGGATAACCTTACCGCCGTCAGCGATAAGCTTCTTGACGGTGGGAAGTGCTGCAACGATACGGTTTTCATCGGTGATGACACCATTCTTCAAGGGAACGTTGAAGTCGCAACGGACAAGAACACGCTTGCCTTTTACGTTGATATCATCTACGGTTTTCTTGTTTAATACTGACATAACAAAACATCCTTTCAGATAATAGTTTATATTGTCAAATTTTGAACAATCTTATTTTATAACATCTTTGACCATTTTTCAAGATGCTATTTAGATAATTTAGTGAAAATTTTAACGAGTTATTTATAAAGAATCACCAAGTCAGGTTATTTCGTTGCTACTATCCCACTTATAATTGTGCAGTTGGCCTTGGTTCTGGAGTTCGGGGTAGTTCCATTGGCGCAAGACCTCGTAAACACCGACACAGACCGTGTTGGACAGATTAAGGCTTCGGGCCTCGCCGATCATCGGCAAACGGACACATTCGTCGGGGTGTTTTAACAGCAGTTCTTCGGGCAGACCCTTGGTCTCTTTGCCGAAAAACAGGTAGCAATTATCAGTGTATTTCACGTCTGAGTGTGCCTTTCTTCCTTTAGTTGTGAAAAAGGCAAACTGACCGTTATTTTTAGAGAAAAAGTCGTCTAAGTTTTCGTAATAGGTAATATCGAGCAGGTACCAATAATCGAGTCCCGCACGTTTGAGTTTTTTGTCGTCAATAGAAAAGCCCATTGGCTTTACGATATGAAGTCGGGCACCCGTGGCGGCACAGGTACGGGCAATGTTGCCCATATTCTGCGGTATTTCGGGTTCGACTAAAACTATATTAAGTGTTGACATATATTTACCTCTTTTTGTTTATACTCTTGAGTCTAACAGTGTTGCGTTGCCCGAAATAATTACGCTACCGAAGTTGGCGGGGATGAATACACATTCGCCGCGCTTTAGTTCAATATCACCGACGGTGCATTGACCTTCAACGCACAAAAGGGAAGAAAATGACCTGCCATCAACGTTCAGTTCAATATCACCATTCAGGTTGTATTTTTTTACCGTAAAGTATTTGCACTCGGCAAGGGTAGTTTCAACAAAGCCGTTGTCGTGTAAAACGGGGCAGGTTGGCGGTGCGGTTACCGTAACTTCGAGAGCTTTTTCGGTGTGCAATTCTCGAGGGCGTCCGTCGGCACCGACTCTGCCGTAGTCGTATACACGGTAGGTGGTGTTGCTGTTTTGCTGAATTTCGGCAATAAGCAGTCCCGCACCGATGGCGTGGACGGTGCCCGATTCAATAAAGAAGCAATCGCCCTTTTTAACCTCGACCTTATTTAAAATATCGGTCAAGGTATTGTTTTCTATTGACGTTTTGAACTGCTCTTTGGTGATTGGTTCTTTAAAGCCGTAGTAAAGATAAGCCCCCTCGTCACAGTCTACAACGTACCACATTTCGGTCTTACCGTATTCGTGCTCGACCTTTTGGGCGTATTCATCATTTGGATGCACCTGAATTGACAGATTTTGTTTAGCATCAATGAGCTTGATAAGAATGGGGAAATCCTCAAATTTTTCGGCATTTTTGCCAATGAGCGAGGCTTCACTTTTTTCAATGGCTTCTTTTAAAGTCAGACCTTGAAATTCACCGTTTTGGACGGTGCAGTTACCGTCCTTATGGCAGGAAAGCATCCAACCTTCGGCAATTTTGTCGAGGTCACAATCCAATCCGAATTCGTCGCGGAGCTTGGTGCCGCCCCAAAGGTAGTCTTTAAAGGCGGGCTTCAGTTTCATTATATACATAAGTTTACCTCCCGAAAAAACTTGACAAATAATGTTTTAAAAGGTACTATTAAGTATATCATTGTTGATTGATTTTCGCAACGGTATTTGATAAAAAGGTTTTAAAGGTGATTGATTTTGGCTGATAAAAGAAACAGTAACATACTTAAACACGCTGAACGCATAGTTCGCGGTGACCGTGACAGGTCGGCGCAGGATACGGTGGTAAAGGTCTTAAAGGTTTTATACTGTCTTGCGGCTATCGCGGCGATACTTTCGTGTATGACCATGATGATCGGTTGCCTGGTTACGATGGATGATTATAAGAATCCCGAAACTCCTGACCAACAGGCCCTTTTTGATGAGTGCAGAAATTATTTTATAATAATGGTCGTTGCTGTTTTCTCGATCGTGTCAAGCTTTTTCCTGTTGAGGTTCAGGTTGTGTATTCCGTTCGGTCTGGTCGGATGTGTCGACTGTATACTGATATTTACGTCGTTTTACAGCGTTAGCAATGCTAATGAATTTATGCAGGGACCGTCGAAGAATTTCTGGATAATGGCGATACCTTCGGTGCTTGTGGCGGGCTTGGCGGTTGCTTTGGCGGTGCTTATATTTATGAACTACCGCATAAAGATACCGCAGGTATACGAGCGATTGGTGGCAGACCTCTACAAGGCGACTACCAAAGGCGGTGAGGTCGTTGTAAGTCCCGAAGAGTTCGAGGAGATAATGGATAACTACAACGGTGAGGAAATATTCCCGACCGACCGTCCGTTGAAGAAATCGCAACGCAGAAGAAAAGAGAAGCAGGATGCCGAAAAAGAAACGGTGGCTTCGGAAAATAATGAAATTGAATAAATAAGTCAAAACCCCTCGGTTCATTTTTGAGCCGAGGGGTTTAGTTTTACAGTTTTTCGAGTTCGGTGCGAAGTGCATCGTCGGGGTGCGCTTTTTTGAGGAATATCTTATTGGGGTCGCGTAAAGCTTCAAATTTTTCAAAATACCGTAAGCCGAATTCGCAGAGTGCTTCGGAATTAAAGTGTATCATATTCAGTTACCTTCGTACTTTTTTGCAATATAAGGGAAATCGAAACAAAAAGAGTATAAAAACGAAAAAGGCTGCCGACAATTCGGCAGCCGTTATTTCGTCATGCAGTTTTGCAAATCAAGATTAGTTAGCCTTGTTAAGACGGACTACGAGAGCAGACTTCTTTCTTGCAGCGGTGTTCTTATGAAGAATACCCTTAGTGACAGCCTGGTCGATCTTTCTTACAGCAACCTTGACAACCTCTGCTTTGTCAGCAGCATTAGACTCGATTGCAGCGTCAGCCTTCTTGATAGCAGTCTTAAGAGCAGAGTTGATGCTCTTGTTGCGCATGTAGTTAGCTTCAGTAATGAGTACGCGTTTCTTGGCGGACTTGATGTTAGGCATAGTTCCACCTCCTTGACATAATTACCTGTTTATCCACAGTGAGTATATAATACCACTCCAAATTCCAAAATGCAACACTTTTTTTATAGAATTTGAAAAATTTTCATTCTGTATATTCTAAAGACGATTTATCAAACTAATATTGGTGAAAATGTTAAAAGGAGTGGTCAAATTGGGTATAAGAACCGATATTGCGGTCGAGTTTATGGCCGATAAAACCGAGAAAGAAGATTCCGTCACAGTGAAAAAGTATGACGTTGAGGGAATTGAGGTTACCAACGTCGAGATTTTGAGTGAACAAGCGGCACGGGATATTGGAAAACCCGTTGGAAAATACGTGACGTTGGAAACGCACAACGGGTATAACATTTTTGATATGGAAATGTTACGCGAATTGTTGATTGCCGAAATAAGAGGACTGTTGGGTCGTGTTGAGGGTGACGTGCTTGTTGTGGGTGTGGGTAACAAAACGGTAACCCCCGATGCGTTGGGACCTAAAGCCGCAGAAGGTGTAGTTGCAACAAGGCATTACCCTGAGGATATTATTGAAAAGCTGGGACTTGAAGACCTGCGGTCGGTTTCGGTTATCTGTCCCGGTGTGTTGGGGCAAACGGGCGTTGAGGTCAGAGAGATGTTGGAAGGTGCCATAGAACGCATTCGTCCCGAGGCGGTGGTTATCGTTGATGCTTTGGCAGCAAGAGACGTTTCAAGACTCGGACGTACCGTTCAGTTGAGTAATACAGGGTTAGCACCCGGGTCGGGAGTCGGAAACCGACGTTCTGAGTTGTCCGAGAGAACCTTGGGAGTGCCTTGTGTTACGGTCGGCGTACCGACCGTCGTTGATGCGTCGACTTTGAGCTTTGACCTTACGGGCGATGAAAAGGCGGAACACGAGCCGCTTATCGTAACGCCCAGAGATATCGACCGACTTATTGAAAAATCGAGTCAGGTCATTGCGTATTCTTTGAATTTTGCACTGCAACCCGACGTTGACGTTGAACTTCTTGTTTCGGCTTTGTAATCATTATTCTTGAAGTTTTTTCATATTATTTACCGACATAATAATTTGGTTTGGGTGTAATTGATATGATTAAATTCAAAGCGGTGCTAAGAGTGCTGAGTGTAATTACGGTGGTGAGTATCGCTGTGGTCGGAAGTGTAAGAACCAGCGGTCAGAAAATATTGGGCAGGGCGGCCGTTGTTTCGGTGGCCGCCGCTGCGCCCGACGGACTTTTAGGGCTGCTTCAAGGTGAAAATTATAACGTCGGTCGGTTATTGTATTATGACCTTCCGCGTGTGGAAAAGGTTACAAGACCAATCAATTCAAACGAAGGGGAGTCACAAACCGTGGTGAGTGCCGTGTCCAA
Source organism: Clostridia bacterium (assembly GCA_017629275.1). Classification (GTDB taxonomy): domain Bacteria; phylum Bacillota; class Clostridia; order Oscillospirales; family Acutalibacteraceae; genus UMGS172. The sequence continues at coordinate 7,399 of JAGBXM010000105.1, forward strand.
AACCGTTTTGGGTAACATCATCAAGCAAACGCTGACACCTTATACCGCCAATACCGTTTCGGGGAACGTATACGTAAATAATCAATGCGGCGAGAACGTCGATATCGGTACGTTGCTCAAAGGTGACCTTTCTTTCAACGTTTCGGCCAACGGGCAACCGCAGATTCTGATTTATCATACCCATGCGACCGAAGGTTATATGGAAAACGAAAGTCTTTATTATAAGGATACCGATGAGCCGAGAAGCACAGACAATGGAAAAAACGTTGTCAAGGTGGGCGAGATAATATCCGAAAAGCTAAGAGCGGCCGGATTCGGCGTCATACATGATAAAACGTTGCACGATTCAACTGCGTTCAGCGGTAGTTATTCCAGGTCGGCTGATACAGTTAATGCAGTTTTGAAAAAGTACCCCGACGTTGTGATTGCTATTGATATTCACCGCGATTCGATCTTAGGTAACGGAGGCGACCGCGTTGCCCCTGTGGTGTCGGTCAACGGACGTGATGCGGCCCAGGTTATGCTTGTGATGGGAAGCAATACGGGAGCTGTTACCGATCATCCGAAATGGCGGGAAAATCTGAAGCTGGGAGTGAAGCTGCAGAACTGTTTTGAAACTTCATATCCGCAGTTTGCAAGGGCTTTATTGCTGAGGTCTTCGCGCTATAATCAGAACCTCACGACGGGTTCGATACTTATTGAGGTCGGAAGTGATGCCAACACCTTGGAACAGGCGATGTATTCGGCCGAGTTGGTCGGTGAGTCGCTTGTTAAATTATTGAATTCTTTGTAAAGGTCGTTTTAATTTGAAGGGGATTATAAAAAGAAATAATGTAATGCTTCGCTCTATGTTGGTAACGTTGATGTTACTTGGCTCTGCGGCGGTCGTTCTGGTTGCCATGGGCCGCGTGTGTTATGTTGTAGAAAGAAATTTATACGGGCAAAATATTGTTATTTTTGACGTAGGACCTGACAGTATAACCCTTTTTGGCAAGGATCTGTATTTTCCCGTGTTTGTTCCGTTACAAAGGCTTTTCGAAGCGTTAAGGCTGTATTCGTCCGGGATAATAAAACTCCTCGGAATTGCCGTTGATGCTTCCGAGGAGTTGATATTGAAGATTATTCAACTGTTGTAAATCGGCGTTTTCTGAGGAAGGTCTGGGTTGTTTCGCGGTGCATATGAACACTCATAACAACGGCCAATCCTAAATAGGTACACGCCAAAGACGTACCTCCTGCCGAGAAAAAGGGGAGTGCTACACCGATAACGGGAAGCAACCACAGACACATACCGATGTTTATGACGGTCTGAGATAATAGCATTGCAAAAATGCCCGAACATATTACAAGGCCCAATTTTGACTGTGAATTAAAGCCGATGCGAAGTATTCTGAAACAAATGGCAAACAAAAGTCCCAAAGCTAACAGGCATCCGAAAAGGCCTAATTCCTCGCCGATACTTGTGAAGATAAAGTCATTATAAGCGTAAGGAATACCGCCGCTTTGTGTTAAAGTGCCCCTGAACAGACCTTGACCGAATACACCGCCGTTGGCCATTGCCACGCGTCCGCGCCACTGTTGATAAAGGGTGCTTAAATAGTCGGTTTCGGTGCCGAAGAACAGCGCGTTAATTCTTGCCTGTTGGTCATCGTTCATAACGAACAGATAAATAAAGGGAAGTGCCGCGACGACCAATATGATGGCTATTATAAAGTAACGCAACGGCACGCCTGCCGTGAACATCATAACGACGAACATTATGGCAAAAACAAGTGCCGTACCGTCGTCACCCTGAGTATGAATGAGTAAAACGGGAATAGCGCCGTGGATACATAATAAAATGATGTGGAAGAACTTTTTGATCTTATCACCTAAGATGTGGCAATGATAGCCGAAGGTTATCACAAAGCAGACCTTCAAAAGTTCGGAAGGCTGAAAGGATATGTTACCCGGAAGCATAATCCACGCCTTGTCGTCGGTGTTGCCGGGGGCGAAACCGATGAAGAAGGTCAGTATAACGGGAACGATACCCAACAAAGCAATTAAAAACCAAAATTTCGAAAAATTACGGTAGTCGAAATTACTGATGACTATCATAACAAAAAGACCCAGTCCTAATGCGGCGGCCTGTGTGATAAACTGACTGAAGCTCTGATCGTAGTAGTTATAGGTCGTAGACAGAACCATAACGCAACCAAACAAGGTCGTTACAATGCAGAGAATGTAAAGCAGTTTGTCGCATTCGCGGATATAGTCGGCTATGCGGCGAAATATAATTCTCATCGTTTTCCTTTCCGGCGAAAGACACCTTTTTTTATTTGTTAGTCTTATACTCAAGTATTATACTCTAAATATAAAAATAGTTCAAGTAAAGACTTTAAATTTATTGAAAGATGTGTTACAATGCTAATATACATTTTTATCGGATGTTTTTTTGGAGGCCAAAATGGGGAAAACTGTTACGGTTACCCGTTCAAGACGGGAGACCGAAGACTTAGGCTTTGAATTTGCAAATAGGGTGACGGCCGGTCAGGTTATTGCTATGAAGGGTGACCTCGGTGCAGGTAAGACCTGCTTTACTTGCGGGTTTGCAAGAGGAATGGGTTATGACGGTGAAGTCAATTCACCGACCTTTGCGATAGTTAATGAATATCTCGGCGGCAGACTCGACGTTTATCATTTTGATATGTACCGTGTCGGCGGATGGGAAGACCTTTATACTACGGGTTATTTTGATTATCTCGAGGCGGGCGGTGTATTGATTATTGAGTGGAGCGAGAACATCGCTTCGGCCTTGCCTCAAGACGTGATAACCGTCACTATTGAAAATGTTTTTGAAAATGAACGAAGAATAACGATTGAGGATTAAAATGAGAATTCTTGGTATTGAATGTACTGCTTCGCCTGTTTCCTGTGCACTTGTTGAGGACGGCAAACTTAAAGCTGAATTTTTTCTTAATTTAAAAACGACACATTCGCAGACGCTTTTACCTATGGTTGAGTCGGTTCTGAAGCTGTCGGGAATTGAAATCGGTGACGTCGACGCGGTCGCCGCAACGGTAGGCCCCGGTTCTTTTACGGGTGTCAGAATCGGTATAAGTGCCGTTAAAGGGCTTTGCTTTGCCGACAAAAAGCCGTGCATCCCCGTTTCGGTACTTGAGGCGATGGCTTATGGGCTTGTGTCGCAGGACTGTTACGTTTGTGCCGCGATGGATGCGAGATGTAACCAGGTTTATAATGCCTTATTTGAAATTAATGGCGGTTCGGTTGTAAGGCTTTGTGACGACCGTGCACTTATGATCGACGAACTTATTGAAGATGTTAAGAAACTTGACGGCAAACCGATATTTATTGTCGGTGACGGTGCCGATCTGTTTTTTAACAGTGTTAAAGGTTTGGGACTTAACGTTTCATTGGCTCCCGAACATCTTAAATGGCAGAGGGCGTCGGGAGTGTGCTTTGCGGCTTTACCGAAGCTTAATGCAGGGGAAACGGTAGACCCCGATAAATTGTTGCCGTTTTATTTGAGACTTCCGCAGGCCGAGAGAGAACTTAAAGCCAAAATGGAAGCCAAGTCTTGATTATCGTTTTAAATTAAATTTATATAAAGGGGAGTTTTAAAATGTCGGATTTTAAAGCAGGAGACGTTTTGGCAATCGGTTGTGACCACGGTGGTTTTGAACTGAAAAATGCTATTATCGAGCATCTGAAGAGCAGAGGCATTGAGGTTGAAGATTTCGGTACTTTTGACGGTGCTTCGGTCGATTATCCCGAAATAGCACTCAAGGTTACCGCCGCCGTTACTTCGGGTAAGGCTAAAAGAGGTATTCTTGTTTGCGGAACAGGAATCGGTATGTCGATGGCCGCTAACAAGGTGAAGGGTATCAGAGCCGCGGTTTGCGGTGACCATTTCTCGGCCAAGTTTACACGTTTGCATAATGACGCAAATATTATGTGTCTCGGCGGCCGTGTTATAGGCCCCGGTGTCGGTTGTGAACTTGCAGACCTTTTTGTCGATACCGAGTTTGAGGGCGGACGTCATCAGCGCCGTGTCGATATGGTTATGGCTATTGAGGAAAAATAATTTTTATTTTGAGTAAAACTAAAGCCGTTCGGATTTTCCGAACGGCTTTTAACATTATTTTTTTAATTTCTTGATATACGGTTTTGCGAATTTTATACCTTCAAATACGAGCGGTACGGTCAAAGGTAAAAGAATCGAGATGAGCAATGCTTTTGCGGTCATGGGTTGAAGTCCGAAGATCTTGCCAAACGGTGTCAGGGCGATTATGACGGTGAATACTGCACAGAACAAGCTGATACCTACAAGGAATCGGTTGTGGAGTATTCTATTATAGAAAAATTCGTCGGAACGGCATGACAGAACGTAGAATATCATCGATAAAACCAGTGCAGTAAAGGCTGCGGCAGGAGCGCAGGCGTCGTGACGGTTGAAAAGATAAACCAAAACCGAAGGAATGGCCATCATAAAGCCGATACCTGCGTCGATAAGCAATGTCTTTACGTCAAACATTTTACTGCCGATATTCCACGGAGGCACGCGCATCGTACTGTTGTCGGCCGTTTCAAAACCGAAAGCCGCGATGGGGAATATAAGTGTAAAGATCGAACCTAACAACAATAACTGAGGTGTGAGGACCGATACACCGAAGAATATCATACAAAGAAGGACGGCTGCAAATATGCAGGTGCTCATAGACATATAATACTCGGTATATTTGGTAAAGTTGGCAAATATACCGCGCGAGTTTTTGATGGCACGGACGATAGACGTAAAGCGGTCGTCGTCAACAACAACATCGGCGTTACCTTTGGCAACGTCGGTGCCGGTCTTGCCCATGGCACATCCGACGTCGGCAACCGCCATAGGTGCGTGGTTGGCGGCACTGTCGGCCGTGATAAGAACGGTTTCTTCCTGCTCGTGAAGCGCGTTTACGATACGTACCCGCTGTTCGGGAGAAATTCTTGCACAGACCTTGATCTTATTGACGACAAGCTTCAGCTCATCGTCGGACAACGCGTCGAGCTGGTCACCCGTAACGGCAAGGTCGTCTCCCTTTAAAATGCCCATTTTCTCGGCAACCGAACTTGCAGTGTTAATGTGGTCGCCCGTGAACATAACGGTTGAGATACCTGCACTGCGGCAAAGGTCTATTTCTTCAGAAGTGCCTCGGCGTTCGCGGTCGCTTAGTCCCAAGAATCCTAAAAATTCAAGACCGCATTCAAGTTCTTCACTTGTGGGAACGGTGGGGACGTCGTCGAGCACCTTATAAGATATGGCGAGAACTCGCATACCTTTTGAACACATTTTTTCGTAAGCCTCGGTGACCTTTTTGAAGTTGATACCGATGCATTTTTCAAGTACGAGGTCGGGTGCGCCGCGGACGATTGCGAAGGTTTTGCCCTCGATCATATTGACGGTGGTCTTCATCATACGCTCGGGTGTCAAAGGAATGCAACCCATACGGGGGAATTCAGCATCGAAGTCCGATTTAATGATATTAAGATACCTTGACGCGGCAGAGACAAGCGCGGCTTCGGTGTGGTCGGGAATCTCATTTTCGACAATGTCACAGCTTAAAGCGGCAAATCGCATTGCTATTTCACAGCGTTTGGAAATGGGATCGGTGGCAATGTCGATATTTTTTTCTCCGTCGTATATTTCACGTAAAACCATACGGTTTTGTGTAAGTGTACCCGTTTTGTCGGAGCAAATGACCGAAACACCTGCCAATTTTTCAACGGTGGAAGGGTTGAAAATGATGGCGCGGTCTTTTTCGAGACGTTTAACACCCAAGGCCAAAAGACAGGCAATTCGGGAGGATAACTTTTCAGGCATTACGGCTATGTAAAAGCTGACGGCAACAATGAGGGCTTCCAGGAATTTGCCCCAAGTGACGTTGCCCGTGACTGCAAAGGTGCCGAAAACGGTGAGTAAGATCGAGGCAACAATAGCCGAAGTACCGAAAACCTTTAAAAGGGAACTGAAACGGTCGGCAATTCGGTCTTGAACACCTTTGTGTGTGAAAACGCGGTCGCGTTTCAAATAACGTCTTATTTCGGCATTTTCACCTGTTTCGGTAACAACGGCCAATGCGTTACCGCTCATAACGTGACAACCGCAGTACACCATATTACTGCGTTCGTTGACGGGGCGGTGGTCGTCGTGCATTTCGGTATGGTCCTTGCCGACGGCTATGACCTCTTTTTCGTTATAAAGAACGGCTTCGTCGCATCTTAAAGCAAAAGAGTCAATTAGTCTGGCATCGGCAGGAACAAAGTCGCCCTCTGAGAGTTTGACAATATCACCGGGGACAAGTTCTGCGGCATTGACCGTCTTTTCCACACCGGCGCGGATAACGGTTGCCGAAGTGGTGATGCGGTTCTTAAGGCGAAACAGCATATTGACACAGCGGTATTCAGCATATACGAATATTGTTTCCTTGGCGGCGAGTATTATAAGTGCTACTATGGGCAACAAAAAGTTGTTTGTGCCGAGAACAAGCTCACGAAGAACGAATATAACGAGCAGGGAAAGGAGGATGATGACCGACGGTTTTTTGAGCTGTGCGGTCAAGGCTTTTTTGAGGCTTATATCCTCATCCATAACCGAAAGGTTGGGGCCGTATTCTTTTAAACGGTCGGCCGCAGTTGTTTCGGAAAGACCTTTGTCTTTTTCAACGCCGAGTTCGTTTAAAACCTCTTCGGGTGTTGCGTTATGCCATATCATAAATGAAAACTCCTTTTAATAAGGATTCTTTAGCGTACTGTATATACACGTGAATTATACTACATATACTTACAAAAATCAATTGTTTTCAAAATTTCAAAAATATTTGAAAATTGTTGTTTATTTTAGTCGCTCAATGTGTTACAATAAATTGATAATATGTTAAAGGGTGAATTTGATGGATTGGACCGAAATCAAGATAAAGGTTCCCGTGACCGATACCGAAGAGGCCGAGGCCATTGCCAATATGGTCGTGCCGTACGGTATTTACGTTGAGGATTATTCGAATTTGGAGCAGGACGCATTGGACATTGCTCATATTGATATGATAGATGAGGAGCTTTTGCAAAAAGACCGCACGGTTTCCATTATTCATATTTATATAAGCGATGAGGAAAATCCGTTTGAGGCGGTGGCCTATTTAAAGGAACGGTATGCGGCGGTCGGCATCAATTGCGAGATCGATACCGACAGTATCAGTGAGGCCGAGTGGGCCGATAATTGGAAGAAGTTCTTCAAGGTTACCGAAATCGGTGAAAGGTTGGTTATAAGACCGAGCTGGGAAGAATACGACAATAAGGACGGCCGAGTGGTCTTGAGCATCGACCCCGGTGCGGCTTTCGGTACAGGCACACACGCTACTACAAGAATGTGTCTGGGTCTTCTTGAAAGGTTTGTTTATCCCGACTGTACCTTGCTTGACATCGGTTCGGGCAGCGGTATTTTGAGTATTGCGGGCGTGTTGTTGGGAGTCAAACACGCCGACGGTGTGGATATTGACCCCGTTGCCGTTAAGGTTGCCGACGAAAATGCCGCAATGAACGGTATTGAAGATAAGGTGTCTTACATAAAGGGTGACCTTTGTGACAAGATATCAAGCCGTTATGACGTGGTTTGTGCCAATATCGTTGCCGACGTTATCATTTCGCTTTTGAGTAACGTTGACAACTTTATGAAAGAGGACAGTGTGTTTATCTGTTCGGGTATCATTGACGTTCGCGAGAATGACGTTAAGGCGGCGTTTGAAAGGTTCGGTTATAAAATAATCGACGAGGAAACCATGGAAAATTGGCGTGCATTTGCCGTTAAAAAGATTTAATTTACTTTAAGGAGAAATTTATGCTTCAGTTTGAAGAACAGAAATTGAGACTGTCGGCCGTTGAAAACGACATTAAAGAGCTTGGCGACGCTTTGGGTCTTGAATACTTGAGAAAAGAGATCGAGTCTTGTGAGATTCAGGCGGCGGCTCCCGGCTTTTGGGATGATCTTGAAAAGGCGCAGGAGATTCAGCAGAAAACCAGCCGTTTAAAAGAAAAGGTCGAAAAGTATGAAAAGCTGCAGTCTTTGTATGAGGATACCCTTATTCTTATCGAAATGGCCGATGAAGAGGGAGACCTTTCGATGCTCGATGAAATAGTTGAGTCGGTTGACGAGGCTTTGAAGAGTCTTGAAGAGCAGAGACTCTCAACCTTGCTTATCGGTGAGTATGATGCTAACAATGCCATTCTGACCTTCCACGCAGGTTCGGGCGGTACCGAAGCGCAGGACTGGACGCAGATGCTGGTCAGAATGTATACCCATTGGGGCGAACATAACGGCTTTAAGGTCAATATGGTCGACTTTTTGGACGGTGAAGAAGCAGGTCTTAAAAGTGCAGTGCTTACCGTGACGGGCGAAAACGCTTACGGATACTTAAAGGGTGAAAACGGTGTTCACCGACTTGTTCGCTGTTCTCCGTTTGATTCGTCGGGAAGAAGACATACTTCCTTTGCTTCGCTTGAGGTTATGCCCGAAATTACCAAGGACGTTAATATTGAGATCAGAGATGAAGACCTTAAGGTCGATACCTACCGTTCAAGCGGTGCGGGCGGTCAGCACATCAACAAGACCGAATCGGCTGTTCGTATTACCCATATTCCGTCGGGTGTTGTCGTTGCCTGTCAGACCGAGCGAAGCCAGATTCAGAACCGTGAGACAGCTATGACTATGCTTCGTTCAAAGCTTGTTGAGATAAAGGAAAGAGAGCATCTCGATAAAATTGAGGATATCAAGGGTGTGCAGAAGGAAATTACCTGGGGTTCACAGATCCGTTCTTACGTGTTTATGCCGTATACCCTTGTCAAGGACCACAGAACGGGCTTTGAGTCGGGTAACGTCAGCGCGGTTATGGACGGAGATATTGGCGGATTTATCAATGCTTATCTTAAAGCCGCTTCCAAAAACGAGCTGGGTAACTTCTCGAATGATGATTAATTAGTAAATTTAGCTATTCTTTTTGCAAAAAGTCTATTGATTTTTATTGCCAAAAGTAAGATAATATTATTGTAAATTATGGGTGAGGCTTCATCCTAATAAATATGAGGTGAATATTATGTTCGATTACAAAGTCAAAGTAGGTCTTGTGCCTTTGCGCCGTGACACGACCAATCGTCCTGAAAAAACCTTCTTAACTTGGGTTTCGGCAGAGGAGAGAGGTCACAGATTTGTTGATTACATCGAGAAGAACTTCGCAAACGAAAACGTTGAGTTTGTTGATACCAAGGGTCTCGGATGTAATGATCTTGTTTACAACGAGGAATCGGTCAATGATACCGTAGCCCGTTTCAAGGAGGCCGGTGTTGATGCAGTTCTTATCATCAATGCAAACTTCGGTAACGAAGAAGCCGCCGCAGACCTTGCTATGGCTATGGATAAGCCGGTTTGCATCTGGGCTCCGTTGGATGACGAGTATTACGTTCACGGTATGCGTCCTACCGATTCGCAGTGCGGTTCGTTCGGACTTTCCCGTCAGATGCAGAGATATCACATTCCTTTCAGTCACATCAACTGCTGCCGTGTTGAATCGGATACTTTTGCACAAGGTTTCGACAGCTTTGTAAGGGTTGCCTGTATGGTCAAGAACTTCCGCGGTATGCGTATCGGTCAGCTTGGCGCTCGTCCGAAGCCCTTCTTCTCGGTTATCTGGAACGAAGGCGAACTGATGGAGAAATTTGGTATCCGTATCATTCCCATCAACTTTGCATTTGTTCAGGAAGCATATAAAGAGGTCAAGGAGACCATGCAGGACGAGATTAAAGAGGTTCTGCAGTACTTCAAGGACAACTATGAGATGGATGATCTCACTCCCAACTATCTCGACACCATGGCTACTATGGTTGTTACATATAAAAAGTTGTTCAAGGATTATAACGTTGACATTATGTCTAGTGAGTGCTGGACCGGATTTATTCAGATGTTCGACGGCTTCTGCCCCTGTGCAGTATTCGGTGTACTGAATGATATGGGTTATTATGTTGCTTGTGAGAGCGATATGCACTGTGCAATTACAGCTTCCTTGCTTACTTCTGCAACCCTCGGCAAGAAGAGACCCTTCTTGGGTGAGTTTACCGTTCGTCATCCTGAGAATCAGAACGCAGAGTTGCTTTGGCACTGTGGACCGTTCCCGTTGTCTGTCAAGGCTGCTGACAGTCCTGCATTGCTTGTCAATCAGCGTGAGTGGTTCCGTGCAAAGGACGGCACCTATACCGTAGCAAGAATCGACCAGGAAAGCGGCAACTATATGGTATTGCCCTTGCTTTGCCACACCTGTGAAGGCCCTGAGACTCACGGTACCTACCTCTGGGGTGAGTTTGAGAATCTTGACAAGATCGAATCAAGACTTCTCGATGGTCCTTACATCCACCATTTCGTTGAAATCGAGGGTGACTATCGTAAAGAGTTTAAGGAGTTCTGCAAGTACTTCCCGAACCTCAAGTATGACGATTCCTGCGAGAAATAATTTTTTTGATTAACCAACCCGCCTGCTTGTTTTGAACAAGTGGGTGGGTTGTCTTTTATTTGACTTTTTATACAATAAAAAAGATTCTTCGCTTCGCTCAGAATGACAAAAGGTAAATTTATACCGTCATTCTGAGCCATTGACGAAGAATCTTAATTTTAGAAGTTAATTAACCTTAAATAATAATGTCTCAAACTCTTTCATTTCAACCTCAATTTTATCAGAGGTGAAAGAAGGTGAGGCAGGGGCTATTGGTGTTATTTCGGCGGTTTGGGGAAGAGTAATTGTCTTTTTACCGTCTGTTGCTGAATGAATACACAAATAACCGTTGCCGCGGTAGATAATATCGCCCGTGCCGCAGTAACTGTGAACACCGTTTTCAACAAGTCGAGCGCGTAAAGTGTCGGTGTCAAGGTCGGTCATATCACTTATGGTCGCGGTCAGCACAGGGATATTGTGCTTTTTGCAAAATTCTTTGAGCGCCTTTGCGGTATCGGACAAATATTCTTCGGGGTATGGCAGGATTACCGCTTTATAATCCTTGCAATGAGTGTAGTCCTCAGCCATCATTATATCATAAGGAATACCTGTGTTACCCAATGCTATGCGGTATTTACCTGCTACATAGTACATCGGGTCGGTTGTGCCGATCCGACGGTGGTAGGTTTCGTCTATTACAAGCACAATGTCGGAGTTTTCTTGCGGCATATCGGTGGCTTTGTTGGTGTAATCACCCATAATTTCACGAAAACGCTTCATCTCACGCATAAGCTCAGGGCAATCATACCAGCCGCCCCACATATCAAACCACCAGAAAGCGTTTGAATGGGTCAACTGACGGGCAAACGATTTACGGATAGCGGCAACCGAGCCCTCGACCGTTTCGGGGCCTTTCCAGATAGGACCTTCATACTTTTTCTCGGGGTCAACACCGGGACGGCAGTTATCGGGATAATCGGAAAGGTGGGTGCGGATGTCGTTTTCGACAAAATAGAGCTTGCCGTGTAATTTCAGGCTTTCGCCCGGTATAGACTCGTGCCAATCCTTACCTAATGCACGCATAAAGGCATAGCTGTTGGGCGAGCACAAAAAGTCAACATCGGGGCATTTGAGCATTTCCCACAAACCGCTTGCACCTCTTACAGGTCCGCCGATATCCACAACGTAGCCGAAAAACGCACCGACTATCTGCTTGAAATCAACGCATTCCTTGGCAACGTGGGCAAAATGGGCAATCGTTTCGGCGAGGCTGACGTTCAAAAATTCAAGATAATGCAGTGCTGTTTCATCTTCGATAAAACCCTTACCTGTGTAGGTCTTTTCCTCAGGAATTTCAATATCATCAGTATATTTTTCGGGGTAATGCGCCTTCAAATACTGATTAAAATACTTTTTGGAGTTGGGCGAAACACTTCCCTTAGAGTCAAAATGGAACCATTCCTCAGTAAAACCGCCTGCAACCTGGTATCCGACAATATTATCGGCATAATCAGAGCCTTGTACGTGGACGATATACTCGCGAAGCATTTCGGCACCCGTGACTTTAAATTCTTCAGAGAAAATGGCCTCTCTGAGCCTTCCGTCACCGCTTCTACAACATTCCTGAGGGTGCTCGTCAACCCACCATTGCGGCATTGAAATGCGGACTCGCGGGAAGATTTTTGCATTGGGACAAGCGGCAATAATCTTGCGGACATTTTTGTCAAACTCGCTGAAATCAGGTTTGCCTTTGACGTCGAAGATACCAAAAAGAGGGGAGAAACCTGTGTTGGCGTTCAATGGCAGGCTTGTAAACGAGGCACAAAGCGAATATAACTCATAGCCTACATTGGCAAAATCGTCACAATGCGAACGCTCGTCAAAATATGTGATGTAAGCTGCCGCAGGTGTTTTTATGCCATTAACAAACAGTATCGGTCGTCCGTTAACAAGTTCAATTTTGCTGGTCGTCATTATTTCAACCCCTTTTCAACTGCGTCTTTTATTTCCCAATTGTTGGCCTCAAGGCGCTGCTCTGCCTCTTCATAAGTGACCTCGGCAATGTCGCGCACAATTCTTATCATTCGGTCACGGAGCTTGACATTGACAGGCTTTATGTAGATCATATGGTTCTGATAGACCCTGCCGTACTTGATCATAACGGCGGTGGAAATCATATTGAGCACCATTTTGTGTGCCGTGCCTGCCTTCATTCGGGTGGAGCCTGTTACGACCTCGGCGCCCGTGTCGGTGGTGATGTGAAGGTCGGCAAATTCATTTATCTTGCAACCCTCGTTACAGGTGAGTCCTACCGTCAAAGCACCTTTTTCCTTTGCGACGGTGAGTGAACCCAAAACATACTGTGCGCCGCCGGCAACCGAGATGCCGACAACCGAATCAAGTTCGGTTAAATTGTATTTTGAAATATCGCCGTAGCCTGCCTCGAAATTGTCCTCGGCACCCTCAACGGCATTGCGGATAGCCTTATCGCCGCCCGAAATAAGACCGACGACCATATCGGGTGAAACACCGTAGGTGGGAGGACATTCGGAGGCGTCAAGAATACCAAGTCGACCAGAAGTGCCGCAACCAACGTAGAAAAGCCGACCGCCCTTGTTTATACGCTCTGAAATGCGGTCGATAACCTCGGCTATTTGCTCAAGTGCCTTTTCGACTGCCAAAGCGGCATTAAGGTTTTCGGCCTGAATGACCTTAGCCATTTCGAGAGAGGTCATTTTGTCAATGTGTGTAGAATTGGGGTTTCTCATTTCGGTATTAAGCATTTTCATTCTCCTTTACTTCGGGTGCACCTGCCAACAGAACGGCACCGATTACGGGTTCACAGTCTAAAATTTCTATTGATTTAAGTCTTTTATCTTTGATTTTAGATTTGATTTCGTCGACAAACCGATCGGCAAAATGGGTGATACCGCCTGCAAGGATAACGGGAACTTCGGATGTTTCGGGGAAGTTCTTTAAGGCGGCGGCAAGCTTGGATGAGAGTGCATCTACGTTGCGGTCGATAATTGCCTTGGCAACCTTGTCGCCGTTGGCGGCTTCTTCAAATACAGAAAAAGCAAACTGCGCCATATAGGTTTTGCCCTCAACGTACATATCGGTTAATATCTTTGAAATGTCGGTTCCGACCTTCGCGGTTATAATATCGGTCAAAGAGGTGTGTTCACCGCTTTTATCAAGTTCGGCAAGAACGGCTTCCAAAGCACCGCGACCGATTTCGGTTCCCGAAAAAGTATCACCGATAAAATGACCGTAGCCGCCTATACGGTAACGCTTTTTGTTTATGACCGAGTAAATTATCGAACCCGTGCCGATTATCGCAACGATACCGTTTTGACCTTTAAGACCTGCGGATATAATGTTGTCACCGTCACCATTGACGGAAAGCTGTGAAAGATTAAGACACATAAGACGTTCGGTCACGGTTTGGCGGTTGGCTTCAATTCCGCAACCTGCACTGCCGATAAATACCGATACCTTGCCAAACGGAATTTCCTGACAAATTTCTTTGATTCCATCGGTCAAGACGCTTACGGCAGTATCTATTCCTACGCTTGTCGGGTTGCAGGGTCCTTTGACGAGCTGTTTTAAAACACTTCCCTTACTGTCGGTCAGCATAAATTTGGTTTTGGTGCCTCCGCCGTCCACACCTAAGAAATAGCTGGGGTCTTCGCGGAAATTAAAAAGCGAGTTTAAGTCGGTGTTAAGTACCTTGGCTAAACGCGGTAAGACTTCGGCAGGGGGAAGAGCCGAGCCCGATTCCCACTTGCTGACGGCTTTGCCTGTGTAGGAAAGCAATTCGGCAAGTTTTACCTGACTTAAATTTCTGCTTTGACGTATGAGTTTAAGGTTTCGTGCAAAAAGTTGTTTTGAGTCAGACATATATTCACACTCCTTTATATGTTTATTATATTGCTTTAAATTCTACTTGTAAAGCCACAAATATGAGAACTACGACAAAAAATCTCTGATTTGTGGAGTTTTTATACAAATGAAGACCGTTCCCTCGAAGTAAAGGAAACGGTCTTTATAAATTATCATCTTCTGTAAACGTAGTTTAAACGTTTGTATTTTTTTATGTCGAGTGAATTCAACTGTTCGCTTGTTATGCGGTATGACCAGTTACCTTCGGCCTGGCCCGGGATATTCAGTCGGGTGTCGGAGCCGAACTTCAAAAGGTCCTGTATCGGGAATATAACGGTGCCTGCGTGGCTACCCATCATAGTGGCAATGATGCGGTCGTAACAAGCGTCCCAATTTTTGTCGGTATAGCCGCAGTATTCGAGCATACCTTTTCTGGTGTTCTCGTCAAGCTCCCATACGTAACCCAAAAGGGTGTTGTTGTCGTGAGTACCTGTGTAGGCAATACAGTTGTTGGGATAGTTGTGCGGTTGATGTGGGTTGTCGCAGTCGTCGATAAAGCCGAACTGGAACACCCTCATACCGGGGAAGCCGCTGTATTTGACAAGCTCGATAACTTCGGGTGTGATGTCGCCCAGATCCTCGGCAATAACAAAGTTTTCACCGCGAACGGAATTTATCATATCAATAAATTCTTTACCGGGGCCTTTGACCCAACGTCCCTCTTTGGCGGTCTTGGCGGTGGCAGGAACGCTCCAATAACTTTCAAGTCCTCTGAAATGGTCGATTCTGACACCGTCGAACAGTTCGAACATAGTCTGTAAACGTGCCTTCCACCAAGAAAATCCGTCTTTTTTCATTTTGTCCCAATCGTAAAGCGGGTTGCCCCAAAGTTGGCCTTCCTCGGCAAAGTAATCGGGCGGTACGCCTGCGACGTCGGTGGGACGGTATTCGTCGTCCAAAAGGAACATTTCCTTGTTACCCCATACGTCACTTGAATCGTATGCGACGTAGATGGGAATATCACCGATTATCTTGATGTTTTTGGAATGGGCGTAATCGCTGATAAGCTTCCATTGACGGAAAAATTCGTACTGTATGAAGTACCACATAAAGAGAATACTGTCGTTGGGTTTGGCGACCGTCCAGTCGGTCCACTCGGTGTCCCCGTTTGCCTCTTTTAAAGCCAAAAACTGACAGCATTGCTTTATGTAAGGCTTACTTTCGATAAAGTGAAGAATTTCCGATTTGTTTTCAACACGTTTTGAAGCCTTTAAAAGCAGATCCATACGTTCGATACGAAGACGGTCAAATTCACACGAGTAAGGGGTCTTCTGACGTGCGTCGAATAATTCGTCGGCGGTTATCAATTTTTGCTCAAAAAGTATTTCGGGGTCGATAAAAAACGGATTGCCGCCAAATGCGGAATACGATTTATACGGTGAGTTGCATTCGTCGACCATACTGAAGGGTAATACCTGCCAATATGAAAAACCGCTATTATACAGAAAGTCGATAAAGGTTTTGGCGTGTTTTCCGAAGGTACCTATCGAGTAGTCGCCCGGAAGTGAGGAAATGTGCATTAAAACACCGCTGGTTCTTTTCATAAAATCCATCCTTTAAATTAGTGCTATCATTGCCGCGAGATTGCCGCGTTCACCGTTGGTATATCGGTGAGAGAAAAAGTCGTCGTGTAAGCATTTGGTACAAAGATCGGTAACCGAAATATTTTCATTCTTTAATCCTGCAAGGATAAGTGTCTGACGGTTGGTTTCCCATAGATCTATGTGGTATTTGCCGTTGCCGTCGTCGGTTATGATTTGCCCAAGATCAATGCCCTTCATTTTGATAAATTCGTCATAGACGGGCTTGTCGACCTCGAAACAGCACGGACCTATCGAGGGTGCGATGGCGGCCTTGATATTTTTGGGGTCGCAACCGAAGTGTTTTTGCATTTTTTCAACCGTGATTTTACCGATCATACCTGCCGTTCCGCGCCAACCTGCGTGTGAGGTGGCGACGACCTGTTTTACGGGGTCGTAAAACATAAGACCGACACAGTCGGCATATTGGGTTACAAGGGTGAGTCCCTTGACGTTGGTGATAAGCCCGTCGACGTCCGAATAGTCGCGTTCGGTCACAATGCCTTTACCGGCGTCTTCTTCGGTGACAATTCGGATATTGGTCGTGTGGGTCTGATGAGACAATACCGCCTTTTGCCAGTCGGTACCGAGAATAGCGCAAAGCCGTTTATAGTTCTCGGTTACGGCTTCGGGGTCGTCACCGCGTGAGAAGGACACATTCATTGTTGAAAATTTGCCCAAAGACACACCGCCGTGACGGGTGGTAAAGAGGTGGGGAACGCCGTCAATCTCCAATGAGGGGAAGGTGACGTAGGTAACACCGTTTTTTGTGTTTACGTGTAATGAATTACTGTTCATATTTTACCTCAATTTCCGTCAAGATTGATGTTTTGGTTGGTTTCGATGCTGAAGCCTTTGTCGTAGCAACGTGCAATTACAGTACCTGCCGTATCGGTGCGGTAGGTCTTGACGTTGGCATTTTTCAACCTCAATAAGGTTTCATCGTGAGGATGCTTATAAGAATTGTTTTTGCCCGAAGAAATAACGGCGACCTGCGGTTTGGCAGCCTTTAGGAAGGCTTCGGTGGTCGAGGTCTCAGCGCCGTGGTGACCGACCTTTAAAATGTCGGTGTGAAGGTTAATATCGGTTTTCAACATATCGGCTTCGGCGGCCTGTTCGGCATCCCCCGTAAACAGCAGAGTATTGGTATAGCAATTGACAAGCAAGGTCAAAGAATAGTCGTTAAGGTCGCTGTATATGCAGTTTTGAACGGGTGATACTGCGGTTACGTCAAAATTGGTTTTTTCGACTATCAGTCCACCCGACGTGAGCGGAATAAGACGGCTTTTTTCTTCATTTGCGGCAGAAAGCACCTCGTCATAAAGGTCACTCGAGGCGTTGGCAACGTTGGGTATTTGCGGGAAACAGAGGCTTAAAATTTCAAAACTGTTAAAGATTTCGGTTGCACCGCCAATGTGATCCTCGTGCGGATGGGATAAAACGAGATAATCAATGGTGTCAATATCGAGGTTTTTGATGAATTGTGATATTTTTCTGCCGTCGGCACGGTTGCCGCAATCGATCAGCATAACGGTATCGTCGGGGAAGAGAAGAAGTGAACAGTCGGCCTGCCCGACGTCAAAAAAGTAGGCGGTGAGGCTGTCATCGTCACGGTAGTCGTAAGGGTTTGCTTTTTCCTGACACGAGGTAAAAGATAAAAGCGTGACAGTGATAAGTATCAGGGCAATTATCCGTTTCATATTGTTTCACTTCCTCCCAAAATTATTGATTATAATAACACATTATATTGTATACATTTTGAAGCTTTAAGTCAACAACGCGAAGTCGACTTTTTAAAATAATGCAAGAAATTTACAATTAAAGATTAAATTACCTTTAATATATTTTTGAGATTTTCCCACAATAGTAATGCAAACGCGAATTTTGAATAAAGGAGTGAAACAAAAATGACAGTAGTACCTGAAGCAAAGGAAGCACTCAATCGTTTTAAGATGGAGGCTGCTGCAGAGGTTGGTGTTAACCTCAAGCAGGGTTACAACGGTGACCTCACCGCAAAGCAGGCCGGTTCTATCGGTGGACAGATGGTAAAGAAGATGATCGAGTCTTACGAGAACAGCATGAAATAAGAGATTCTTGATTTAATCAATAACTAAAGCGCCGCACCGCCGAAATCTCGGCGGTGCGGCGTGGTTATTTTGGTGTTTTTGATTGTAAATATGTGAAAAAGCCGGTTGGTTTTCAATTGTTCTCTTTACTTTGGGATTAAAAAGGAATATAATGTTATTGATATTTAAAAGGCGGTATTTTTATGGATAACGTTAAACTTGACAGAATACATTATCTTGTTGAATTTTTGAATAAGTGTGCGGACGAGTATTACAATCTTAATGCACCCAGTCTTTCGGATGCTCAGTATGACGAGCTTTTCGATGAACTGACGGCTTTGGAAAGCCAAACAGGGGTCGTTTTGCCCAATTCTCCGACCCAACGGGCAGGCTTTGAGGCGGTCAGTGAGTTGCAGAAGGTCGAGCATCCGATTCCGCTACTGAGTCTTGCTAAAACTAAGGACGTTAAAGACGTTCTGGATATGGCGACGGCAGGGGACGGTATTTTAAGTCTCAAGTTAGACGGACTTACCGTAAAGCTGGAATATGAAAACGGCCGACTCTCGGCGGCTTCGACCCGCGGTGACGGTAACGTCGGTGAGGTCATTACCCACAACGCACGTGTTTTTGCTAATATTCCGTTGGAGATTCCTTATAAAGACTCGCTTGTGGTGACGGGTGAGGCGCTGATTGACATACCGACCTTTGAGGCTATAAACGATAACATTGACAACGATGAGGACAAGTATTCGACCCCCCGTAATCTTGCTTCGGGTTCGGTAAGACAGCTTGATTCGCGCGTTTGCAGTGAACGTGGCGTTAAGTTTTATCCGTTCAACGTGCTTGTGGGACTTGATGAAATTTCACTTAAATCCGAGCGCTTGAAAAAATTGGTTGAATTCGGTTTCGGCACTAACGAGCATTGTTATCTTGATTCAAGTGATACTTCGGAATCGGCGCTTGAAAAGATAAATGATTTAAAGTTAAAGGCCGAAAGGTCAGGACTGCCTATTGATGGCATCGTATTTTCTTATGATGACGTTGCGTTTGCCAGGGCACAGGGTAAGACGTCCCACCATTTTAAAGACGGAATTGCTTATAAATTCGGTGATCCGCATTTTGAAACGGTGTTGCGCGATATAAACTGGAACATTTCAAGAACGGGTCAGTTGACACCGATTGCCGAGTTTGACACCGTTGAGATCGACAATACCAACGTCAATCGTGCTTCGTTGCACAATATGACGTTTATTGAAAATCTGAAGCTTTTATCGGGTGACAGAATTCTTGTTTCAAAACGCAATATGATCATTCCGCACGTTGAAAAGAATCTGAGCTCAGAGGAAGAAAAACGAGAGGATTATTGTTTGGAATTTCCCGACGTTTGCCCCGTTTGCGGCGGTAATACCGAAATTAAGACCACCGCTTCGGAAGGCAGGGAAATCAAGGTATTATACTGCGGTAATCCCAAGTGTGCAGGTCGTCAGATCAAGAAGTTTACTCATTTTGTCTCCAAGCAGGCGATGAATATTGACGGACTGTCGGAAGCAACCTTGGAAAAGTTTATTCAAAAGGGATGGATAACCGAGCTTGCCGATATTTTCAGACTTGAACGCTTTGAAAATGAGATCACCGCGCTTGAAGGTTTCGGTGAGAAGTCGTACCGAAATCTTATCGAAGCGGTCAATAGTGCAAGGCGTACGAAGTTGTCCAACTTTCTTGTTGCGATGAATATTCCGTTGGTCGGCAAAAGTGCGGCTAAAGATATGTCGGAGCTTTTCCTTGGAAATATCGAGGCGTTCCTTAATGCTGTTAAAACGGGTTATGATTTTTCGTCGCTCGAGGGCTTCGGCAGTATTATGAATGATGAAATAGGCCGTTGGTTCTCAAGTAGCGAAAATATTTCGGAATTTATAAAAATCGCCGAGCTTCTTGAGTTTGAGGAAGAGGGAGCAGTTGCCGCCGACACCGATAATATGTTCTTTGGTAAAACCGTTGTTATTACGGGTACCTTTCAGAAGTATACCCGTGACGAGTTGACCGAAAAGCTGCAGTCGTTTGGCGCTAAGGTCACAGGCTCGGTTTCCAAAAAGACCGATTACGTTCTGTGCGGTGAAAACGCAGGAAGCAAGTTAGCCAAAGCAAAAACGCTCGGCGTTACGGTTATTTTGGAAGACGAATTGGAGATATAGGACTCATATAAAAAGAAACGAGGGATGGCAAAAATATGCCATCCCTCGTTTTTGCTTATTTACTTTTTACGGATTTTTGATATTTAGTTTTGTATACTTTCTTGAGTTGATTGTATAACAGTTCAAAATCATCATAGTGTTTTTCAGTAGTATTTGAGTTTCGTTTTATATCAATTATTGGCTTCAACTTATCAAACAGACCACAAAAATGACGGCCGGCTAATCTTTTTACTATGTTAAAATCATAAATATTTGTATTAACTCCAACAGCAAAATGTTCAATTCTCGCCATCATAGTTGAAATATGCTTGAACTCTTTTGAATGAATATCTTCTGCAATAACGTTGACGTTTGATTTTTTTATGTTATACAGTTCATCAAGAACCTGTTCTTGCAATAAGCTAAAGGCGTCCAAAGTATCTTTCTTTTTGTTGCGCTTTTTCGTTTGTTTGTGTACGCAAAAAGTAAAAACAAAAGATGCGATTGCTACAACTGCAGAACAAATTGAAATAGCTAAGTTAGTCATTCCCAATGAATTCTCCACCTTCTTTTTTATATATCAAATTAATTAACAGGCTCCACAATGATTTTAACAGAGAAGGCATTTCCCTCTGTAAAGAGCACAAAATCCTCCGAACTTGTTATGTATTTCGTCTCAACGAGTTCTCCTTTGAGCGAATTATTCAGATAAATCACATCTCCTAAAAGGTCATTCTTCCGTAAAGCGAAGGTGTGGAATTTTTCGGATTCAAAGTAGTTATATTCTTTTAATGAAATTGTTATTTTATAGGTTCCACCTGGTATAGGGTATTTCTTCCATTCAGTACCATAGTCACGAAATGAAGATTCATCCGTAATGGTAATTGGTTTCATAAAATTATACTTACACCTCGAACAAACACTAGTTGATGTTGTGTGACCTAACGCAGTACCGTTGGTTTTTTTACATTTACTACAGGTAGAGGGGCTAGTGCAAGTTGCTTTCGAATAATTGTGTCCTGTTGCCTTTATTGACTCTGTACGGCTGTCTCCGCATTTGCACGTGAGGGTTTTAGTGCCTGATAATTCACAAGTTGCCTGCTTTGTAACTTTAGAGGTATATGAGTGGCCGGTTGCCTTTATTGTTTCGGTGGTTGTGTAGTTACATTCGCTACAGGTTAAGTCCTTCGTGCCAGTTGTGGTGCAGGTTGGCTTGAGAACAACTGTTTCTTTATATGCGTGACCTTTTGCAACTATAGGTTCAGTGTAGGCGTATGAACAGTTTTTGCAAGAAAGCGTGGTTGTGCCTTCTTTATCACATGTGGGTTGGGTCGTGACAGATTTAGCATACTCATGATAATGGATTTTCGATTTACTGTCTTTATAATTGAGAATTTCTTTGAAAATAAGGTTGGAGTTTTCAAAATCTTTTTTATTATAGCAGAATAATCCATTTTGATATTTAGTTTCAAGAATCTGTGTATGACTGTCTTTATAATCACCCAAACCTTCAAAAATCTTTAGAGCTTCGTCAAAATCTTGAGAGTTTAAAAGTGACAAACCCTTCTGATATTCTTTTTCTATAATAGCAGAATTACACTCAACTATCTTTGCTTGGCTGTCGCTATAATCTCCTAATTCTTCAAACAAGTTGATAGCTTGGGTATATTCTCCGTCATCCATATATGATATGGCACTGTTATATTTGATAGAAGGAAGTATAACATTGAACAGCAATAGTAGAACAATTATAACAGCAATTATAGGTAACAAAATTATAAGGGCAAGTTTTCGGTTGCGTTTTGCTCTTTCTTCAGATTCTTTTTGCTTTTTTTCTTCTTCCTGTCGTTCAACTTCGGCCAGCCTTTCCGCCTCCAAGCGTTCGGTTTCCTGTGCTGCTTTAATTTCTTTTATTCTATCATTGCAGTTTTTGGCCAGTTCGTCGGCATCCTTCCAACCGGGAACTTTGGCCAACGCCTCTAACGCCTCTTCATAACAAATTATAGCATATTCATAATCATCATTATCGTCTGCAGGCAGTAGGCTTTTTGCATGTTCTAATGCATCGTCTTTAGATTTTTCAAAAATACCTTTAACCGCATTAAATCTGGATTCTGCAATCTTTATAATATTTTCCTTTTCAAATTCAACAAGATTTTCAAACGAGATGATGTTAGCAATATCTTCAACATTTAATCCACAATGGGCGCATTTACTGCCGATTTCAAATGGGAAACCGCAGACGCACTGTGCATATTCCTCTGCGAAAAAAGGTTGATAAACATCAATGTCTTCAGTTAAAGAGGTTTTCTCACAGAATTTTTGTTTGAATGATTTATATTTAGGGAAATCTTCGGGCTGCAGCAGGGTTGGAGTTGCAATCTCTTTATAATCTTCACCATTGTCACGCCAAACAGTATCATCATTAAATGCCGCCTTGGTGCATCTAAAGTCAATTTTATATGCAATATCAGTGTTTAGTTTAAACTCGGTTTCGAGCGGCAAC
>JAGBXM010000106.1 GCA_017629275.1 Clostridia bacterium
AGCAGAAAATGGCCGACATCGGTGTTGGTAAAATTGCCACCGTTGCAGGTCGTTACTACGGTATGGACCGTGACAACCGTTGGGACCGTGTAGAAAAGGCATACAGCGCCTGCGTATACGGCGACGGTGTTATGGCTGAGGACGCCGTTTCTGCCATTAAGAAGTCTTACGAGACGGTTGACGCTGACGGCAAAAATCTCACCGATGAATTTGTTATTCCCACCGTTATTGCAGGCGGCAAGGCTATTGCCGACGGTGACAGCGTTGTATTCTTCAACTTCCGTCCCGACCGTGCCCGTGAAATCACCCGTACCTTTGTTGACGACGATTTTACAGGCTTTGAGCGTAAGGGCGGCAGAAAACAGGTCTTCTACGTATGTATGACCCAATATGATGCCACGATGCCCAACGTTGAGGTTGCTTTCAAACCTCAGACCTTGGTCAACACTCTTGGCGAGTATCTCTCCAAAAACGGACTTACTCAGCTTCGTATTGCCGAGACCGAGAAGTACGCTCACGTAACCTTCTTCTTCAACGGCGGTAAAGAGGTCGAGTATGAAGGTGAGGACAGAATTCTTGTCAAGTCTCCTTCGGTCGCAACCTACGATATGCAGCCCGAAATGAGCGCAGAGCCCGTTTGCGACAAGGTTGTTGAAGCTATTAAGAGCGGCAAGTATGACGTTATTATCTTAAACTTCGCCAACTGCGATATGGTCGGTCACACCGGTGTGTTCAACGCCGCTGTCACGGCCGTTGAAACGGTTGACACCTGCGTGGGCCGTGTTGTTGAAGCCACCGCCGAAATGGACGGTGTAGTTCTCATCACCGCTGACCACGGTAACGCTGACCGTATGGTAGATGTTGACGGTTCGCCCTTCACCGCTCACACCACCAACCCCGTTCCCTTCGCCGTTGTAAACTACAATTGCGAACTTCGCGAGGGCGGTAAGCTTTGCGACATTTCCCCCACCATTTTGAAGATTTTGGGACTCGAGCAGCCCGCCGAGATGGACGGAGAAAGCATAATAAAGTAATTTCTTAAATTTAAACCTCGCAGTTAAACTGCGAGGTTTTATTTTATTTGTTTACTTATTATTTTGTCGACAACCAGGCTTCCAAAGCAGAAGAAATGCTGAAATTCTCCGACGAAAGCGTTTTGTCAGTCGCTTTGACCTGTGGCTTTTACGACAGCGCCCACTTTATCCGCGAATTCAAAGCCGAATACGGTGTTTCCCCTACCGCTTACCGTTTAAAATAAGATATTTACAAACAAAATACTGAAAATAACCGCGGCGGCATCGGCAACGAGTGCCGCCAAAATTGTGTGCCGTGTATTTTTCACCCCCACCGACCCAAAATAAACCGCCGTTGTATAAAAGGTCGTTTCGGAAGAACAGCATATCACAGAAGCCATCAAGCCTACCACGGAATCCGGACCGTGGGTTTCAAATATATCTGTAAGTAACGCGGTCGATCCGCTTCCCGATATTGACTTCAACAACCCCAACGGCAACACTTCGGCAGGAATGCCAACCCGACCGACCATCGGTGACAAGCAGTCAACCGCAAGGTCGATAACACCTGAGCCGCGTAATAATTTAACTGCGAACACAAGCGCCAAAACCGACGGTACTATCCCCCACAACGAAACAAACCCCTTTTTTGCACCGACTAAAAATGCCTCAAACACGTCAACCTTTTTGACAAGCCCCGCCGCAATAAATAGGACAAACAATAAAGGCAAGGTCAATGCTGCTATCCCTTCCATCACTCGCCTCCTTGCAAAATACGGTCTAAAACCAACCCCACAATCAAAGATAAAACCGATGCCAACAATACCGCAGGCAATATACTCATCGGCGCCTCAGACCCGAATTTTGCCCTTAAAGCCGCAGTTGTCACGGGTACAAGTTGAACCGATGCAGTATTCAATATAACAAAGGTCACCATACTGCGACTTGCTGTTTCTCGGTGTCCGTTCAATTTATCCAACCTTTTCATCGCGTTTATACCTAACGGTGTCGCGGCATTCCCCAACCCCAACAAATTGGCGGTAATATTCATACTTATCGCTTCTTTGGTCTTTTTATCCCGAACTTCGGGGAATATCAACCTTATCAACGGTGACAAACACTTTGAAAAAACAGCCGTTATTCCGCTTCGTTCCGCTATTTCCATAAACCCTCCCCAAAGCGCCATAACACCGCCCAAAGTCAGTATTAACCCGACCGCATCTTCACAACCCTCATAAACCACCGCCGTAAATCCTTGCGAATTACCAGAAACCGTCATATATAAAGAACAAAACACCACCGTGACCGCCCATATATACTTCAAAAACCCACCCCACAACCTGACATTTTATGGCAAAAAATGTCATTTTTTGATTGACAAACAAAATTCGTTAAGATATAATTGTTATGTAAATATATGTACCAGGGGTGAATTTAATGAAATCAACGGGTATCGTAAGAAATGTTGACAATTCGGGACGTTTTGTACTTCCTTCCGAACTGCGCGAAATATTCGGTCTTAAAAACGGCGGCGGCCTCGTTGAGGTCTACGTCGAAGGCGACTCGATAGTTCTCAAAAAGTACGAGCCAAAATGCGTTTTCTGCGGCAGTCACGAAAACATCAAGGAATATATGGATAAAAACGTATGTTCAAAATGTGCCTCTAAAATGTCCAATCTATAAACCAAACTCACACTACAAAAAAAGTGCGTCAAACTTAAAAGTTTGACGCACTTTTAATAGTATTATTTAATTCTCTTGGAGAACCTTCTCAGCCATAGACAGTATCATACCGTCATACAAAGCTTTAGTAAGTCCACTGCTGAGTTTAACTTCGGTCTGATCGCCCGAAGCCATATTCTTAAGAACGCAGCTATCGTTAATAATTTCATCTTCGCCGATAACAATACTGAATTTAGCACCGATCTTATCGGCATATTTCATCTGGGCTTTAAGCGAACGTCCTGCAACGTCGGTAATGGCACAGAAGCCCTCTTCACGAAGGTCAGTGCACAGCTTGGTTGCCTTAAGACGGGCAATGTCACCCATCGTTGCAATGTAAATGTCGGGTGCTTTGGGCTCGGGGAATGAAGTTCCCTGACTTGCCATAACCATAAGTAAACGTTCAATACCCATCGCAAAGCCTAACGACGGCATCTGGGGTCCTCCCATCTGACCGACAAGTCCGTCATAACGGCCACCACCACAAACGGTAGACTGAGCACCGATATCACCCGAAATAAACTCAAAAACCGTCTTGGTATAATAGTCAAGTCCGCGAACGATTCTCGGATTGACCCTGAAGTTGAGGCCAACGGTATCGAGATGCTTCTTAACGCCCTCAAAATGGGCGCCACACTCGTCGCAAAGATAATCTATCATAACGGGTGCACCGTCGGCAATCTCACCGCAGACGGGCGATTTGCAATCAAGAATACGCATCGGGTTGCGGTCTAATCTCTCGCGGCAGGTTTCACACAGCTCGGAAGCCTTACTGCTGAAATACTCTTTAAGCGCGGCGTGATATTTTGCACGGCACTCGGGACAACCGATAGAATTTATCTCAAGTGAAAGATTCTTAATTCCTAGATTTTTCAGAACCGAATGTGCAAGAAGAATCATCTCGGCATCGGCCGAAGGATCGGCCGCACCGAACATTTCGGCACCGAACTGATGGAACTCCCTCATACGTCCTGCCTGGGGTTTTTCATAACGGTAGCAACCGCCGACGTAACAAGCCTTTACGGGCAAAGCACCGTTAATAAGCCCGTGCTCAATAACCGAGCGAACGACACCTGCGGTAAACTCGGGACGAAGCGTAATGGAACGGTCGCCCTTGTCAACAAAGGTATACATTTCCTTTTGAACAACGTCGGTGGTCTCGCCAACGTTTTTGGTAAACACTTCGGTATACTCAAAAACGGGGACCCTTATTTCCTGAAAACCGAAAAGACCTGCAGTCTCCAGCATCTTCTTTTCAACAAACTGCCATTTATAGCTGTCAGAAGGCAAAACATCGGCAGTGCCCTTGACAGAAGTGTTGTATTTAGCCATAATTCCTCCGAATATATCACATAAGAATCCCTGCAGAGCAAGGATTCCGTGAAATTACATATTTATTTAGTGTGAATAATATCTCGCCAATCAAGGTCACCGCGTTCAAGACCGTGAATAAGCATTTCGGCCGTCGCGATGTTGGTGGCAATCGGGATATTGTGTACGTCGCACAAACGCATAATGTTGGTCTCGTCGGGTTCGGATTCACCCTTACGTGCATCGCGGAACAGCAGAACCATATCGACCTCATCGCAACCGATTCTGGATGCAATCTGCTGAGCGCCACCCTGCTCTCCACTTAAGAATTTTACAATGTCAAGACCGGTAGCTTCCGAAACCAACTTACCCGTAGTACCCGTGGCAAGGATGGTATGTCGGCTCAAAATTCCGCAATATGCAATACAAAACTGAACCATAAGTTCTTTTTTGGCATCGTGTGCAATCAAAGCAATGTTCATATTATCATCCTCACTTTAAATTTTACAAAATATCTTTTATTTTGGGCAAATGACATTCTTTACCGTCAATTCTTGAAGCAATTCTGAAAACTGCCGCCGCGGCAATTCCTGATAGAAGCGGACCTCTGACACCGGTAATTCTCTTGTCTTCGGGAACCACACCCAAAAGCCGTGCCGAAGCCAAATCAATAATACCGTCGATATTGACCGCTTTACCGTTACTGTCTTTTTTCTTGAAACGGTTAATAATGAGCCTCGGTGCAATACCGTATTGCTTTAACCCGGCCGTCAGAACACCTGTGTTTCTCACCGCAATAGAATCGGTGCTGACCACCGAAATAAAAGAAAAAGTATTCGGCAAAGCCTTCAGACGCTCTGCGGGAAGTTGTCCCTTGGTATCAATTATAACGTAATCAAAGTCATCTTCGATTGTTTTAACAAATTGGCCTAACTTTTCAAGCTCCAAAGGTTCGGCGCTCAAAGGTGACGGAATGACCGATACGTGCGGTAACTGAGGCACATTTATAGCCGCAGTAGAGATATCTGCGTCCCCGTTTAAAACGTCTCTTATGTCAAAAACCGTGTCACCGTCGATGGATAGCATAGAGTCAAGACACCTTGCACCTTCGTCGGCATCAATGAGCAAAACACTCTTCCCTTCATTGGAAAAAGCCGTGGCAAGTCCGACCGCAACGGTAGATTTACCGCTACCGCCCTTGGACGAAATAAGCACAACCGTCTTACCCAAAAGCCAACACCTCCATCATTCACCAATATATTCTACCATAATTCTACAAAATTGTAAAGTAAAACATAAAATATGATGTTAAATAATTATATTTAGCGTCATACCACTACTTAAGCAACTGATTCGGCAATTCGGGATCGGCAACCTCATTAGAGCCAAAGAAATACTCATCCATAATTGCCTTGGCAACAGGTCCCGTCGAAGTGCTTCTTTCACCGTGCTCAATAACTATCGAAACCGCAATTTCGGGGTCCTCATACGGAGCAAAAAGAACAAGAACGCTGTTATCGGGGCCCGTAGTCTGCGCAGTACCCGTTTTACCGCCTATCTGAATTGGATAATCGGCAAAATAAGCACTTGCCGTACCCTCTGAAGTAACCGAACGCATACCCTTCTTAACCGCATCGAAGACCCAAGCATCGGCATCGACCGTATCAAGAATTTCGGGTGTCAAGCGGTAAACGCTTTTATTATCGGATGCCGTTCTGACGGCACTGAGATAGGTTGATTTAAACCTCGTTCCGCCGTTTGCAATAGTGGAGGTGTACGAAGCCAACTGCAACGGAGTAAACGCATTGTCCGACTGTCCGATGGAAGCCGCCAAAGTAAGACCTGCATACCATTGTGTTCCGACCTCTTTGGAATAGTCGGGACCCGCTAAGATTCCTGCCGACTCACCGAGTTCAATACCCGTCTTGACTCCAAGTCCCATTTTTTTGGCATAATTGTTAAGCTTGGTAATTCCAACCTGACGTCCCGTGTCAAAGAAGAAATAGTTGCAGGACTGCGAAATAGCCGAAAATACGTCAACCGTCTTGTGATAATGCATACACGAAGGTTGATAGTCTTTATAGAAAGTATACTTCTGACGGCAATAGATTTCACTGTCGGTGCTTATAATTCCCTCTTCAAGACCTGCAATGGCAACCATCGGTTTAAATGCCGAACCGGGAGGATAAACACCCCTTAATGCGCGGTCATATAAAGGATTATTGGCAACGTTGCCGTCAAGATAATCACTCAAATTTTCAAGGTCATACGAAGGATAGTTGGCCGAGGTCAACACCTCACCCGTCTTAACCTTGGTAATAACAACCGAACCGCCCGTGATTCTCTGTCCGCGCGAATTCAACAACTCGATATTATTTTTAAGGGCATCCTGAGTGACCTTTTGCAGGGTGGCATCAATGGTCAGAAAAACGGTGTTACCCTGCGTGGGCTGTTTGGTAACCTCGGTATAAACGACGTTACCCGACTTGTCGAAGTAATAGGTCAACTCACCGTCCTGACCCTTCAGATACTTTTCAAAGCTCTTCTCAACACCGCTTTTACCGACGTAATCGTTATAGGAATAGTCTTGATTTTTCAAGGTTTCCCATTCTTCGGCATTGATCTTACCGATGGTGCCGACAGTATGGGGTGCCAATTGCGAATCGGTATACTGACGGTAAGCCACGACGTTTATCTCGACACCCTTGACGTGAGTAAACGACTCGGCCACAGTAAGCATAAGCTCCGACGGAATGTCCTCGGCAAAGGTAAACGGATTGGCAACCGAAAAATCGGCACGCTCCATAGAGTATCTGACACCCATAATGGTACGCTTGTCCCTGTCGTTATACCCTTGCAACGAGTATCTTTCGATCATCTCATTATAGCAGTTTTCGGCCGTCGCATAATCGTTAAGGCCCAATTTCACCTTAAGTCGCTTGGCGCCGCTTTCATCGGTGAAATCATACGGAGCCTCAAAGCTCATCGGCAAACTGTCAGTCCACTCAAGTTCATATAACTTCAACAACTCGGTCAAAGACTTGATGGTAGAATTATAATCAGCCTTTTTCATATATGCCGAATTAAACACTATACTGTAACCGTCACGGTTGGTCGCAATAGGTCGTCCGTAACAGTCAACGATCTCACCGCGTGTTGCAGGAATCTTGGTCTTTATTGCAGTAAGGTGTGCATTTTTCAACGCAAAATCTTCGGCGGTCACCACCTGAAAATCTGTGGCACGGAACCCAAACGCCATAAACAAAACAAGCATTATTGCAATCAACGTAATAATACGCGGATTCTCTTTTCTTTTGACTCTCACGGCGGTCACCTCCTTTAAATCTCAGAATACTTATCTTTTACTCGGTCTTATAGGTAGTTTGCCTAATATCAGATTTAACAAAAAATACAATAAAATTCCCAAAACGGCGGTATAAATAAACGACGTTAATGAAAATCTCGTCAGAATAAATCCTGCCGCAGGGTCGCGGAATGCGTACAGCACAAGCCACTTCAAAAAAAAGTAAGCAAAACCGCCGACCAAATTCATAACAACGGCGGCCGACAGGTTGCGGTTGAAAAGTCGGGTCACCAAAAGTCCTGCCGCAAACCCACATACCGTTAAAATCACGGTATTAAAACAAAGTGTCGAAGCAAACGCATCGGTCACGGCACCGACTATAAGTCCAAAAGTCGCACCAAAGTATTCACCGAAATAATACCCTGCATACACCGTAAGCGGTAATATCAGCACCGCCGAAGCATAGCCTATCTGCAACGTGACAATTCCCGACGACTGCAATAAAACAAAAATCAAAGACAGCAAAAGATAAATAACGTAACTTATAAAAAACCTTAATTTTAAAGCCGTCATTCTTACTCCTTCGGACCCACATAGCCCTGTCCCGAGAAGTAGGTTATTACCATAACCTCCCGAAGACCGTCAAAATCGACCGCCGAATCGACCACTGCGTACAGTGACGAATCCTTGGTCTGTTGCTTCAAGTCCGAAACCTTGCCGACAATAAGACCTTTCGGGAAAATACTGCCGCCCGCGGTCACGATATAGTCACCGACCGAAACCGCACAGTCACGTTGAAGGTTATACATATAGCATTTGTTGTCGACCGCAAGGTCTCCGCGTCCCGAAACAACACCTTCGTCAAGTGTTCGGCTGTCCCTGCCTCCTGCTTTAAGGTCGGAACTCAAAATAGTAGTGACCTTCGAATAGGTCGGTGCTATTTCACTGATATAACCTATAACGCCCGCTTCGGTAATAACGGGGTCGTGTAAAGCTATACCGTCAATGAGACCAACGTTAATGGTAAAGCCTTTATACGGGTCACTGACGTCGCGGGATGCAACCGTTGCCGTCTGGAACAACATTTCAGGGTTCTTTTCCTTTATCCCTAGATACTGCTCATACTGGTCATTCTGGGCTTTGGTTTCCTCATACCCTATTATCGTTTCTGTCAGCTCGGCATTTTCTTTCTCAAGCTGTTCGATTTTAAGTAACAGCTCCTGATTATCCTTAACCGATGATCGAAAGCCTTCGATCCAATTTTCCACCGAAGTGAATGCCTTTTGCACAGGTGTGGTTATCGCACCGACAAAACTGCTTAACGGTGAAGAAACACGGGTGAAAAATGCGATACCAAGTACCAGTACTATGAGTGCCAACAGCGACGCTATGAAAATTTTGAAGTTTTTACTTCTCAGAAAAAAGCGCATTTAAACTGTGCCTCCAAAAATTATCTGTATCTCTTGCCTCTTTTGAAAATGTAGGTATCAAACGTGAGATTATTTTCGATCTTTTTGCCGATACCCAAAGCAACACAATCCATGGGTTCACTTGCCACGGTAACGTTCATACCCGTTTCGGTAGCGATAAGCTTGTCAATGTTGCGAAGCTTAGCACTGCCGCCCGTCAGCACAATACCCTTATCAATAATATCGGCGGCCAGCTCGGGCGGTGTATTTTCAAAGGTTGAACGAATGGTATCAATTATCTGATCCAACTGATCGGCCACCGCTTCTCTTACGTCCTCGGCACTGACTTCAATATTTTTAGGAAGTCCGTCAACAAGGTTACGACCCTTGACCTCCATCGAGCCTTCACCCTCAAAGGGGAGCGCCGAGCCTAAATTTATCTTGATTTGCTCAGCGGTACGGTCACCGATAAGAAGATTATGTTTTTTACGTATAAAGTTAATTATAGCCTCGTCAAAACTGTCACCTGCCGCCTTGGTCGACTGCGACGTAACAATATCACCCAAAGCAATAACGGCAACCTCGGTGGTGCCGCCGCCAAGGTCAACTACCATACTGCCCGACGAAGCACCGACGTCAACACCTGCTCCGATAGCTGCGGCCAACGGAACCTCAACAAGGTCGACCTCCGAAGCACCCGCGTGACTTGCCGCGTCAAAAATAGCACGGCTTTCAACCTCGGTAACACCCGAAGGAACACAAAGCATAACCCTGGCTCTCGAAAACAGAGAACCGCGCTGTGCCGATTTTATAAACTTACGAAGCATAGCCTCGGTAACGTCAAAGTCTGCGATAACACCGCCCTTGATAGGCTTAACCGCAACGATAGAGCCCGGTGTACGGCCGATCATTTCTTTAGCCGCCGCACCGACCGCCTTAACGGTATCGTTACGAACATCGTATGCTACGACCGACGGTTCACGCATAACAATACCTCTGCCCTTAATACCAACCAAAGTATTATCGGTGCCAAGGTCAATAAAAATATCTCTTGTAAACATATTTTTCCTCCCGAAAAACCGAATAAATTTCAAAAAAATGCATATAGCAATACTATTCTACAATAAACCAATGTATATTATATAATATATATATCAATTCTTCAAGGGTTTAAACGGAAAAATTACGATCCAAAAGCAAAAAATCCGTCAAAGCATTTTGCCTTGACGGATTTTTTTAAGCCTTTTTCTTTTTGAGCTTCTCCACAATAACAAAGATAACGTAAATTCCTAAGCCTACCGCAATGGCGACCACCAGGTCGAAAACCACGGTCAGAACAAAGGTTACGACCAGCACCAGAATTTCGTGCCATTTAGAGGTCTTGCAAAGCTTTACAAACTCTCTCCACTCGCTCATATTATAGGCAACCATAAACAGAATTGCGGCAATGGCAGGCATTGGAATAAGCTTGGCATACGGCATCAGAACCAACAAAACAAGCAAAAGAACAACCGCGTGCACCATACCCGCAATCGGAGTTCTGCCTCCGTTTTTGGCATTGGCCGCCGTTCTTGCAATGGCACCCGTAGCAGGAATACCACCGAACATTACCGACATAATGTTACCTGCACCCTGCGCCACAAGTTCTGCGTTGGGATTATGCTTCGAATCAACCATTTTATCAGCAACCACGCAGGACAACAACGACTCAATGGCCGCAAGAATGGCAATGGTAAATGCATCGGGCAAAACCGCCAGAAGCTTATCGGCACCAAAATCAAGACCCGTCAACTGAAATTTCGGCAGTCCTTTCGGAATGCTATACAGTTCACCAATGGTGAATACACCCTTATCAAGTACAGGGATAAATTTCACCATCAAAGCGCCGACCACAACGGCTATCAGAGACGGCGGAACCTTTTTTTCGAATTTGGGATATACTATCAGAATAGCAAGACAAACGGCGCCAACCGCCAATGCCTGCCAACTGAAGGTCGATATATTATGGATATTGGCTTCCAACTTTTCGAAAGCCTCGATAGGCTTTTCGCCGTGCAAATATGAAAGACCCAAAAAGTCTTTTATCTGTCCGATAAGAATGGTGACCGCAATACCCGAAGTAAAACCAACCGTTATGGTCTGCGGAACAAATTTAATAAGACCGCCAAACTTACAAACACCCATAATAACGAGCATTACACCGGCCATAAGTGTTGCGAGGATAAGACCCGACATTCCTTGACTTGCAATTATACCCGCAACAATGGTAGCAAAAGCTGCCGTAGGACCTGCAATCTGAATTCGGCTACCGCCTAAAAGTGACACGGTAAATCCCGCAAAAATGGCAGTATAAATACCCTGAGCCGGTTCTGCATTAGAAGCCAAGGCCAATGCAATGGACAACGGCAACGCAATAATGGCAACAATAATACCTGCAACAAGGTCCTTAATAAACTGTTGTGCGTAATACCCCTTCATTGCCGAAACAATTTTGGGCTGTAAGTAAAACTCTTTCAACTTTAACACTTCCCTCAAATTTGTGACCACATAAATATATCATACAATGTAAAATTTTTCAATCAACAAATATACAAACTTGTCGAACCAACTGGTTTCAATTTGGTGCAATATATAAAAAAGCGGCACCTTACGGTGCCGCTAAAATTTAAAGTTTACTGCATAGCTGCAATGGTATTATAGCTGGTAGTATAAGTATCGTGATAAACGGTACCTTCTGCGGTGGTTACAAAGAAAGCAACCGTAAAGTCAAGTCCGCGAAGATCAAATGTGTCATCGGAAAGACTTGTAAGACCAGTCAATACAACCTGATAGTCATACGAAGCCGAAGCAGATGCTACACCATTATCCACATAGTTGGAGGTATATCCGCCGTAAATAAGGTTTGTACCCTCAGCCGCATTATAGTTTACGCATCTTGCGGCAGGAACTCCACCTGCTTCGATGTACTCCTGAACCGTCTTACCGCCCAGAACATCAGCAGGAACAACCACAAAACCTGCTTCGGTAGCATTTGCCAACGTCGTCTGAGAAACGGTAGCCTTAAATCTAACACCTGCGGTCTTTTTCTCGGAAGCATCACGCTTCGAAACGGCAACCAGCTTGGCAATAGGCTCGTCGTCCAAAACCTTGGTGATAATAATTCTTTCGATATCCATAGTCAATGTGGCATCTTCCGAAGTACCGCGGATAATGGCATTGTTATAGCCATCAGCAAATTTACAGGTAAACGTCGCGCCGAACTGCGTGTCAACACCGTTAGTGTTAGCAGCAACACTGTAGAGATAACCCTGATTCGAGGTGCTTCTCTTACCGCCTGAACCGCCGGCGGTAGCGGCAGTAACAGCAAGCACGTTGCCTTTGGCACCTGTGGTAAGATCCTTAACGTCAAGCGCAACACTGTACTTTTGACCCTTTGTAAATTTGTACCACTCATAGTTACCGTTAGTTGTGTCATTGTTACCAACTTCGTCATAAGCAGGAATCATAAATCCTACTGTAGTGGTATTAAACTTGACGCTATTACCCAAATTAAAACTTGCGGTACTTGCATTATAATTGTCATAACCGCTTCTCATGCCGTATTTGAAATTGAAGTTATCAATAACAACGGTATTATACTTTGCATACAAGGTAGCATCGACTGCAGGGTAGGTCGTAACGGTATCGTTCAACAACGGGCTTGACGACCAACCTTTGCACTCTTCGCCAAGATAACCGCGGCTACCCTTGGTGGTAATAGCCGAACCGACATAACCTGCAACAGGAGTGATGTAGCCGTTATCATTATAGGTAACGATAGAAATCAATTCGGCATTTTCGGTCTTACGGACTACCTGAGTACTCTTAATAGCAACACTCTGACCCGAGAAAGGAATAGCGATAACAAGGTCTGCGTTGCCGACACCGTTATAGGTAAAGGTGAAGTTATAAGTGTTATATTCTTCGTTAATAGAGGTCCACTTAATAGCATCAACGTAATAAACAGGAGCCGAACCGCCACCGGTATAACCCTCTGTTACACCATC
This sequence comes from Clostridia bacterium, assembly GCA_017629275.1. GTDB lineage: Bacteria > Bacillota > Clostridia > Oscillospirales > Acutalibacteraceae > UMGS172. The sequence continues at coordinate 12,806 of JAGBXM010000106.1, forward strand.
TTTTTCCAAATAGCCAAGGATCAATCCGCCGTCATTTGTGCCGCTTCTCAACGCAACAGCCTTGTACTCAATCGAAACAGAATATGTGTTTCCGGGCATAAGCGAAACTCTGCCGTGCTCACCGTTCTGAATCTTTGTAAACTGAACGAGAGTTTTTGTTCCGGCCTTATGAGAACTAAGTTTCCAGTGACCGTTGCTGGAAGGTTTAAAAATAACGCTGCCGTCTGCACCGACAGTGGATTGATTAAGCATACCGTTAGAACCGTAAGTGAAACTGGTCTGGTTCTTCAATGCAGTACCGTCGTCAGTTTTCAAAACATCAAAATTACCGGGCATATTAGCAAACGACTCGGCCTTTATAACGATGTCCTTAACATAGATCTTAAATCTTCCACCGCTGTAAAAGGTCAGATAAACCTTAGTGTTAGCGGTATTAGAAGAAGGAACGTTGTAGGTAAACTTCACATACACCGTATGCCATTCACCGTCGCCGATGTGACTGTTATCAACGCTGAACGAAGTCGAGGAGGTTTTACCCGAAACAGCAGCACCTTTACCGTAATAGAACCGGAAAGAACCGCCGGTATGTTCAGCCGCCATCCAATATTTAAGGGCAACAGTATAGGTAGTACCGGCCGCCCAATCATTAACCAACTCAACGTTGGGACGTACGCCGGTTGCATCGTACAAAATTACCTTCTGGCCGGAACCGTCGGGCGAAGCAACAATCTTGGTCGAGTCACCGTCAGAAATGCCCAATGCCGCCAAAGTGGCGGCGTCACCGCCGGAAATGGCAGCGAAAGCCACAGAGCAAAGCGACACGGTCAACACGACGCCGAGCAACATTGCAAGAATTTTTTTCAATGTGTTAGTCATAAGCACATCTCCTTAAATGTTTTTTTTGTAATTGCCACTTTATGCGTAATTTTAGGCAATTTACAAAAGAATATAACTATACGTGTATATTTTATATTAAATTTACACAAAAGTCAATAGATACTTGTTATTTTATCTACAAAACAGAAAAACAGGGGTGCGATTTGATCGCACCCCCGAAAATTATACTATAATTTCAACAAAAAAACTCAGGCCTCGTTTTCCTTTCCGCTTCTTGCGGCAACCAAAGCAACAACAAGTATTGCCCCGCTTACGAACATAAGCACAAACCAGAGCCAAACGTTTGTGGTTTCCCCTGTCTTAGGGATATCGGGATCGCCTTCATAAACGTTGGTGAACTCGACCACAGGAGTCGCAACCTCTGTTTCGTCTACCGTGTACTGAGCCTTCAGTATGCCGTTTTCATCAACCGTAATGAGAACGGTAACCTTAATTTCGGCATCCGAGTAAACCATACCCTTGACGTCGCCCTTGATTTCGGTAACGGTATAGGTAAAGGTCTTGCCAATATCGTTAGAGGTATAAACAAAATTGAATCCTGCTTTTCCGTCCTTATCCGACTTAGCAGTGAGTTCCTTGCCCTCGCCTACCAACTTAAAGTCAAATCCGTCAAGACCCATTTCCTTGTCGGTCTTATTTTGGAGTATCTTCTGAACGTTGATCGAAACGTCAATATCCTTGGGAGTAAATACGTTGACAAAGGTTACGTCCTGCTTTTCGTTGTTGCCGACGTAAATAACCGTCTTGACATCATAAGTGCCGTCCAGCTTATCGGTAACGTCGATCTTTACCTTATAGACCGTGGTGTCGTAATCAACACGGTCAGCCTTATTGGTATCGTCCTCGACAATGACAAAGTACAGATCGTCAGCCGACTTGATCTCAATATCACCGAACTTGAACTTACCGTCGGCATCGTTCTTAACGGTCTCAATAGCCGTGAGGCCGTTGATGTTATAGGTATCGTCGGTCTTGTAAAGCTTGAACTCAAACTCGTCGGCATTGAGTTTACGTCCATTTAAGGTCTTGGTACCTTCAAGCGTTGCCTTGGTATCGGCGGCCTTATAGGTGTTATTGAACACAATGTTATCGGCACCGATGTTGGTGGTGCTATTGTTCAGCGTGACAGAAGTGTCAATAATGAAGCTTCCGTCAAAATTATCGGTAACCTCAACCTTGACTTTATAAACGTTAGTGTCATAGGTCACACCGCCGAGATTGTCAGCCGCGTTCTCAACGATAACGAAATATCTGTCAACGTCGGAGTCAATAAGAATCTCCGAGAAGGTAAACTCACCGCCTGCAGTATTCTTAACCGTCTGAATCGCAGTCTTACCGGTAATATCGTAGGTATCATCGGTCTCATAAAGTTCGAACTTGAATTCATCAGCGTTAAGTGTACGTCCGTCCAGGTTCTTGGTACCGCCAAGTATTACAACCTCATTGGCGGCCTTATAGGAGTTAGTGAAAACTATGGGAGCGTTGGGGTTAGCAACCTCCTGACCGTTGACCCAAACTCTGCGGTCGGTCTCAACAAGATTACCGTTGAGATCGTCTTGGATATCAACAACAACTCCGTAAACGGTATTATCATAGGTCACACCGTTAAGGTCGGTAACCGTTTCGACTATCTTACCGTGATGGGTACCCGCAGCGGTAATAACAATGTCCTCAAACTTATAATTGCCGTTAGCATCGTTGTATGCAACTGCGAGAACTTCATTGGTAATGGCGTTGATGAGCTTGAACTCATAATCCCCTGCCGCCATAGGCTTGGCACCCTCGAGCACCTTCTTACCGTCAATATCAATGGTAGTGGGTGCTGCGTTGTAGCCGTTGCGGAAAACTATATCGGCAACAGCCTGACCCAGTTTGGTCATAGAAACGGTCGAAACAAGCTGTCCGCGTCCGTTGTCGGTGATAACAACCGTCACGTGATACTCGTTCGCATCATAGGTCACACCGCCCAATCCGTTGACAACTTCCTTGACAACGTAATAATACGTACCTGCGGTTGTGTAGTTGATAGCATCAAAGGTAAACTTGTTGGTAATGTTTTCAACTATCTGCTTGGGGGTTGTATTGACAACGAAGTCAGCACCCGTTTCAATCAAAGCAAACTCGAACTCGTTATTATTTATGTCGCGACCCGTCAGAACCTTGTTACCCGAAAGAATAACATCGGTAGGATCGGCACTGTATGTGTTGGTAAAGATGATATCGGAGGAATTTCCGCCGACCATTTCAACAATTCTTGAAACGTAAGCCGAACCGTCCTGCTCGACAAGAACCTTGAGCTTATAAACGGTGCCGTCATAATCAACACCTGCAATACCGGTATCGGCCTCTTTCACAACATAATAGTGAGTATCGGGCGCGCTATAGGTCAGAAGATCAAACGAGAAGCTTCCGTCAAAGGCGTTGTAGGCTTCATCAATTGCCGTTTTACCTGTAATATCGTAGGTATCGTCGGTCTCATAAAGTTCAAATTTGAACTCGTTTTCATACTGAACACGGTTTTCGAGAACCTTATTACCGCTGATAAGCAACTCGCCGTTGGCGGGAGTATAAACGTTGGTAAAATCAATAGTATTTACAGGAATCTTATCGGTAGCAGATACTATTTTGGCAACACTCTTATTGACCGAGATTGTGCCGTCGAGGTTATCCACTACATTGACGGTGACCTCATAAGCGGCGGTATCGTAGGTCATACCGCTAATATCGGTGTCAATTTCCTTGAGAATATACTTAAATGTCTTGCCAACACTTGCGGCCGTAAAGGTAAGGTTAAACGAAGCCTTACCCGATGTATCGGTCAACGAAGATTCTGTAGCAAGTATGAGTTCATCGGTAGGATCACCGTTTTCGTCGGTCTGATAGGTATAAAGACCGAACTTAAAGCCGTTAAGCTGGAACTGTCCGCCCGAAATGTGCTTCTGAACATCAATTTCTATCGAATCGTTACCCGATGCGGCATAGCTGTTGACAAAATCGTTGGCAGTAACAGAAAATCCGTTAGCAGCATCGCCCGAAACGGTAATTCTGAGAACGTTTTCTACCCTTGATATCTCAAGACGGCCGTCCATATCGGTATCGGTAACGTGAACTTTGAACTCACGGACAACGGTATCATAAGTAAGGCCGATACTGTCGTCCCCCGCATTCTCACGAATGAGGTAGTAATAAACGCCCTCGGTCGTGTAGGTCTCGTTAAGTGCATAGGTGTCAGTATTCTTGGTTTTGGTAAGGGTTACTTCGTAAAGCTTGGTTTCGGGTGCACGCGAGGCCGGATCGTATCTCAAAACCTCGAACTCAAAAGCATCCGAATCCAGCCAATCACGGCCCGAAAGTTCCTTGTTGAGCACAACATCAATATCGGAATCAACCGAACCGTAACTATAATCATTAACAACGGTTGCGACAATGTTGCTGTCAGCAGGAATCTCGCCCTTAAGATTCGAACTCGCATTAGTGCCAAGTTCGAAGCCGTCAGGCATATTGCTTTCGGTAATGGTATAGGTAGTCTCGGCCGGAACGTTCTTGACCGAAACCGACTCCCCTGCTTTGAGCGTCACGGTAAACTCACCGTTGGCATTGGTAGTGACAGAACCTGTGCCGTTTGCGGTTGCAAGAACAAAGGTCTTATTATTAACGTCACCACCCGACAACTTAACGTTTACGGTAAACACCTTGTCTGCCAATGCGGCAGGTGTAGTGACAAAGGGATGGGTAACCTCTTTGGTGATGATCAACTCACCCTCACTAGTCGGGGTGTTAAGGAAATCAACATCATCAATAACGTACTTCGAAACAAGTCCGACAGCAACGTCCGACGTCTGCATTACGCCGTTGACGTGAACGTTCTTGACCATATAGTCACCGTTATTGCTGATCTCTTCAACGGTGTAAACGGTGCCTTCGGGAATATCAGTAATATAAATGGTCTTACCTGCCGAAAGGTCAACCTCGATAACTCCGTTATCAACACGGACCGAGCCTGTCTCACCCTCGGTCTCACCGATGTCGGCAAGAACGTAGTTATATTCGGTGTTGAGCGAAACACCCTGAGGGGCAGTAAGTGTAATTCTGAACCTGAAATCCTGCGATGCGCCGACCTCAATCTGATCAATGGTCTTGCTGATGGCAATACCCTGTGCAGGAGCAACGGTCAACTTACCGTTGTTACCGTGGTGGGTCGAAACCTCATAATAAGCATTGGTTGCAATAATTTGAGGATAATAGTACAAATGAGCCGAATCGGTTCGGTTGACGTTCTTATCCTTATGAAGCTCATCGGGGTTGGGGTGGTTATAAAGATGACCGGGAAGAACGTAGCAACCCAAGGTGCTGTTATAAACCGCCTCACTGAGGTCGTCGGCCGAAATTTCCTCATAATATATAATGGGCTTAGCAGACGTTGTTGAATAGGTATACTTCTTGGTGAAGTAGGTTCCGTTTGCCGCGGGTGCGGTAGTAATAGCGTCATCGTCGCCCTCAGCCGCATAAATGGGAGCAATATCAACGTAGTAATATCTCTCGTTGTCCTCGTTGGGAATAAACTCTGCGTGGGTCACGATATGGTCGTCGTGACTCTGAGAAGTAATGTCGAAATAGTTAGACCAGAAAACACGGTTGCCGTCGGCGTCAATGTGCTTAGCTTCAACGATCTGTCCGACGTTAAGCTCGTTGATACCCGAATGCAGACCGACCTCGTACAACAAACGTACGGGATTTGCTTCAACAATTTCAACGTCCAAAACATTGGTGTTATCGGTAATAACGTTGCCCTCAACCGAAACCTTATAGGTAACCATCGGGGTCAAAGCGGCAGGAATCTTCCAGATAAGCGACTGTTCGCCCGTTTCGATATTGGTATGCACCTGAATGGACATAAACATCATATCAGAGTCCTTGATACTGCCGGTAGCCTCGCCAAGCAGGCCGTAGGACTTGTTGGCATAAACTACTTTTTTATCGACGATGCCGTCACCGTCGGTATCAAGACCTTCGGGAACAGTGGTGGTACCCTCGTTATAATAGCCTGCATAGGTACCGTCGGCATAAGCATACCAACCAATGTAGTTGGAGAATACCGCCTTTCCGCCTTCAACACCGTAATAAAGCTGTTTATCTCTCCAGGCATTGTTGACAAGTCGGTAGACCTCGGTATTATCGGTGATACCGAGACGGGTCTTGACCGAATTCAGGAACTCTCGGCCGAGTTCGGTAGGATTCTCAATAGAACCAAACTCAGAACCGATCTTGGAAGAAAGCATCTCACCGGTATAAAGGTGGCCGTTAAGCAGGATACCCTTGATATCCTTAACCTCCATATACTCACCGATTCGGTCGGTATAGGTAATATAGCCGCTGAAGTCGGGGTTGCCGCCCTCAAGACTTGTAGCGTAATAACGCGACTGAATATATATCTCGTTTACAATATCCTCAAAGCCTGTGGCAAGACCGTCACCCTCGGCGGTGAAATATTCATCGGTATAAAGATAGTTTTCTCTGGTAATAACCGCATTACGGTAAACGGTTACCTCTTTGGTGCCGGGATTGTTTGTATGGCCGGTACCGGGCACGGTAAGCTTAAGACCCTCATTGTAACCGAGGTTGAAGTAGGAATTCCAATAGTTCTGACTGCCGTCGTTTGCATTAGCGGGATTAAGAACCGCATTGGCAACCCGATTGCTGCCCACGCCGACACCCAACGAATAGAACAAGCTGTCGGTTTCATAATGAGCCTCTATTTCCGACTTGACGTAGGCCGCGGTAAGCTGTGTCAGAAAACCAACCTCAGGAGTTTCACAATATTGGCTGATACCGTTACCGACGTTAGAAGTGCCGATATTGGTGTAGTTGGTAGAAGCAAGAGTAGGCGCACCGTCCGACATCAAAACGGTAATGGGCATACGCTTGGTACCGCCCTGAATAACGCCGTCTTGAATCGAGGTATCGGCTTTAGAAATACCCTTGAACTGGGTCATAGCCATATAAAGACCGGCCTGAATATAGGTACCGCCCACAACGTCTTTCGTTGTATCAAACCTATTACTGCCGTTATCGTTATATACGTTATTACGGACCTTAACGGTATCACCGTCAAGATGCAAGAAGCCCTGATCACGGTTGTTACCCGAGACCCTTATCTCGTAACGGTCAAGCGGCATAAGAAGTGCCGTACCCTGTTGGTAGGTGGCAGAGCCTGTATCTGAGTTACCCGAATAAAGCACAACGCCGATACGGTTGTAATAGTTCAGAGCCAACAGATCGCGGATAGCATCATTGGCGGCACTGACCATCTGAGCAGCTCTTGACGGGTTACCTGCATCCATCGAGCCCGAAACGTCAAGAACAAGCACGGTATCGGTCGGAACGGTAGAATAACCGACGATCTCTTTATTGGAAGCAATAGCCGACAAAGCAACAAGGAAGTTGTCGCCCGTATCTGTAAGCGTTCCGTTGGCATCGGTATACTCCTTCGGCAAAGCGTTGGGAGTAAAGACCGACTTATCGGTCCATACCGCACCTGCATTTTCGGTCGAGGGATGGTCAACACCGAAAAGGGTCTTCCATTCATCCCACGTTGCATCGTCAACCACACGGTTAACGACCGACTCCGAATTGATAGCCGTTGACGTGAATGACGGCAAAAACGATGCAATCAACGTCACACAAAGCAAAACGCTTATCAATCTTCTCAATTTAGTATTTTTCATGTGATTTCCTCCTATGGAACTCTGATCACACTATTGATTTGCGACTTAACAAATCAAAAAGTGCCTGCTCTGTAGTTTTATCAACATACTCACGGAATTCTTTAAGAACCCTGAGTCCTAATTCGCGGTAATTGGTTTCGGTTACCTTTTTTATCTTTTTCTCACGAATATCTTTAGGAACCTTATAAATACTTAAAATGGTATCTAACGCTCCCGCAACACGTTGCTCTAAAGCCACCGAATCACTTGACGTCGTCAACGTTGCATATTCTATACCCGACACAAGGACCTCGGCCTCCTTAAACTGCGCATCGGTCCAATCGGAGCAATATTCCTTAAACACATCCTTGGCCCGTTCTTCGTCATTCTCACGAATAACATCAAGACACATCGGACTTCGGTAAGACGAAAGGAAAAAGTCCTTCGCTATTTCATCCTGCTCACAGGCAGATGCTATCAGCATCAATTCAAGACAAACCGCCAAAATCGGACTGTAACCTTCTTTGGTCTCCTCCTTCAGCAACTCCCACTGAAAAGCGCAAAGCATATTGACGAGCGAGGTCAACAAATGCTCCTTCGTCGGAAAATGAAAGGTAATATTTCCCGTACTCATTCCCAAAACCTTACTTAACGAGTTAACCGTGGTATTGGAATATCCGTCATTCAAAAAACGGTTTGCAGCAACGCGTATAATCTCATTTCGAGTGAGCTCCGCTCTATCAACCCTAATCAATTTTTTGCCCCCTTAAAAGGTTGTATTACAATAATATACAACACTATTCTTTGTATTTGTTTTCATTTTAGCATATATCCTAAAACAACGCAATACTTTTTTTGGGACTTTTTTGCAGTTTTTATAAAAATTTCCAAAAAAAGCAACCGTTCACACATTTCGTGCGAACGGTTGTCAAATTTATGTAATATAAAGATTAGTAAGCAACGCCCTGAGCGATCATAGCTTCAGCAACCTTCTCGAAGCCTGCGATGTTAGCGCCTGCTACAAGGTCGTCACCGAGACCGTATCTGTTGGCAGCCTTGATAGAGCTTTCGAAGATATTGCTCATAATGGTGTGAAGCTTAGCGTCAACCTCTTCAGCCGACCAGCTGTAACGCATAGAGTTCTGGCTCATTTCGAGACCCGAAACAGCAACACCGCCTGCGTTAACTGCCTTGGAAGGAGCAACGATAACACCGTTTTCCTTAAGATATGCAACAGCCTCGTTGGTGGTAGGCATATTGGAGACCTCAACGTAGTACTTAACGCCGTTAGCAACGATCTGCTTAGCCTCTTCAACGTCAACCTCGTTCTGGGTTGCGCAAGGCATAATGATGTCGACCTTAGTGCCCCAGGGCTTCTCACCCTTGAAGAACTTAACGCCGAACTTATCGGCATAATCCTCAACTCTGTTGCGGCAGGAAGCACGCATCTCAAGCATAAAGTTGATCTTCTCTTCGGTCGAAACACCGTCGGGATCATAGATATAACCGTCGGGACCCGAAATGGTAACTACCTTACCGCCGAGCTCGGTGATCTTCTTAACGGCACCCCAGGCAACGTTACCGAAGCCGGAAACTGCAAAGGTCTTGCCCTTGATGTCGTCCTTGAAATACTTAAGCATCTCAACTGCATAGTAAACAGCACCGAAACCGGTAGCCTCGGGACGGATAAGCGAACCGCCGTAAGAAATGCCCTTACCGGTCAGAACGCCGGTAAACTCATTACGGAGTCTCTTGTACTGACCGTAGAGATAGCCGACCTCACGTGCGCCGACACCGATGTCACCTGCGGGAACGTCGGTATTAGCACCGATGTGCTTAGAAAGCTCGGTCATAAAGCTCTGGCAGAAACGCATAACCTCACCGTCGGACTTGCCCTGAGGATCAAAGTCGGAGCCGCCCTTACCGCCGCCCATAGGCAAGGTGGTAAGCGAGTTCTTGAAGGTCTGCTCGAAGCCGAGGAACTTCATAATACTCTCATTAACCGAGGGATGGAAACGAAGACCGCCCTTGTAAGGACCGATAGCCGAGTTAAACTGAACTCTGAAGCCGCGGTTAACCTGAACCTGACCGTTATCGTCAACCCAGGAAACACGGAACTTGATGAGTCTTTCAGGCTCTACCATTCTGCCGACAATATCAAGCTTTTCATATTCGGGGTGAGCGTTAACAACCGGCTCAATAGAGGTCAGAACCTCTTGAACGGTCTGATGGAATTCGGTCTCACCGGGATTGCGCTTTTCCATATCAGCATAAACTTTTTTAAGATATTCGTTAGTAAACATATAAATTTCCTCCAAACATAGTTTGATAATAGTGTAATTATACTTTAATTGATTTGCTGTGTCAATAAAAAATTGCATCAAAATACAAGTTTTTACAACATGTTGCAAGTTTTACTGCCCATAAGTGTTTTTTCGCATTGTGCAAAGGTAGATCATCCGATTTTGGGACTATTTTTGCTTGGCTCTTTCCTGTTCCCATTCTTTTTTGGTTTGTTTGTTATTAGTGATTTGATCTTCGGACAAATGCTCATTGTCGGCAAAAATTGATATAGCGTTTTCATCATCAGGGTCTATACACGATAGCGAACAATTAAACATTGTCCTACCCTCTTGAATTTTTATTCCGTATTTTTTTATAAGCGCATAAACTGAGGCACCGTGACCCACAAAAAGAATCTCCTCGTTCGGATAAAGCTTTTCGGCAAGATCAACCGCCTCGAACACACGCTCGTGACATTGCTCAATGGGTTCTGCTTCTTTCGGCCACCACGGATATTCCAATTCTGCATCAGGGTTAACGTGTTGGTATTGCGCCTTGATTTCATCGATGCTCAACCAATCGGTTGATTGGACCGCACGTTCACTTCCAAACCATTCGTGAACACCTTTAAACGGAGTGACACAGACACCTACCTGTTCAGCGATAATGGTTGCCGTTTCAAGTGCGCGTCTAAACGGAGAAGATAATATTACTCCCGAAAAACCGAGTTTCTTCAACCTTAGTCCTAACATTCGTGCCTGCTCGCGTCCGAGCGGAGATAACGGCTTGTCGTCCTTAGGATAGGTAAAGTCGCCCAGATACTCGGCATCCTGCGATATTTGGCCGTGGCGCGTTATATATCTCATCATTTTTCATTCCCCCAATCGTAAGCTTTTG
>JAGBXM010000107.1 GCA_017629275.1 Clostridia bacterium
GGTTTGTGATAAAATACACAACGTTGTGAGGGAGTAGCAAGCGCTGACAGCGTAACAAGTCAACATACTGGCCCTTTGGCCTGGCTTGTTTTAATTTGCGAGACTCATGTACGAGAGGTCTAACGTACATGGGGGTCTTTTGTTTTTCGACACCGAGTACGGTTTACCGTACTCGTTTTATTTTTGGAGGAATGGCTATGAATCTGACTTTCGCGTTCTTTTTTAACAGTATAATGCTTGGCATCGGTCTTGCGATGGATGCTTTTTCGGTGTCACTTGCCAACGGCCTTAACGAGCCGTGTATGAAAAAGCGTAAAATGACCGTTGTTGCAGGTATCTTTTCGGTATTTCAGTTCGCTATGCCGATGATCGGTTGGATATGTGTTTCGGCCGTCGCACAGTATTTTAAGGCGTTTGAAAAGTGCATTCCGTGGATAGCACTCATTTTGTTGGGCTATATCGGCGGCAAAATGCTCTATGAGGGAATCACCAATAAGGAGTCCTGCGAGGAGAAAAAGTCGGTCTGTCTGTCGCTTTTGTTGGTGCAGGGAGTTGCTACCTCGATTGATGCTTTATCGGTTGGCTTTACCATTGCCGATTATCGTTTCCTTGAGGCGCTTATTTCCTGTCTGCTTATCGGCGCGGTGACCTTTATCATCTGCTTTGCAGGTATCTATATAGGCAAAAAGGCCGGCACCAAGCTTGCCGGTAAGGCGGGTATTCTGGGCGGTGCGATACTCATTTTCATCGGCCTTGAGATTTTTATTACGAGTTGGTTTTGATTTATTTTAACATTCGGGGCGTGTCGGTACGACACGCCCCTGACGTTAAACAAAAAAATCTTGAACCGAAACCGGCAGTATGTTATTATTTATTTGGGAATAATAATTATTATGAACGTTGAAAGGATGTTGAATATGTCGGTTTTAAACGTAACTAAATCGAATTTTGAAGAAGTCAAGTCGAGTGACAAAAAAGTTCTGCTCGATTTTTATGCCGAGTGGTGTGGCCCGTGCCGTATGGTTTCGCCCATCGTCGACGAGATCGCCAACGAAAACCCCGATATTTTGGTCGGTAAGATAAACGTTGACCAAGAGCCTGAGCTCGCCGCCGCATTTTCGGTAACCAGCATTCCGACGTTGGTTGTGATGAAGGACGGTAAAATCGTAAATCAGTCGTTAGGCGCCCGTCCCAAACCGCAGATACTTGAACTTCTGAAAGATTAAGTTTAACGGAACCCGAATTTTTTCGGGTTCCGTTTTTAATAGTGGAAATTTTCGAAAATTTATGGTATATTAAAATGAAGTGTTATTCAAATCCCCATTTCGGAGGTTTTATTTATGAATTACGACGTTATTATTATCGGTGCAGGACCCGGCGGTGTGTTTGCCGCTTACGAGCTTATGCAGCACAAACCCGAGCTTAAGGTTGCGGTTTTTGAGGCGGGTCACGCTTTAAGCCAACGCCGTTGTCCCATTGACGGCGATAAAATCAAATCCTGTATCGGTTGCAAAAGCTGTTCTATTATGAGCGGATTTGGCGGTGCAGGTGCTTTTTCGGACGGCAAATACAACATCACCAACGATTTCGGCGGTACTTTGTATGAATACATCGGCAAAAAGCACGCGTTGGAGCTTATGCGTTACGTCGACGAGATAAACCTGCGTTACGGCGGCGAAGGCACCAAGCTTTATTCGACGGCAGGTACCCGTTTCAAAACGGTCTGCATTCAGAATGACCTTCACTTGCTGGATGCTTCGGTGCGCCATTTGGGTACCGACATCAACTACGTTGTACTTGAAAACATTTACGATTATTTAAAAACACGGGTTGAGTTTTTCTTTGACACCCCCGTTCAGACAATATCGACTATTGACGGCGGTTATGAGATCAAAACCAAAGACGGTGCCTACACCTGCTCGGAGTGTATCGTTTCGGTTGGTCGGTCGGGAAGTAAATGGATGGAGACCGTCTGCCAAGACCTTAACATCAACACCAGCTCCACACGCGTGGACATCGGCGTCAGGGTTGAACTTCCTGCCGAGGTTTTCGCCCACATTACCGATGAGCTTTACGAAAGCAAGATTGTCTATCGCACCGAGAAATACGGTGATAAGGTCCGCACCTTCTGTATGAATCCTAAGGGCGCCGTTGTAAACGAAAATACCAACGGCATTATTACGGTCAACGGTCACAGCTATGAAGACCCCGCGAAACAAACCGAAAACACCAACTTTGCATTACTTGTTGCCAAGCATTTTTCCGAGCCTTTTAAAGACTCCAACGGCTACGGTGAAAGCATCGCCCGACTCAGTAATATGCTGGGCGGCGGTGTTATCGTTCAGCGCTTTGGTGACCTTATCCGCGGCCGTCGTTCGACACCGAGCCGCATAGAGGAAGCCTTTATCACCCCGACTTTAAACGCAACTCCGGGCGATCTTAGTCTCGTTTTGCCCAAGCGTATACTTGATGCCATCATCGAAATGCTGTACGCGCTCGACAAGGTCGCTCCCGGTACCGCCAATGACGACACGTTGCTTTACGGTGTCGAGGTCAAGTTCTATAATATGGAGGTTGAGGTCGACCGCAATCTCGAAACCAAATACCCCGGTCTTTATATTATCGGTGACGGAAGCGGCATCACCCACTCGCTGTCGCACGCTTCGGCAAGTGGTGTTCATGTTGCCCGTAACATTGCCGAAAAGCACTAAATTCAAAGGAGTCGCGCCGTGAGTGATCTCAAAACCGCAAATGATTGTATAAAAATGGCCGACGGTATTGGAGTGGTCGACACACTTCATAAACTCTACCGACGAAAAATGGTGGTTAGCATACCTGTTTCGACCGAAACTGCCAAGACCGATTTTTATGAACTCACCCTGTCGGTTCGCGCGCATAACTGCTTATACCGTGCAGGAGCAAGAACGGTCGGCGACGTCGTCCGACATATCGGTGACGGCTCGGTCAAAACTCTGCGCAATATGTCAGACAAAACAGTCAAAGAGGTTTACAGAAAAACAATGGAATTTTGTTACAGCCAACTGACCCTTATTCAAAAATTAAAATTCTTTGAGGCGATTATAAAATGATTTTCGGCAAAGCATACTGTGACCTGCATACCCACTCCTGCTTTTCTGACGGAACCGATACACCTGCTCAAATCATCGAAGCTGCTGAAAAACTGAAGCTGTCCCACGTTGCACTTTGTGACCACAATACGGTCGACGGGGTGCCGGAGTTTGTACTGTCGGCGCGGGATAAAAGGGTTGAAGCCGTTGCGGGTATTGAACTTTCAACCGACTACGGTGGCACCGAGCTTCACCTGTTGGGTCTGTTCCTGCCGCATGACCGCTTGAGAGCGGTTGCCGACTTTGTCAAAGAGGCTAACGAGCGCAAGGAGCAAAGCAATATCAGAATGATCGAGTCATTGAAAAGGGCGGGATTTAACCTCGATTACGACAAAATAAAGGCAACCACGCCCAATGGCAAGGTCAACCGTTCCAACGTTGCCGACTATATGCTGGAGCATAAAATGATAACCTCAAAAGCCAAGGCCTTTGAAACAATACTCTCGCCTGAGGCGGGACACTACGTTGAGCCGAAGCGTCTGAGTGTATGGGAAGCGTTGGACTTTTTAAAGCTTCTTAATGCCGCGCCCATTCTGGCACATCCTCTTTTGAACCTTAAATACAAAGAATTATACGACTTTTTGAAAAAGGCCAAGGACTGCGGTCTTTTAGGGCTAGAGTGTCATTATTCGCTTTATTCATCAGCCGACACCGACATTATGATGACCCTGGCCAAGCATTTTGATTTGTTGCCGTCGGGCGGCAGTGATTATCACGGCAAAGCCAAACCCGATATTTCTCTGGGTGTTGGCAAGGCTGCACTGCGCGTTCCCTCAAAATTTGCAGAAAACATCAAAGAAAAATTAAAGTAAAACAAATTAAAGCCGCCGAAAGCAAACGCTTTCGGCGGCTTGTGAATTTAGGTGTTTCCGTCTTCCTTAGCCCAGATTTTTCTGAGCTCGGACTGAATATATTCCTCGGTCAGATGCTTGGTGGCATTTAAAAACGCATAGGCATCGTGATCCAACGAATCCCTCCAGCCGATAAGATTTCGGGTGAGGCTGTCAATAACGATTTTTGAACCGACGTTCATAACGCTTTCGGGAAGAATACGGTGAGCAATGGTCCGCACCTCATCGGGATAATACAGGTCTTTTGCACCGAACTGATGCAAAAGCTCGTGAACAATATCTCTTTTGATAGGTGTTTTGGACAACACAGCAAACTCTCCGTAGGTCGGGTATTTTTTGTTGGCGCTCGAAGCATAATCGCGCAACGGTTTATTAAAAACAAAAAGCACGGCCAATTCGTCGCAAGGGTAGTGCTTACGGTAATACGCCTGGTACTCGTCAACACCGTTGTCAACGTCGCAGCAGGTGACCTCTCTCAACCAAGTATCGCGGTTGTGTCGGTCGCAGTCGACCGATGCCGTTCTTTGGATGGCGGCCATTCTGAAATCGACCTTAACACCGTCTTTGGCGGCCTCTTTCTTCAAAAGCCAAAGCGCCTCACCGATAGCCTTATCGTACTGACTGACCGAGGCATCATCCCACGAGCTGACCGTATCACTGACGTAAAAGGCAACTATAATTACGTCGCCGCGAAGTGATTTTACCGTACCCTGATTTTTGGCGTTAAATATGTAATGGTTTGAAAACGATGTATCTAAATATCCCATTTTAACCTCTTAAATTTTATCTTTTGGTTTTTTCTTGAATATAAACGAGCGGAAGAGAATAACGTTCATTGCCGCAAAAAATACAACGAATATAATAAAGGTCAATATCGGTTTTACGGGGGCCAATGTGGCAAGTAACATCATCGGGAAACCGAAAACAATGGCAGGGAAGTTCTGATAAACAAGGTTATCCGAAGCAGGGGTCTTGAATTCACCGTCGATTTCGCGGAGCAGGATGACACCCGTACTTGCCGTTCCCGTCAGCATTCCGTACATTGCCAGAAACTGCTCCTCGGGGTAATTTTTGAAAAGCTTGTGTGCCACAAAATGATTGTAAACGTAGGTGATAACAAGACCGACAACACCCATTATGAGGATGATGCCCCAGTAGTTCTGCAAAACGCCGAGACGGATAGCGGCGATACCTGCAACAACCATTATATCAAAGAAGAAATTACTCGCACGGGTCATAAGAAAATCGTTGGTGTATTCCTTTTTGATGACCTTTCGGGTTTTAAGGAACCGCATAACCAGCTTGACTAACGTTGCCGACAAAACACCCAAAAGGAAGTTGAAGCCGTAGATTACCGACTTCATACCGGGTAACAGTTTGCCCAAAAGGAACATCAGCAAAAAAGTCATAAGGTATGCCACAAC
This sequence comes from Clostridia bacterium, assembly GCA_017629275.1. Lineage (GTDB taxonomy): Bacteria > Bacillota > Clostridia > Oscillospirales > Acutalibacteraceae > UMGS172. Next base: position 5,404 of record JAGBXM010000107.1, read on the forward strand.
GATTAACGCGATCTGCACCGTCATTTTGTCGATGCTTTCCTGCATCGGGATCTCATTATCCGACTGTATCTGTTCGGAATGAATGGTACCCTCCTCGGCATTCTGAATTTTGATCTTGCCCTTCCTTCTAAGGATGTTAAGGTGAATAACACCGCCGATGCTTGCACTTATAAAGCCTAAAGCTGCAACGGTAAGTCCGAAGCTTTTACCGCCGACGAAACCGAACTGATTTTCATAAATTCCGCCGTAGTTCAAGGCCTGGCCCGTTCCCTGGCCATAGCCAAACGGCAATAAAACACCTGCCGCAGGGAAAAAGTCCGTGATGATAAGCGCCGCGATAATCGAAATGCCCAAGCCGAAAATTGCCTGTAACAGGTAAGTTGATACGGTGGTAACACCCGTGTTGAATATTTCAACGGTGCGTTCCTTGGTCATTTTGTTTTTGGAACCCTTAAACGCCGAAGCAATAAAGCCCAAAGCCAAAGTATGATATGTGATAACCTCCAGCGTGGCGGTTCCTTTGGCACCGAAAAAGGCGGTGTCAAACATTACGTTGCCCGTGATAAGCTTATAAATACCTGCTACAACGACCAGCACTACGCCACCGAGAACCGACGTCGGTATCAAAGAGGCTTGTAAAAATTTAAACGATTTTTTAAGTACGTTGGCCACCAACAGACTTGCCAGAAGCACGGCAACGACGTTGTAGGTGCCCCACACACTAAAGTCCCAAAAATTCTCCATTTGCTTCTCCCTTTGTGATATTTTTCCTGCGGTAGTAAGTAAAAACGTATTTCAAAGCATTAAACCGCTTGTCACCTTTAAACTGATAAACCTTATCGTTATGATAAACGTTGAGCTTGTTGCGGCCCAATACCGCGATAGCGGTAATCTCATCGAACGGGAAGACCTGCTCATCAACCGTTATTTTATCCCCGAACAGTTTTATTTCGGCCGCCGTTTTATATTTTTCTTTGTGTCGGTTCACAAAAACCTTTGACACGTCGGCTATATCTTCAAAAAACGGAGTCTCGATATACTCATCCAAGTCAAGCTTGTTGACCTCAGCCTTTTGTCGTTCGTACCATTCATTGACAAACTCAAACGGGAATTCGAAACCGATACCCTGAAGCCTTTTATCCTTGCCGTAGGTTATCCTGCGCTCACAACGGATGCATTCAATAACGTTGCCGTGGCTTTCAAACTTTGAAAAACCGCACTCGGGGCACCAGAAAACGGCGCGTTCAAGATATTCTGCTGATTTTTCCGACTCATAAATGCCGTCGGCAACCGCTTCGTTGACGTAAAGCCCCTGACGAATGGCGGCCATCAACTCATCGTTGTTCATTTCGGCTATGCTTTCGGGACTTATAACCTCGGACACGTAGGCCCTCATTTTGCCGCGACGCACACCGTCACTCCAACGCGGTTGAACACCGTAACCGCCCTCAATGCGGAAAATGGCAATGGGAAGCCCCAATTTGCGCGCCAAGGGTGCAATGGCAGGATTCATATACTCGGTCTTGCCGCTATAGGTTCGGTTGCCCTCGGGCGCAATACATATTGTGCCGCCCTCACGCACAACCCTCATACAGTTCATAACGGCACCGACGTCGGTGGTCTGCTTTTTGATAGGGATAGGTGCTACCAACCAACGAATGGCCGAAGATATCCAGCCTTTGGAAAAAATATCCTCGGTAGCAAGATAATAAACGGGACCTTTGAAGGCCATTCCCGCAAAAAATTGGTCAAACGGGGTCTGGTGGTTAAGCAAAATGAGATACGGGCGCTTTTCCTGTTCTTTGAATTTTTCTATTTTAATGCCGTACTTCCACCTCGAATACGGGTACAGTATGCAGTACAGCAGATTTCTCACGACCTTGTGTCGGAATTTCATCCACTTTTTGCGACCGCTCTTTTTCATTCTGCCACCCGCTTTCTGTAAAATATATATTCGACATTTTCTAACATTATACCACATCTTGTGTATAAAGTGCAAGAACGTATTAAAATGTAACAAAAACCGTCGCAGTATCAATTCACGCCCGTCAGGGCAATTCATTGTTTTATCTGACCGAAGATCAATTCAGCTCCTTTAAAAACTCCCCAACCGTCTGAAAACGCTCGTCGGGGTTTACGGCAGTACACTTTCGTATCACTCGCCCTGCTTTGCCGCGTGCTATCTGCTCGCTTGGGTGTTTTCCCGTGAGCATTACGTTGAGCAACACGCCCAATGCGTAAATATCGGTGCGCGGGTCGCTCTGTGCAACCCCCAACTGCTCGGGCGCGGCATAGCCGACAGTTCCCATTACGACGGTGTCGTGTGAAGCTTCGGTCACCCGACGCGACACGTTGAAGTCGATCAGCACGACCTCTCCGTTGTTGTCTACCATAATATTCTCAGGCTTAATGTCACGGTGGACTATGTTTCTTTCGTGCAACACGCCCAACGCTCCGCATAGCGAACGCATTATTTTTTTAACACCCAAATATGTATACCGACCACTCAGCATCACGTCGGCCACCGTCATTCCATCGATATATTCCTCTAAAACTGCCTGACCATCGGACAGCGTTTTCACATCGTAGACCTCGGGAAGACCGTGGTATTTGAGTCGGCACAGTTCCTCATAAACGGACGACGGCGTTTCGCTCAGCCTTAACACAAGGTCGCGGTTTGATATCTTGTTGCGAAGCCTTAAAACACGGCAACCGTTTTTGTCGCTCAACACCTTGACAATCAAATATATTTGAAGTAGCGATTCAAGATACTGTTCTCTCGTCATTTTATCCGTTCCATTCCTCATATTCCGCACCGTAACGGGCGGCGACGTTGCGATAGTAATAATAATCAAAATCCCGACATTCGCGTTTACAATGTATAGTCAGAGTACCACTTCGCTGTGCCTTGGGCACAAATGCGTCGTTATAAATGTAAATCGCCGACGACTTCAAATAAATATCGGTCAGAGCATTGCAGTTTGTGAACGCATCGCCCCATATCACCCTCACCGACGATGGCAGATAGACCTTTTTGACACTCGAAGCCGCGCCGCTGAAGGCCGACGGCATAACCGCCACGACCTTTTTTCCGCCGAGAGTATCAGGCACGGTGTACACCCCGTCGGCCGACACACCGCTGACCCCTGTAACGACCACGCAGTCGGTATAGTCGTAAAGCACGCTGTACCCCGTGGGAACGGCATTGACCGCAGTGGCGGCGGTGTATGTATAGGTTACAGTCGCATCGGTCGAACCACCCGACGAAGTCGAGGAAGCATCCGACGAGATGACCTTTGAACTGTCGGTTGAACTGACATTCGCGCTTGACGAAGCACCACTCGAGCTACTGACCCTTGACGGTGTCTGCGACGTTGTGCTTGACGTGACACTCTGTGTACCGCTTGAAGAACTGCTCCCGGACGGCGACGACGGTGTCGTATCATCGGGACCCGACCCTGTACTCGGCGCATCGGACACGGTATTCGATGAATCGGTTTTTGAACCGTCGGTACTCGACACTTCCGAAACCGACGAACCTTCTGCACTTGAATCATCGGGGGTTGAACTGTTGACCGAACCCGTCGGGTCGGTCGACGACTGCCCACCCGACAAGCTACTCGAAGCGTCCGACGGCACACTTGAACCCACCGTTTCTAAAGGTTTTCGGTTTTTACCCGTCGGCAACAGCACTGACAGCACAATTATGGCAATAATAAGCAACACCGAAACGGCGGCCGCAATTTGGGGCCACCGCTTCGGTGTTTTTTCATCCTCAATTATCTGCTTTTCTGTGAGCGAAGTCATACAGTAGAGGCAAAACCGCGCTTCTGAATCGAGGTTTGCCCCGCAAAACGGACATTTTTTCATATCGCGTCAACCTAAAGTGTCGAGGCCGTACTCGAACAAAAGTCCGTTGATATCCACCACCGAAAGGCCTTTGACGATACCATACAGCACGATGCTGTCAAATGGCAGTTTGACGTAAAGCGGCGAGTAGCCCGCGCACTTCAATAAGGTTTGTACCTCATCAAGGTTCAAACCCATACCGACAGCAAGACTCAACAGCTTTTTGCGTTCGGGCACACGGACGCCCGAAAATATCTGATAGGCATAGACCTCCGACATTTCGGCGCTTTTTATGACCTCGGACTTTTTAAGCCCTTTAGTTTTCAAAAGTTCCTCTAACATCTGTGACAGGGATGCCGTCACCATATATTCCTTATTTTCATTGTAGAATCTTTTGAAATCGGCCGACAGGCCCAATTCCTCAACGATTTTTGAAGTATCCTTCTTCATTAACCTCACCCTCACACTCATCCTATGCACATAGCATAACACATCACCTTAAAAAAAGTCAACTATGCTGGCAGCATAAGACTTTTTAATTCGGGTGCGTTAAAATGATTGTTAGGATGAGGGAGGTTTATAACTCTGCATCCTCCGCTGACAGCATATCGGTTATCGGAACGTCCAGCGCCCTTGAGAAGATCACTAAATCAATGTCGGTCACAAACCTCTCACCGTTTTCGACCCGACGTATGAAATAATGGTCAACATCAAACCCCATCAACTGCATTTTTGCTGCTAATCTGCGCTGTGAAAGCTTTTTAGTCTTTCTGATGGCCGCAATTTTTCTGCCCGAAAGATTGTTCGTGCCGTCAGCGGCCTTGATCTTGAACATAAAAATCCCTCATTTTTTGTTGAATACTATTTACTTTTTAATTATTTTATGCTAAAATATCGTTAAATTTGGTGAATAGTGTTCAACAAATGAGGGATTCTGTTTTTATTTTGCGATTTTTGGAGGCGACAAGCCGTGATCACAATTGCCGACGTAATTAAATACGAGGGTGACAACAACACATTTATATGGAAACACCCGTCAGAAGACTTCAACTGTCTCACGCAGTTGGTTGTACACGAAAGCCAGGAGGCCATATTCTTTATGAACGGCCAAGCCTTGGACGTTTTCACGGCAGGCCGTTATACGCTCGACACACAAAACATACCCATTATCGGAAAACTACTCAACCGAGCAACGGGTGACAAATCCCCCTTTCATTGTGAGGTCTATTTTATCAATAAGACCGAGCAACCGAGTATCCGTTGGGGAACCGAAACCAAAATTCAATATATCGAGCCGACCTACGGCTTCCCTTTGAGCATCGGTGCCTCGGGCGATATGACCTTGCAGGCAGTCGACAGTAAGCGTCTTTTGTTGAAGTTGGTTGGCACCGAAGCGGGTTTAAGCCAACACAGACTCGTCTCGTTTTTCCGTGCCTTTTTGCTGACCCGCATCAAGACCTACATCGCAACCGTGATGAAGGAAAACAGTATCAACATTTTTGAACTCGATCAGAATCTGACCTTGTTTTCAGACAGCATAAAGGCGCTGCTTGTCGACGACTTTGCCGATTACGGCATGAAACTGACACAGTTTTTCGTCACCGCCGTTGTGCGACCCGACGGTGACCCGAGCTATGAAAAATTCAAGCAACTGCATTTCAGACAGTATGCCGACATTGCCGAAGCGAAGTTGCAACAGCAGGTCGAGGTCATCAAGGCCGAGACCGAAGCCAAGGTCACGCTTATCGAGTCAAAAGCACTTGCCGAAAAGAGGGCGACCGAGGGTTACACCTACAGTCAGGAACGCGGCTTTGACGTGGCAGAACACGTCGCACAAAACGAAGCCGTCGGCGAATTCTCCAATTTAGGAATAGGTCTCGGCACAATGGCAGGTGTCGGCGGTGCCGTTGGCGGTACGGTAAGCAACGCTTTGACGGGCGCTTTGAACAGCACGGCCGATGTTGATGCAAAAACTCGCACCGACGCAATCGCAACCGAGGAAAGCTCGTCTCATGTTTTCTGTGAAAACTGCGGCACCAAAGCGTCCCCCGACAGCGCCTTCTGTGAGCATTGCGGCAAAGCACTTAACGTCGCCGACAAATGCAAAAACTGCGGCTTTACTTTTAGGTCACAGGGTAATTTCTGCCCCAAATGCGGCACAAGACGGGAGGGCTGACCGTGAACAAGACCTTTAAATATTACCTGTCGATATGGGCAATTCACCTTATCTTTTTCAATTGTGCGGTCTTTCTCGTCCCGTTGGAGCGTGGCAGTTCATTCTGGATAAATTACATCTTTATAACAATCTCTTTTCTGGGACAACTGCTTTGCAGCTATATTGCAATAAGCTCACAAACTCACCAAAAGCTGTTTTATAACCTTCCGCTTATATCGGTCAGTTATATGGCGGTAGCGGCCACACTTGCCGTCGGCGTTCTATTTATGCTATTGCCCTTTGTGCCGACCTTTATCGGAACGCTTCTGTGCCTTGCGATTTTATCGTTAAGCGCAGTAATGCTTATCAGCGTACGCTTTGCTGCCGAAAAAGTCAACCAAACCGACCGACTAGTAGAGCGTGACACCGCTTTTATGACCAATATCACCGCATCCGCCCTGTCGCTGATAAGCCGCGCCAAAACGAAAGAGGCCGAAAAGCTGACCGAAAAGGTATATCAAGAACTACGTTTCAGCGATACGGTAAGTTGTCCGCAGTTAAAGGATATCGAAGCCGAAATAGAAACGGTGTTTAAAGATTTCAAAGCAGCTGTGTGCGACGGCTCAACAGACCTGCCGCAAATCAGCACAGAATTGTCACGGCTTATTGCCGACCGCAACGTTCAAAGCCGATTACTAAAATAGGGTGACTTTTATGTTGATATTTAAATGCCCCAACTGTGGCGGAAATCTTAAATATGACCGAAGCTTAAAGCTTTTGGTCTGCGATGCCTGTGGCTCACAGCACACGGCCGCAAGTATCGGTAAAGCGTCGTTTGACGAAGACGGCGGAATATCGGCACATTCACTTGAAATATACGAAAAGGCTCTGTCAATGAGCGCCACCGCCTCCACCGCCGAAGCGTGGGCAACAACGGCCGAAATGTTTGAACTTATCCCCGAGGTTTTTGAGTCGCAGCAGTTGGCCGACCAATGCCGTCAGAATGCCGCACAGTTAAAAACCGAGGAAAAATATAACACAGCCGTGACCCTTTCACAAAAAGACGACAGTTCTTCCTTAATCCATGCCATTCAACTGTTCTCGTCAATGCCCGACTATAAAGACAGCGCGACAAAACAACGACAATGCGAACAAAGACTGAAACTTGCCAGAAGCGACGAGCAAAAAGCTGAGCTTCACCGCCAACGCCGGGAGGCGGCAAAGCAACGCACACACAAATTCATCAGCCTGCTCGTGGTAGCAACCATCATCCTCGGTGTCATTACCCTTGTCGTGCGCCAGGCGAGAAAATACGACCCCGACCTCATTACGGTCAAGATCACCGATACGTCGACCGAATACGACCCCGACGCATCGCCTTACATAAATGGTTGCTGGTACATCAATTTCGATTTCAAGATAACCAACGGCACCTTAAGCGACATCGACTATATGACCGTCGTAACCTATTTTAAGGACGACGACGGCAAACTCATTATGCAGATGAGTTCGGAATTCGGAGGCTACGGCAGCAGCTCGATGGATCTCAAAAGCGGCGATTCGATAAAACAGGAGACCTATCTTAGTGAGCATCAACCCGAAAAGAACGAAAGCTTTGTCGAACTATATGAAGCCGACTTTGATGAGCTTGACGTTTCCTACAAGATTACCTACGTGAAATTTGACGACGGAGAGGTCTTCTCCGATGGATATTGAATTTTAGTTAAATATCGGTCTTCGACCGTAAAATAAAGGAGGGATAATATGGGCTTTTTCACATCCCCGAAAAAACTCATAGAAGTCATCACATCGCATGAAAAAATGGCCTACCTCGGTAAGCCGCGCACACCCGAATGGTACCGTTCGCCCGAAGGCAAGAAAGCCTACGATGCCTTAAAGACCCAATCCGATAAGGTGGAATATTTCTATCTCTATCTGTTGAGCCTTTACAAGCACGAGGACAAAGGCTTCAAAGACCTTTACAACATTGCCTATATAATGATGGCAGGTATGGACGGCACCTCAAAGCCTTACGGCACATGGCCCGGTATCCTCTTGCCCGAAAACAATCCGCTTGTAGCATTTATCGAAAGCGGCGAATACCTGACCGACAATACGAGTTTACCCGATCTCACCGTTTCGCGTCTTATTTGCGCCTTGCACGAGGGTTGGGACTACAAGTATTACTGCAAGCATATGCGCGAAAATTTTGACACACTCACCAAATATGAGGATGACCCCGATCTGTTCCTGCTCGAGCAGTTGATAATCTTCACCTTCTGCCACTACCCCAACGATTACCTGCAGGTCGGCCCTTACCACTATTCGCCCTACGACGACAACATCGAGGATGACGACGTTGACACGGATGAAGACGAGGGCTATGAAGATTACGAGGAGGATGAAGACTATGAGTGATAATAGCACCGTTATAAAGGAACTGCACGAACTCCGCGAACTTACCACCGACTTTTTGTCAAACAACGAGAAGCTTGAAGAACTCAAGGACACAATAGACAAGGAGTCGAAAAAGGCTGTCAAAAAACGTGCCGACGAAATGCGGGACTATCTCGGTAACGCTTCACGGGATATGTGCGAAGCGATGCCCAACCGAACCGCACTCGCCAAAAACGTTTATCCCAAAAACGACGGCAAGGAGCCGTCCAAGACTGCGGCCATCATCGGTCTCGTTTTCTATTTAGGTGTGGTTCTTTATATACTTGCCACCGTTCTGAATTTGGGAGCAGGGTTTGCCGTCCTTATCTCTGCCGTTGTATTATTCGGCGGTATAACCTGGTTCTTTATGAATGGTAAGGCCACCGATGTTTTTGACTGGCAAAAGAAATTCGACGAGTGGCACAAAAAGGTCGATGCCGAAAACTTTGACCGTGAGAAGTTTTTGGAGAACTCCCGTGCCTACTATGACAAATTCAGCACCTTTAAGCAGGAAGCCGACGCCAAATTCGAACTGCTCAACAACAAGCTTGAGGTCGACGTCGAGGCCGTAAATCAAAAATATGCCGACGAGCTTGAGCGACTCAACAACAGATTGAGCGAAGATTGCGATGCGCTTGACAAGGTCACCGTTCTCCACAAGGATTACTTCTACCTCGCAGGCGATGTTGCGCTTCTGCTCGAATCGGGCCGCGCAGACACTCTTAAAGAAGCTCTGAACCTCGCACTTGAAGAGGAACGTAAAGCTAACGAGGAGGCACAGCGCCGCCGCGAAGCACAGCGTCAGCAGGATATTCTTTCTGAGCAGGCACGTCAGACCGCACTTCACAATCAGGCTATGGAGCGCGCCGCCGCCGAACAGGCAAAAATGCAGCGCGACCACAATGCCGCTATGGAGGCACAGGCCAAACAACAGCTTCAGGAAACCGAAAAGATTCGCAAGGAACTCGAAAAGCAGAATAAATAACGCTGATAACATCGGTTTTTCCGACCGACGGTCGGTGAAAAATATATTATTTTAAGGAGATATTATTATGGGATTTTTTGACAAAATCAAAGACGCTTTCAATCGAATCAAAGAGGAGAACAAGTATCTTGCAAGAACCACAGCTCGTATGAACAGCAACAACCTGTACGGTTGGGTCAACTACAAGACCGGCAAAATGGATCCGAACGACGATTTCAGAGCCGGAAGCTACGTTAACGTAGAGGACGGCAAGGGTCTCATCTACAATACCGGCGACGAGGACTATTTGTTCGAGCCCGGCGACATTACTTCGTTCGATCTTTTGGGTGACGGACATCCCCTTCCCGGCGGTAAAGATGCCGCAGGCAATCAGACCAAGATTCTCACTTTGAGATTCTCTGTAGCGTTCAAAGACGGCAAAAAGACCACTATGGATATTAACTGCAAAAAGCTCGATACCTTCAAGGCAATTTTCAAGCTGTAATCAACACAGGTTAATACGTCTTAAATATACCCCAAAAACCCACGAACCGCCCGACTTTACTGTCGGGCGGTTCGTGGGTTATGATTGTTTTATTAATAATATCAGGTTCCATTTAAAATATTCAGCTCGCGCAGACCGTCATCCAACTCTTTAAACGAAATTGTATTTTTACATACATTTATATTCGACATTTTCTAACATTATACCACATCTTGTGTATAAAGTGCAAGAACGTATTAAAATGTAACAAGCCGACTTTGTGATTTCTTTGATCCTTCGACAAATGTTGACAGTTTTTGTGATGTTTGGTATAATACAACATATATATTTAGTACGGGGGTTTGTATGAAAGGACGTATTTTTATTGCCTGGAGCGGCAAAAATGATATTGCAAAAGATGTACGAGCAAAGCTGCTGCAACACGGTTACGAAGCCATTGTCGGCGGAAAGGACAGCCATTCCAAGGCTACCCATACCGGCACTATCGTTATCGACGAGATCAACAGTTGCGATCAGGCCATTATTCTTGTGCAGAAAAAGGACGACGGAAGGGTCAGCGGTAACCTTCTGTTTGAGTATGGTTATTGCCTTGCCAAATACAGCGCCAATAAAATACACATTTATCTGATCGACATTGCCGACAACGATGACAGTATTCCGTCCGACCTTCGCGGCACGTTGGTCGACCTCATCACAACTACTGAAAACGAAAACCTTATTGATGATATTGTTGAGGCGTTTTTAAAGGACCAGAAGCATACCATCCCCGAATCCAAAATGAACGTCATCAACAATTATTATAATATCAAGCACCATCTCAAAGAATACCACGTGTCTCCCTGCTGGTCGGAGTTTGAGTTGGCACAGTACGTTATGTTCTTTTCACACGCCTCCTATCTGTTCAAGGATGAAAAGGGCGCATTTGATACCATCCGCGAGTTATCCAACAACCTTGCGGCTCCTTGTGAAGAACTGGCCGAAGCCATCAACCTTTCACTTTGCAACGTTCAGCTCTTTTTAAATATCAAAAAAAGTGAAGAAGTTATCTACATTACCAAGCAGACCTACCGTTCATTAAATCAGAGCCTTAAAGAACTTGCAAGAAAAGCAGCGGGTTGGGAGCAGACCGATTTTTCACATTGGTTTTTGACCTTCCTGTATGACGTTGACAACTACTCACAGTTACTCTGCGCATCCTGCCCTGAGCTTGACCCCGAACGTATCGAAAAGTTGTATAATGAAAGCCTTGGCAATGTTGACAAATGCTTGGCACAGTGCGATGAGTTGGATAAAAACCCGTTGAATCAGGAGTTTGTTAAGCTTATCAGAGCATATATGTACCGTAACAGATCCCTTGCTTATAAAGCCTTGGGTTATGACCGTGAGCTTATCAAGGAAGCTGTTATGCAGTCCTCGAATATGCGTTGGGACCTTTGGAACAGTTACCGTGAGGCCCGTCGCATAAACTCGACCCTTTTCGACTCGTTTGAAATGGAGCATTTTCTGGCATTGAGTGAAAAACTCGAATTTATAGACGACGACTGGGACCGTGACGATTCCATCGAAGAATGTAATGAATACGTCAACCGTGTAAAAGACCTGCAGAAGGAAAGAACGCATTTCATTGACAAAATCAAGAACACCGCACTTCAGTTTAAAAATTGAGGCAGATATATGGAAAAACTCGTAATTTTTGCCGATTACGGCCTAGATGACGCCGCCGCAACGGCTACGATTTTTAAAAATCACGAACGGTTCGACAGTATAACCGTTATTCCAATCGGCGGCAATGTCCCCGAAAGGATATCTTACCGCAACTGCTATACCATTCTCTCGCACTATCCCGAACTTTTATATAAGGTTTCGGTTGTGTCGACCGAAAATGAACAGCAGCCGTCACGTTACCTTGCCGACATACACGGCAACGACGGTATGGGTGACGTTATCGACCACCCGAGCGACCAACCGACTGTGTCGGAAACGACCTTTGAAGATTGGTCGAAAACGGTCACGGGCGACGAAATAATTTTAAGCCTCGGGCCACTGACACTTGTTAAAAAGCATTTGGAAAAACACGCTTGTAAACAACTCGTCATTATGGGCGGAGTGGTAAAAACAGAACCCAATTATAACGGTTATGAGTTCAATCAAGCTTTGGATGTTGAAGCCTTCAGCTACTGCACAAGGCTTCCTCACACCGTTATTACACTTGATACCTGCCGTACCGAAAAACTCGATATGCGAAGAATTACCGTCACGGGTGACGACCTGCATTCGCGCGTTTTAAAGGCTGATCAGGTTTTGAGTGTCAGCCGAAAAGAGGACGGTTGCTACGTCTGGGATGACGTGGCCGCCTGTTATCTGCTTTTCCCTGAGCGTTTTAAGGTAACATCCGTAACCGACCCCTACGGCAACAGGGTCAACAACGCCGAGTATATTTCAAATAAACTTTATTTTGAAAATTAACAAAAACGGGCAGAGGATTTTCGATCCTCTGCCCGTTTTTATGACGGTTATTATTTATACAGTTATCCGGCAGTCAGCGGATATTGCTTATTGCATAATCACTTTAACAAGTCATCGACGACCTTCATTGCCGCCTCAATGGCCTGATCCATATTGTAGTATTTAAAGTCGGCAAGTCGTCCGCAACAAACCAGATTTTCAATGCCTTCGGCAAGCTTGCGGTATTTATCATACTGCTGTTGGCTCGACTCGGTCAGTACGGGATAATACGGTTCGACCGTCTGTCCTTTAATGTACGGCAACGGATATTCAACTGCATAGGTGGTGCCTTTTACGTCCTGCAACGGTAATTTTTTGTATTCGGTAATTCGTGTAAACCCAGGCTCTTTCGGGTAGGCAACGACGGGAGCCTCCTGAAAACTGTCAACGTCTTCGTGTTTCCACTCAAAACGCAAAGAACGGTAGGGCAACTCGCCGTGCTGAAGGTCAAACAATTCGTCCAGCGCACCGGTATAAATCACGGTAACGTCAAAATTTTCCTCTTCGGCAACGGTTACACGGCCGTTTTTGAAAACCAATTTATCCTTTGCTTCGACGCCCAATTTTAAGGTTATATTTTCGTGTTGCAAAAGATTTTCAAACAATCTTGTATAAGAGTTGCACGGCATTGCCTCATAGGTATCGGTAAAATAAGATTCGTTATAAGAAAAGCGCAACGGCACTCTTTTAAGCACACTCGGGTCTATCTCTTCGGGAGAAATGCCCCACTGCTTGGCAGTGTAAGGAGCATAATCGTTTTCAAACAGATACTCTGCGTAGCCGCGGATATCGGGGTCTTCGTGTTGCAGAACCTCCACCACCGTGGCCGACTCACGGCCGGGATATGCGGCAAGAAGCTTTTCTTTGAGTTTTTTTGCATCCTCTTCAGAATAGAATGTGTCAATGGTTTTAAAGTTAAATGCTGTGGGAGTGTACTTGCCGTCCCATGCCGCACCGCAAACCAATTTGAACGGTTTCCAATCCTCAAAGCGGTTGACAAAGTCCCACACTTTTTCATTGTTTGTATGGAAAATGTGCGGCCCGTATTTGTGGACAAGCACACCGTACGGTTCGACCGTCTGTCCTTTAATGTA
>JAGBXM010000108.1 GCA_017629275.1 Clostridia bacterium
AGAGGCCGACCTCCCGGGCGGTCCGTTGCTAAAACTCCCCCGTAGGGGCGCACCTATGTGTGCGCCCGCAAAAGGTAAATCCAACCAATTGACCCCAAACGACACAAAAATGTAAATCCCCCACCGTAGGGGCGCACCTATGTGTGCGCCCGCAAAAGGTAAATCCAACCAATTGACCCCAAACGACACAAAAAGACGGCGCGCCAACGCACACCGTCCAAATATCAATATTCCTTTTCCACGATCGGTTCACCCGTCACGGGGTCAACACCGTAAAGCATAACACCCGACGGCAGATTGTCATAGTCAAGGCCCTTGAACCTAAACAGTTCATCCACCGTACAGAAACGGTAACCTTCATTATATAAAATATCACAGATACGCTCGGTGGCTTCGGCAGTACGGGTGTTATTGCCGTGAAGCAGAATTATCGCACCGTCAAAAGCATTGTCCAACACGCGCTCAACTATCATCTCGGCCGAAACGTCACTTTTATAATCCGAAACTGCGCTTTTGCAGTTGCCCGAAATACACGGCAGTCCCAAACCTTTGGCCGCCTCATATAAAGCCTCGTTTGCGTGAACACCTGCCGGCCGCAGATACTTCATTTTGACACCCGTCCAAGTTTCGACAATATCCTGACACCGTTTGAAATCATCAAGATTTTCGGTCGCCGTCCAATTCTTGCCGACCTCACTTGTCGAAACGCTTTTATGCGAATAGGTATGGTTGCCCAATTCGAAGCCTTTATCCACCGCAAATTTCAACAGCGCATCACCGTTGGTTGTCAATTTATTACCAATAACAAACAGCGTTCCCCGACCCTCATATCGGTTCAGCGTATCAATTATTTTAACAGTCGAATTTCCAGTAGCATCGGAAAACGACGGTGCATCGTCATAGGTCAACGCGATAAGCTTATAATCTTCGGGGTGCGTTCTCCAATCATCCACCAACGTATCCTCCTTTGAACTTACGTTTTCCACCGAACTTGTGGGCTTTGACGTTTCGCTGCTGTTATTTAAACCCAAACTGTTATTGCTTGACACCGAACCACCGTCCGAATCAACCTGACCGCAACCCGCCGTCAGAATAAGCAAAATAACCAACAGTATCAAACTGATTGATTTTTTCATAAATCCTCCGTCAGTTAAAAATCACCATTCCGTTGTCACCTATCTCAACCTTTTTGATATACTCGCCTCTCGGCACATCCTTTAAATCAACGCCTTTAAATGCAAACAACTCACTTAAAGTACAAAAACGGTAGCCTTCTGCGTAAAGCCGCGGCAAAACAACGGCCAAGGCGTCGGGCGTAACGCCTGTTTTATTAGTTGAATGCATACAGACGATCTCTCCGTCGGAAACCTTTTCGGGTGACAGTCGGGTGACCAGGCCGTCCACCGTTGCCGAGCCGCCTGCGTGGTCTCCGCTACCGCCTCTTAACGAAGCGATGGCGATCATATCCTGCTCACCCAAAACCTTCCACATATTGGTGCCCGTGGTAAATCCGCCGCCGCGAAAATATTTCGGGGCTACGCCGATATTTTCAACATAAAGGTCATTGACACCGACTATTTCAAAAACCGCCGTTTCATAGTCGGCCTCTTTAAGACTTGCGTGGTTATACGAATGGTTGGCGACCTCAAAACCATTGTCAAGTGCATACTGTGGCAGCGCAAAACCGTTTTGTTTAAGACTGCGTCCCGTAAAGAAAAAGGTTCCTCGACCGTCGTTCTCAACAAGGATATCAACGATTCTCTGTGTGACGTTATTGTCGTCGGCCACACTGAAAACAGGGCCATCGTCAAAGGTCAGAGCAATCAACTTATAATCATAAGCGTGCGAGCGCCAATCATCGGCATCATATTGCTTAAAAACCTCGCTTTTCTTTAAAGCTTCCATATACATTTCCTTCAACGACTCCTTTGACGAAGTATCAACGCCTGCCACCGACGAAGTTTCAGACGGCGATTCGGTCGAACTTGAATCAGATGAAGATTCTTCCCCACTGCATCCGACGGCACCAAAGCACAAAATAAGTACCAAGAGTAATACCAAAATCCGTCTTACCATAGCGCACCTCAAAAATTATTTTTTGTTCAAAAAGGCAATTACCTTTTCGGCGGTTTTAAGTCCGTCAACCGCCGCCGAGGTTATGCCGCCTGCATAGCCTGCGCCCTCACCCGACGGATAAAGTCCCGAAACAGTGCCGAAGCCTTGCTCATTGCGGACGATTCGCACGGGTGACGAGCTTCGGGTCTCAGGTGCGGTCAGCACCGCCGACGGGTCGGCAAAGCCTTTAAGTTTTCGGTCAAACAGCAGTATTCCCTCTCTTAAAGACTCGGTCACAAATTGCGGCAGCACGTCACCGACCGAACCAAAGGTAACCCCCGTTTTAACGGTCGGCAAAACCTTGCCGCCCGACACACCCGTTTTCAAAAACGAGCCTAAGTTTTCCGAAACGGGAAGTCCACGGCCTACGGTATAGGCCTTTTCTTCAATTTCACGTTGGAAATACATTCCGTCAAGCACGTCTGAACGGTAAAAATCCGCCGTATCAACACCGACCAACACCGCCGAATTGGCATTTTTGCCGTCACGCGCGTTATAACTCATTCCATTCACGGCAATGCGACCCTTTTCACTCGAGGCATTGACGACCTCGCCGCCGGGACACATACAAAAGGTAAACACACCGCGTCCGTTTGACAAATGCTCAGCCAAGCGGTAATCGGCGGCACCCAAAGCGGGGTGACCCGCAAACTCTCCGTACTGTGCACGGTCGATAGCCACTTGCAGATGCTCGATTCTCGCACCCACGGCAAACGGCTTAGGCTCCATCAAAACACCCGTTGACTTTAACATTTCAAAGGTATCTCTTGCCGAATGGCCAACCGACAGTATGACCTGCTCACACTGAATTTCCTTAACACCTTCAGTTGTCTCAACAGTAACCGAAGCCACTCTGCCGCCTTTCACACCAAGCTTTACGACCTTATGTTCAAAAAGCACCTCGCCGCCAAGCGAAACTATCTCTTCTCTTATCGACTTTACGACATTGACCAACACATCGGTACCGACGTGCGGTTTGGAGTCGTACAATATCCTCTCCCCCGCGCCGTGTTCGGACAGTACCTTCAAAACAGTGGCAATTCTCGGGTCTTTGATCCCTGTATTCAGTTTACCGTCCGAAAAAGTACCTGCTCCGCCCTCACCGAACTGAATATTGGACGTTTCGTCCAGCTTGTTGGTCTTAAAAAATGACTCAACGTCCTTTATTCTTCGGTCAACGTCACGACCTCGTTCAAGCACTATCGGGCAAAGTCCTGCCTTGGCAAGGCTTAACGCCGCAAACATACCCGAGGGTCCGAAACCGACCACTACGGGACGGGCGTGTTGTCCACGACAATCGGGGAAAATATAGCACTTTTCCGAAAAAAGCTCGGCGTCACGACTTTTAAGCCGCTTCAAAACCGCCGAATCGTTGGCCGTTTCGACCAAAAAGGCACAATTAAACTGAATGTTATCCTTGCGCCTTGCATCGACCGCCTTTTTGTAAAGCCGCACCGACAGAGCATTTATATTAAACTTTTTCGACACGACCGCCGCCAAGTTTCCGAAATCGGTATCAAGCGGCATTTTTACGTTTCTTATAATAATCATAAATTTCCTTAATTTTGTTGTTTCAAGTATTCAATAATGCCGTTTTTGGCAGCATTGGCCGAGCCCCAAGCAAAGGCAAGATTAAATCCTCCGCAGTCGCCGTCAACGTTCAGAACCTCACCGACGGCAAATAAACCTTTTGCTTTTTTGGACATACAGCTTGGGAAAAACTGCGCACATTGAGCGCCGCCTGCCGTAACCTGAGCGTTTTCAAATCCCGTGTTGCCCGTCACCTTAAAATCAAACGATTTCAACACCTTGGCTATTTTTACTGCCAAGATTTCGGTCATTTGTCCGCAGGTTGAATTCAAATCGGCACCTGCACATTTCAAGACCACCTGGCCTAAGCGTTTATGAAGCATACCGACAAAAAGGTCACCCAAAACACGGCTTTTAAACATACTGCTTCGCCTTAAAATTTCTTCTTTGACCTCATATTCCGTCATATCGGGCAAAAGGTCGAGACTGACCACCATATTACCGCCATCAAATAACCGCGACACCTGTAAAATGGGAGGCCCCGAAAGTCCGTAATCGCAGAACAAGACTTCACCGAACTCGACGCGGCTTTTGCTATCCGACCTTGCCTTGACAACGGCATCGACCTTGACACCTTTAAGTTGACGCACGACCGACGACTCGGTTTTCAACTGCACGACCGACGGGAAGACCCTTTCGATCTTGTGTCCCATCGACTTTAAGACACAATAACCGTCGGTTGAGCCCAAACGTCCGCCTGCCTGACCGCCTGCGGCCACGACAACCACGCGTGATTTTACCGTTTTGTCGGCACATATAACGGCAAAGCCGTCGCCCTCACGCTTGACCTCGGTCACCGTCGAATTCAATACGGTATTAACACCCAACTCGTCGGCACGAAAGCGCAAAGCATCGACCACCGAAGCCGCCTGCAACGATTTAGGGTACACCTTGCCGCCGTCCTCGACCGTAAATAAAACGCCGAGGTTTTTGAAAAACTCCTTTTGGCAGTCATACCCAAAACGCGACAAAATATCCGCGGCAAAAGCGCTCTCACCGTGATAGCATTCCGGGTTCAGATCAATGTTGGTAATATTGCACCGCCCGTTACCCGTCGTGGCAAGCTTTTTACCCACGCGGTCGGACCTTTCAAGCAAGGTCACCGACATTTCGGGAACCTCACTTTTTAACATAACGCCGAGCGACAGTCCTGCCGCACCGCCGCCTAAAATTACAACGTCGGTCATAACACACCTCAACTGTTTAAATCTGAATACAGTATATCACCTAATATAATTACAGTCAAATTATTTCAACAATTTTATTGACAACTATTGTTTACAATGATACTATAATCATTATAATATTAATCTTTTCGAAGGGTGACCGCTATGCAAAAAAGAATTGATTATTTAAAAAATTTCATTAAAGAGTTCGACTATCCCGCCGATGCGCAAGAGACTTTGACCAAAACCTGCGCTGCTATTTACGAATCCGAAGAAGCGGCCGAAATACTCGAAAATATTTTAAGGGTCTACGAGTCCGACCTTTGGTTTGATTACAACTTTTGGTATAAAAAATTACCTGCCGTTGCCGAAAAATCCCAACAACAGCAGGAAACCGTCGACCTTGTGTTCCTCATCCTGATGTCGGAACACCTAAGGCAGCTTTATATAAAACGCAACATCGACCTTGCAATTTACCACGACTCCTGCCTCGACTTCAAAGCCAAGCTTTTTGAATGTTACGACGTCAGAGGTATCTGGGGTACCTTTGTCACCGATTGGTTCGGCAGATTTTTCAACCTCACCCGCTTTGCATTGGGAAGATTGCAGTTTGAGATAAGCGTTTGTCAGGCTGATCTCTATTCTCCCTACCGCACCCTTTTGACAGGCGAAAACTTCGTCGGCATTCACATTCCGGCTTTAGGCCCCTTGAAGGAAGAAGACGTACGTGCTTCGTTTATCAATGCCTCAAAATTCTTTGCCCCTGCCTTCAAAGACGGCATCGTGCCTTTCCGCACAGGCTCGTGGCTTATCGCACCTGAGCATACCGAAATGCTGAACTCTGACAGCAACATCCGCAAATTTATGAACTTTTTCCACATTACCCCTCACGAAAAGACCGTCGAGGGCGACTTCTGGAGAATCTTCAACACCACCGACTGCAACGATGTTGAAAAGTTACCCGATGACAATTCCCTTCGCCGCGCCTATATCAAGGCTATCAAGGAAAACAATATCCCCCACTTGGGACTCGGCCTTTTCTGGATGCAGGGCGAAAAATTCCTGTGATATAAAATAAAACAAAAAACTTGTTACCGACCTGAGTAGGTAACAAGTTTTTATTTTACATCAGTCTTTCACCCGTTTCGGCATTTTCAAAGGTGACCTCATCGTCACCGTAGTACTCTCTCAAGGCCTCAACCGTTTTAAATTTTTCTTTGAGTCGGCGACGGTAGGCATTGATGGCAGGAATCGACTCCTCAAAACCCCAATTGTGCCACTCGCCGTTTTTTCCGCAGGCAATCTGCACGGCAAAAAGTGCATCGCCCTCGGGTGTACCCTTTAAAGCTTCGCAAAAAGCCTTGACGCATTCACCCGCTTCCTTCATCCATTTTTCGGAGGCAAGGCTTACTCTGATGTGTCCAAGACCGTCATAAGCAATAAGCCTTTGTTGCTCACCGTTGTCGATACCGTATTCACCGTTATACTTAACGGTCTCCTCCATATTGTCCTTCATCCACCAATAGGGTGGATTGACGTGCAGACGAAGAAGAATTTTAGCATCGGGGTTGGCATCAATAACACCACCGAGTTCGGCGATAAGCGGCTCGGGGTCAAACTCCATCGTCTTGCTCCAGCCAAGCGTTATGCTCGTATCGGTCCCGACAATGTCAACACCCTGCTCGTGAAAATTCTTGATATTTCGGTG
Organism: Clostridia bacterium; assembly: GCA_017629275.1. GTDB lineage: Bacteria > Bacillota > Clostridia > Oscillospirales > Acutalibacteraceae > UMGS172. The sequence continues at coordinate 6,580 of JAGBXM010000108.1, forward strand.
TGCATAGGCCGTGTTACTCCTGGCACCGGGAAAATCGCTCAGCGCAAACACCAACGGTGGATATTTCTTACCGTCGATATAAAGCTCGGGACGGTTATTTTCAAATACCACTTCTGAAGACATAACACCACTCCTTTTGGGTTTATATTTAAATTGTAAATAACGAATTTGTAAAAGTCAACCGAATTGATTGCAAAAAAACTCCACAAATCGTTCCAAAAAGTTCACAAATCCGAACATTTTGTAGATTGACTTAAAATACTCTCGGTGATAAGATAAAATAAGTGAAAAGGAAGTGTTTTTTATGGCAGAAGTATTCACGCGAATGACCAAGGATGACCTCCCGGAATGTTTAGGCTTTTTAGCCAAAGCCTTCAAAAAGGACGACCCCCAAGCTTTCAAAAAACTGTTCCCGAGGATAATGCGGCCTTCTGACGAAACAATGAACGCTCACCACTGCATAAAACTCGACGGCAAGATAGTCGGAATGGCGGCAAGCTATCCATTCATTTTGAAATACGGTGACCTTTCACTCAAGGTCTCAGGGAGCGGTAACATCGCAGTTGACGAGGCCTGCCGCGGCAAGGGTTATATGTCTGAACTTTTGAACTACACCGCCAAAGAGGACAAAAAAGACGGTTTCGCCTTCAGTTATTTCCACGGAAACGAGGCTCGCTACCGCCGATTCGGTTATCACAAATGCGGTGTTCAGGTATCGTTTGATATAAACAGCCGTTTCTTTGACCCCAAGCTGGATATTTCGGACATAACCTTCGAAAACTTAAACGAGCAAAGTGACGAGATACTCCGAAAGGCTTATGAGCTTTATCAAACACAGTACCACTTCGAGCGCAGTTTTGAAGAGTACAAACTCGCCCTGCCCTCAAACGGAAGCACCAACTATGCCGTTTTCAAAAACGGTGAATTTATCGGTTATATCGTTCAGGTCGATTACATCAAGAATATTTACCTTTCAGACCTTAACGACTTTGCCGTTACAATGAAGGCTTATTTGAATTTTAAAAACACCGCTACGGTTTGCTATGTTGTACCCGATACCGAATATAAAATAATGCGTACCGCCATAAAATATTCCGAAAGTTACCGAATGTGGCCCCCTGCCAACTTCAGAATTTACGATTTCAAGAAAACGGTCGAGTTTTTCCTCGCCGTCAAGCTCACAAACGGAAGCTTTGAAGGTGGATTCACCATTGATTCCGACATTTTCGGCAAATGGGAAATCAAGGTCGAAAACGGTGTGCCTTCGGTCAACGAATTTGACGGTGATGCCGAATTTAAACTTTTGGGTCTCGACGTTTACGATTTCCTTTTTGCAGGTAACGGTGCCTTCCGCCAAAACCTTACGTCGGGCGCCAACGCCATCCTTCCCATCCCCATCTACTGCCCGTACCTGAACTAACTAAAAATAACAGCAGAGAAGGTTTTGCCGCTGGCGGAAAAACCTTCTCTGTTGTTTTAATATTATAAATAATGATACTTATTCTTCCTTGCAAAAATAAATATTACCGACAAAGCGGCGGCGGCAAACTCGGCCACGACCACCGAGACCCAGATTCCGTCCAACCCCCACACAAGCGGCAACAGCATAACGGCCGCAATTTGGAAAACCAACGTTCTTAAAAATGATATACTTGCCGAAACAAGTCCGTTGTTGAGTGCCGTAAAAAACGACGACCCGAAAATGGCCAATCCCGAAAACAAAAAGCTGAACGAATATATGTAAAATCCGCGGACGGTCATTGCCAAAAGGTCAGAGTGGTTGCTTGCAAACAGCAGTGACAACGGTTTTGCAAGCAATATTGACGATATAACCATCAAAACCGAAGAAATGCCGACTATGACCAGGCTTTTCTTCAAAAGACTTTTCAACTCGTCGGTGTTGTTTGCACCGTAATGGAAGCTGGTAACGGGCGCCATTCCCATCGTATATCCAAAGAAAATGGCCACAAAAACCATATTGACATACATCAAAACACCATAGGCGGCAACGCCGTCCTCACCTGCGTATTTCAGTAATTGGATGTTATAAAGCATACCAACCAATGACATTGAAACGGTGCTCATCAGTTCCGACGATCCGTTAGTGCAGGTTCTCAATAATGCTTGGCCGTCGTATTTTGTTTTGCCAAGTCGCAAAAGGCTTGAGTTGGGTATTGCAAAATAGATAAGCGGAACTACGCCTCCTATTGCCTGACTTAAGGCGGTTGCCAAAGCGGCACCCTCAAGTCCCAAGGGCAAAATTCCCACCAGCACCGCATCCAAAACCATATTGGCAACGCCGGTGACCAGCGTCATATAAAGGCCCAATGTCGGTTTTTCTGCAGTGACAAAAAGCGACTGAAACTCTACCTGCAGGGTGAAAAACGGCAAAGCAAGCAAAATTATTCTTCCATACGTTACGCAATCGTCAAGCAGTTCACCCTCGGCTCCCAAAGCGTAAGCAACCGGCCTTAAAATCAAAAGCCCTGCAACCGATATGATAACACTTAACAAAATCGCGGCATAGACAATCAAAGAAAACTGTCGGTTGGCTTTTTCTTTGTCACCCTCACCAAGCGTTTTGCCGATAAGCGCACTTCCGCCCGTACCGAGCATAAACCCGACGGTTGACAGTATCATCAACAACGGCATTATAAAATTGACGGCGGTAAATTCCACCTTGCCGACAAAATTAGACACAAAAAAACCGTCCACAACGCCGTACACCGATGTGAATATCATCATCGCAATGGACGGCAATGTGAACCTTAACAGTTTTTTATAGGTAAAATGATCGGAAAGTTGAATATTCATTGTTTTTTAAGCCTTCTCGGTAATTCAAGCGTTCTGATAACGAACAGCAATACCACGATTTCGACCACGGTCATAACCGCAGTCTGCATCAGCCGCCAATATACCGTCGGAAAAATCGGCATACCGTATTGAACGTGCAAAGCCAGGGTGTTCAATCCGAGACCGCCGACAAATTGGGTCAATAACACCGACCAGACGATTCTCCAAACACTTTTTGTGTTGTAAAGCAACAGTCCGAAGCAGGCGCCGCACAACACGTTGACCGCTAAGATCAACGGTGAAAAGCCGAGACCTGCAACAAGTGACTGCAACACGTCACCGACAAATGCCACCAAAGCACCTGCCCACCAGCCGTACATACTTCCTGCCAATGCCACTGCAACAAAAACGGGTGACATTTTGATAAACTCGCCTATTCTTACCGTAAGTCCCATAGGGAAAGTTCCGGCCGATACAGCGGCCACCGCCGACAGTACGCCAAGTATTGCAATTGCCTTTGTGTATTCCGAATTATTCTTTTTAGACAAATAAAAAACCTCCCATTACATCTTCGTTGAAATAATAAGAGGCTTTATGCGACTGAAAGTCCAATATTCTTCTCATTAAGACAGCGGGATGCGAAACCGATACCGCAGGTCTCAGACCCTTCGTCCTCAAGACAACTCCCCGTTCTTTGAGGCACTACAAGTTAACGAAAATCGAATAAAATCGCAATCTTATGCGACTTTTATTAACTCACGCATCGGTTTCTACTCTGTTTATTTTCTGCAGATAGTGTAACACATAACCGCAAATTTGTCTACACTAAATTTTAATTATATAAAAGTTCTCCTTCCTCTTCACAAGTTTTCAGTTCGATTTCCTCCATGATCGACCTGCCTGTGTTTACCCTGCAACGATAACAGTCATAAGAATGGTTACACTCATCACATCCCAACGGTACAACGAACAATTCACCGTCACGGTATTCAGAATAACACTGCACCTTTTCGACCCTCTCACTCGACCGGCATACGACCTCAACTGTATAATACTTCAATCGACCCACCTCCACACGGCTATTGCAATGATCGTTGTCAAATTTTCTTTGAAAATTTGTTTCCACGTCTGCTATCATTATAACACAAAAGTATTAAATTGTGAAGCAAATTCACAAATTTTGTGAATATTTTTCACAATTTACAAAATATCGGCACTTTTTACGCTACTTTCGACCAAAATCAATAAACTTTTTACCCCTAAATATCAAATTTGGGCAAAACATACCCCGAGAAAGTTGCAACACTTCCTCGGGGTGGAATAAATTTATATTCTTTTCAAAGTCTTTTCACCAATGAAAAACAGCAAACAACCTACGGTGTAACACACAAGGTCAATAACGTCGAATGTGGAGCCCAAAGCAATCCTTAAAACTGCATTTTCAATATCAATCGGTATAAGCTGTACCATTTCGACGGCAAACGAAAAGCACAAAACACACGGTACAAGATACCGCCAATTCGGAAAAATGACCCTGACTAGCGCACATAAGAGCATTGTAACCAGCACGTCACCCACAAAGGGACGGATAAAATCATCGTGCACAAATGCACCGATAAGAACCTCAACAACCAACAGCACGGCCGCCAAAATCAAATACGGCAGACGGATTTTCAAACCGCTACTCATCGCTGTCACCTGCTTTATGGCAGTTTACGGTCAGTTTATCCATGGTTCTTCCTCGGGCTTTCCGGGACGGTTCATAAGATTTTTAATTGCCTCAAATGCAGATGCATTTTTATAAAGAATATTATAGCATTGTGCCGTTAAAGGCATATCGACCATATATTTTTCAGCAAGACGCACCGCAATTTCAACGGCATAATAGCCCTCGACCGTACCGACGGTCGCCAAAGCCTCTTTAACCTCAACACCTTGACCGACAAGGTTTCCGAAACGGTTATTTCGGCTGTGCTGTGACATACAGGTAACGATAAGGTCACCAAGACCCGAAAGACCCATAAATGTGCTCGTATCTGCGCCCATAGCTGTGCCAAGACGAGCAATTTCGGCCAGTCCTCTGGTAATAAGTGCTGCTCTGGTATTGTCACCCACTCCCAGTCCGTTGGCAATACC
>JAGBXM010000109.1 GCA_017629275.1 Clostridia bacterium
AATTAAGTCCGTTTTCGAATTTGTACCAATCGGTGTCAAGCTTGATGGCGGAAGATGGGGCAACGATGAAGCCCATTTCATCCGCAGTTTCTTTAACTTCGTTGTTGACGGTGGCTCTGAAGCGAAGACCTGCCGACTGATATTTGCCGTTATTGTCTTCAGCGGCTTTTGCTACACGGATAGAAGCGGCTGCAGAAGCATTCCCTTCATCGGGAACAGCTTCAGGAACGGTCTGAACCTCAATGACCTGAGCGTTATCGAAGTATGCGGTAGCACCGCTTACACCGAAGAGAAAATGGATTTTATTATTCCAGAAGGTTGCTTTATAAGCCGTTAATGTTGCAAGCAGTTTTTCATCGGAGGTGTCGATAACAATGCCGTAGCGTTGCCATTTGGTTGAGTATTTAAGGTTTGATGCAGTAGTCTTTTCGCCGTCAAAGTTCAGAGAAAAGACAAAGCGGGGATGATACAATAAATTTTCGCGAAAAAGGTGTTGACATTGACGTTTGTTTATGTTAAAATCTTTAGGCGTTGGGTAAGTCCGTACACGTTTGGTTGACGGCTCGGTCGCGACGTTTTAAACGGAGAGGTATCGAAGTGGTCATAACGAGGCGGTCTTGAAAACCGTTTGGGGGCAACCCCACAAGGGTTCGAATCCCTTCCTCTCCGCCATTTTTGGTTTAAATTTCCAAACAGCGGAAAATTAAATATATTCTTTTAATTTGGCAACTATGGAGTAGTACTCAAGTTGGTGAAGAGGCGCCCCTGCTAAGGGCGTAGGTCGGGTAACCGGCGCGAGAGTTCAAGTCTCTCCTACTCCGCCAGAACAAAAACCTGCAGAAATGCAGGTTTTTTTCTTTTGTTATGCGGCTTTTGTGTGTTTTTGCTTTAATAAATTTAATAAATTATTTTAAAAATTTTAAAAAAATAGCATATTTTATTTATTTTACTAACCACGAAACTAACCACAAAAATTTGAAGATTGAGTCTACCTTTGTGGGCGCACACAGGCAACTCCCCATGAAATGGAGAGTTGTCACGAGGTGTTCGTGACAGAGGGGACGAACCCTGTTGGGTCGCCCCTACGAGGGGAGGATATGGGTTTTGTTGTGTCGTTTGGAGTTGGTAGGATGGTTGGATTTACCGTCGGACCGCCCGGGAGGTCGGTCCCTACGTTGTGGGTTTGACTGAAATGGCAAGTAGATTTGATTGAAATAAGTACTTGTAAATGATGGAGAGAAGTGGTATTATTACAATGTATAGTTATATATTGGAATAGTAGGGTTGCTATTCATTATTCGTTTTTACTTATCGTTCACTTTGGGGGTGGGGGATTGGCTTACCGTAATCTGATGGATCTGCACGTGCATTCCGACAATTCGCACGACGCGCACCATTCGGTGACGTTGGTGTGTGAGAAGGCGGTGGCACACGGGCTTCGTGCCATTGCGGTCACCGACCATTGCAACATTATTGACTATCGTTCATCCAAACAGGACATCATCTGCCGTCAGGCGGCTTTTGAGATCAAAAAGGCCAAAAACGTTTTCCATGGGCAGTTGATTGTATCGTGCGGTATTGAGTTAGGTTCACCCGCGAGGGATACGGCGGCGGTCAAGGACGTTTTGAGAAACAAATTTGACTACGTTGTGGCTTCGGTACATAGATTAAAGCGCCGCAAGGCAAGTTTTTTACACTACGATATGAAGCAGAAGCATAATCACATTGATCAACTGTTCCCGAAATATCTTGACGAGATATATGAAACGGTCAAGTGGAACGGGTTTGATACTTTGGCTCATCTTACCTTTCCGTTGCGGTATTTCCCCGAAGAGGTTTTGGCCGAGTTCAATATTGAAAAATACAATGAGCAGTTGGATGAAATATTAAAACTTTTGGCACATAACGGCAAGGCTCTTGAAATCAACACAAAGGGTTCCCCGTTTCTTATGTTGGGCAAGACCTATAAATTCCACCCCGATTTTGACATCGTCAAGCGGTTCAAAGAGTTGGGTGGAGAATATATTACCGTCGGTTCCGACGCGCATAGTGCGCACGACGTCGGTCGCGGTGTTGCCGAAGCCTATGAAATGGCCGAGGCGGCAGGATTTAAATATATTACACTTTATCAGCATCGCACACCGTTGCCGATAAAATTTGATTAAAACTTTGGCGTATTTAAGGAGAAAAAATATGAACGTTAAGCTTTTGAAATTACTTTGCAAAAATGCGAGATATACCGTGCACGAGTTGTCGGTTATGACCGGCCTTTCGGAGGATGACGTGAAATCTCAGGTTTCGGAAATGGAAAAGGAAGGACTTATCCGCGGCTACAAGGCCGTTATCGACTGGGAGCGTCTTGATAGCGCAATGGTTTCGGCCATTATCGAGCTGAAGGTCGAGCCGCAGCCCGACGTCGGCTTCGAGCAGATAGCCGAGCAGGTCAAAAAGTATCCCGAGGTAGAGACGGTCTATCTTATGTCGGGCGGTTATGATCTTTGTGTAATCGTCAAGGGCAAGACCTTCCAGGAGGTCGCTATGTTTGTTGCCAAGCAGTTGGCACCGATGAAATACGTTGTTTCGACCGCTACTCATTTTATTCTCCGTCGTTATAAGGAACTTGACATTGAGCTTATCGGCGACAATAAGGATGACAGGGAGAAGATTTCGTTTTGATGGATTATATGAAGTTGTTGAACCCGACCGTTGTTGACATTAAACCGTCGGGTATCAGAAAGTTTTTTGATATTGCCGCTGAGATGGATGACGTTATATCCTTAGGTGTCGGTGAACCCGATTTTCAGACACCGTGGCACATCCGTCAGGCAGGTATCAAGTCGTTGCAGGACGGCAAGACCAAGTATACCTCCAACTGGGGTATTCTTGAATTAAGAAAGGCCGTCAGCGATTATATGAAGGCCGAAATTGGCTGTGAATATGACCCGAAGTCCGAAGTGCTTATTTCGGTCGGAGGCAGTGAGGCTATTGATGCCGCGGTCCGTGCCATAGTCGGTTACGGCGACGAGGTATTGATAGTCCAGCCGAGTTTTGTCTGCTATGAGCCTATCGTAAGGCTTGCAGGCGGTGTTCCCGTTATTATTTCGACCAAGGTCGAAAACGAGTTCCGCCTTACCGCCGAGGAACTGAAAAGTCACATTACCGACCGCACCAAACTGCTTATTTTACCTTACCCCGGCAACCCGACGGGTGCCATTATGGAGCGTGAGGATCTTGAGGCTGTTGCCGAGGCTTTGCGCGGTACTTCGATAGCTGTCATTTCGGACGAGATATATTCGGAGCTTACCTACACGGGCAACCGTCACGTCTCGATAGCGTCGCTTGACGGAATGCGGGAGCGCACCGTTGTCATCAACGGCTTCTCCAAGACCTATTCGATGACGGGTTGGCGTTTGGGATTCGCCTGCGGTCCCGAGCCGATTCTGACACAGATGACCAAAATTCATCAGTTTGCCATTATGTCGGCACCGACCACGTCGCAGTATGCCGCTATTGAGGCACTTAAAAACGGACGCCCCGACATTGAGGCAATGGTTGAGGAATATGATATGCGCCGCCGTCTGATGGTGGACGGATTCAACGCCTTGGGACTTGAATGCTTTGAGCCTAAAGGTGCGTTTTACGCTTTCCCGAGCATAAAGTCGACGGGTCTTTCGTCGGAGGAATTCTGCGAAAGATTGCTTTATTCCAAGAAGGTTGCAATAGTGCCCGGTAACGCTTTCGGTGAAAGCGGAGAGGGCCACGTCAGAGCATCTTACTGCTATTCGGTCGACCACATAAAAGAGGCTATTCGCCGTATCGGTGAATTTTTGGAAGATATAAAAAATGAAGGTTAAGGCTAACGCAAAGGTCAATTTATCACTCGACGTTACGGGTAAACGTGACGACGGGTATCATACGCTTTGTTCGGTTTTTCAATCGGTTTCGTTGAGCGATATTCTCAACGTCGAGTTGGCTGATGAGATCTCGGTCAGATGCTCCGACGAACGGCTGTCGGGCCAAGATAATCTGTGCTTTAAGGCGACACAGGTGTTTTTTGAGGCGGCAGGATTTAGTTCGGGCGCCGATATTTATATTGAAAAGCACATTCCCGAAGCGGCAGGCTTAGGTGGCGGCAGTGCCGATGCCGCGGCCACCTTAGTCGCATTGAACAAATTGAGCGGCAACCCTTTATCCCAAGAAAAGCTTCTGGAAATTGCCCTGAAATTGGGCGCTGACGTGCCGTTTTGTATGTTGGGCGGCACCAAGCTGTGCGAGGGCATCGGTGAAATAATGACCGATCTTACTTGTTTACCCAAGTGTTACATCGTCGTTGCCAAAAAAGGTGTAAAGAGTTCGACGGGGGATATGTACCGTGCGCTCGATTCCGATTCTGACCGCCGACGTCCCGACACGGCCGCCGTGCTGTCGGGGTTAAAGTTGGGTAAACTGACCGATATTTTCAACGGTGCATATAATTGCTTTGAGTCGGTGTCGGACGGCGCGGCTTTGAGCGAGGCACGAACCGTTGCTAAGCGTCACCTTGCGGTCTATTGCGGTCTGTCGGGTGCAGGTCCGTCGGTCATATCGGTTTTTGAAGATAAAGAAAATGCTGAAGCCGCGGCTTTTGAATTGGCCGAAGCAGACTTTCTGAGCTTTGTGACCGAGCCGTTGGAAAACGGCGTTGAAATAAATGAATAAAATTTTCAACTCCTGCCAATATTTTCCGTGAAGGAAATTTTTGACAGGAGTGTTTTTATGAGTTTACTTAAAAGAATTTGTCAACATATCGACCCGAAATCAGCCGTCAGAGCTTTGGCCTGTGCGTTGGTACTGTTGATAACCTTGAACATTTGCGGATTTTCAGCCAAGTGTGACGTTATTCGTGAAAACGTTTTAAGGCTTCACGTGTTGGCCAATTCCGATTCGGCCGAGGACCAAGCCTTGAAGCTAAAGGTGCGCGACGGTATTTTGCAGGTATCACAAGAGGTATTTGAAAACTGTCACAGTGTCGGCGAAGCCGAAACGGCGGCAAGAGAGCATTTGCCGTTGTTTAAAAGCGTTGCAGAAAAAATAGTTTCGGATAACGGCTACGGCTACGCGGTGAAGGTAGAACTCAAGGATACCTGGTTTGAAACGCGTGACTACGAAGGCTTTTCGCTTCCTGCGGGTAACTATGAGGCTTTAAGGGTGTTGATAGGCGAGGCGGACGGTAAGAATTGGTGGTGCGTTATGTTTCCGAGCGTTTGTATTCCTGCGGCCGCACGGGGCAAGAAGGATTTTTCCGAGGCTTTGAGCGACTCGCAAAGTGACATTGTGACACGTCCTCAGAGGTATAAAGCAAGGTTTAAAATAGTCGAGATATTTCAAAATATCACTAAATCTATGCGTGGGTGAGAAAATGAATTAAAAAAATAGAGATTTTTTGAAAATAATACTTGCATTTTGAATAAAGGTGTGGTATTATTCCATTACTGATGTGAAGAAAAGGAGAGGGGTGACAGTATGAAAGAGGGTATTCATCCGCAGTATGAGACAGTTGTTGTAAAGTGTGCTTGCGGAGCTGAGTTTGAAACTCGCTCAACCAAGAAAGATATCCGTTTGGATATTTGCTCCAAGTGTCATCCGTTTTTTACCGGCAGACAGAAGCTTGTTGATACCGGTGGTCGCGTAGACAGATTCAAAAAACGTTTTGGCTTGGATGCTAAATAATTGTTTCAACATTGGCCGCAGTTGTACTTTACAACTGCGGCTTTTTGTTCCATTGAAGGGAGGGTGACGAAATGAGCTATAAGACGGTTAAAAAGGCGGCGACGGCCGAATATGAGGAAAAACGTTCCAGATTTATCGGGTCGGTCATTCCCTGCACAACTGAGCAGGAGGCTTTGGATCACATTGCCAAAAGGCGCAGTGAGACCTTTGGTGCGAGACACAACGTTTATGCCTACATTTTAAGGGAAAACAACATAGCGCGTTATTCCGATGACGGCGAGCCGCATTCGACGGCAGGTATGCCGACTCTGGAGGTACTGCGTAAACAGGGCCTTTGTGACTGTTGTATCGTCACCACACGTTATTTCGGCGGAGTTTTACTCGGCACGGGCGGTCTTGTGCGCGCCTATACCGCCGCCGCCCGATTAGCGGTTGAAGAGGCGGGTATCGCTCTGATGCGCGTGTGCTATCAATGTGTGGTTGGTTGCGGTTATCCCGACCACGCGCAGGTCGAAAGGCTGATAAACGACTGCGGCGGCAAGGTAGACGGCAACGAGTTCACCCACGAAGTCAAGGTGAAATTTTCCATTACCGCCTCAGATTTTGTGAATTTGGACGACAAATTCAAAGAAGTTTTTTGCGGTCGGCTTGAGCCTCAAATCGTGAGTGAGGGCTTCGCTGAGGTATAAATATAAAAAGTTTGTATTATTTTAAAAAAATTAAAGTAAATTGTAATATTTTTTCGAATAATATTTATGTAAGGATTTTATGAAAGTTAATTTGCGTGTCCCATTTTGGGGACAAGCTTGATGGTATATTAAATTTTAAGAAAGGGGAGAGACCGAAAGTGGCACTACCGCAGGAATTTTTGATGGAACTTAAATACCGTAATGACATTGAGTCGGTGTTGTCACCGTTTATTGCGCTTAAACGTCGCGGCAGTAATCTTGTCGGTCTTTGTCCTTTCCATAACGAGAAAACACCTTCGTTTACCGTGTACCCCGAGAGCGGCTCGTATTACTGTTACGGTTGCGGCCAGGGCGGTGACATCATCACCTTTACGATGAAGATGGAAAATCTCGATTATATCGATGCGGTTCGCCGTCTTGCCGACAAAGCAGGACTGAGAATGCCCGAGGACGGCAAGGACGACAAGGAAGCGCGGCTCAAAAAAGATATTTATGAGTGTAACAGTGAGGCGGGGCGGTTTTTCCATCAAGTGCTGATGAGTCCGCAAGGAAAGTCTGGGCTTGATTATTTTTTGGGACGTGGATTGAGTATCTCAACCATTAAGCGTTTCGGTCTGGGTTTTGCACCCGACGACTGGCACGCGCTGGAAAATCACCTGCGTTCCAAGGGTTTTTCGGATTACGTTATAAGTATGGCCGACCTTACGGGCAAGTCTGAAAAGAAGGACAAAAACGGACGCAATTTCACCTATGACCGTTTCCGTAACAGAATAATGTTCCCGATCATCAACATTCACGGCAAGGTTATCGGGTTCAGCGGACGTGCGATGCCCGGCAACGAAAAGCAGGGCGGCAAGTACATAAATACGTCGGACACGCCCGTTTATAAAAAAAGTCATAATATGTTCGCTTTGAACTTCGCCAAGTCTGACTGCTCAAAGCAGGCCATTCTGGTTGAAGGTAATATGGACGTTATTGCGCTTCACCAGGCAGGCTTTACCACCGCCGTTGCGGCTTTGGGAACATCGTTCACCGAAGAACAGGCAAGGTTACTTGCGAGGTATACCAAAGAGGTCGTTCTGACCATGGATGCCGACTCGGCAGGTGAAAAGGCGACCGACCGCGCCATTTCGATCTTAGAGAGTGTGGGTGTCGATATCAAGGTTCTGAGATTGCCCGACTGCAAAGACCCCGATGAATTCATCAAAAAACACGGCAATAATAAGTTCCAACACCTTATTGATAATGCTATGACGGCTTTGGAGTACAAGCTGGTTGTAGCGGCCAGGGGTATTGATCTTACGGCGACCGACGGTAAATTAAAGTATCTTAACAAAGCTTGTGAGGTTTTGGCCGCATTGAAAGACCCGATAGCGGTTGAACTTTATACCGGAAAACTGTCGGCAAAATACGGCGTCTCGAAAGAACAACTGCAATCCATAATCAAGAATGCCGAAAATAAAAATTACCGATTCCAAACTAAAAGGGAGCTGCAGGAAATAACGGCTCCCAAACTTGAGAAGAATCCCGTTAATCCGCAAAGAGAACAGTTCAAACGTGCGGCAGCGGCCGAGGAAGCGGTTATTTCAATAATGGCCAAGCATCCCGATATGCTGGAGTATATTAAGTCAAAAATCGACGTTTCGGATTTTCTGACCGACTTTAATAAAAAGGTTTTTCAAAGGGTCTGTGAAATTCTCGAAACGGGGCACAGCTTTGACCTTGTTTTATTGGGTGACGGATTTACACCCGAGCAGGTAGCGTATATCACCAAACTGTTGACCGTCAATGCCGACGTTGAAAATGCCAAACAGGTATTGGAGGACAGCATTTCGGTTATATTAGAAGAAAAAAATGCCGCCGAAAACCCCGATGTTTCGTCACTTGACGATGCCGCGTGGGCCGAGGCAATGGCAAAATTATCCAAAGAAAAGAAAAAGAACGGGCCTAAATAACCTGTTCGGAATATGGGGGAAATATAAATGGAAGAAAAGAAAAGAACCAGAAAGTCGGCTAAAGCCGCCGCAGAGGAGGTTGTAAAGGATACCGACATCATTGAGGAAGACAGTTATACCAAGCCTGATGATGTCGATCCTAAGGATGATTTCCTTGATATGGACGAAGATGCTCCCGATAACCTTGAAACTCTTGAGATGGAGCCTCCGCTTCTTGACCTCGATTTCATCGAGCCTACCGACGACGACATAAAGATGACCGAGATCGAGGATGTTGAAAAGCTGGAAGAAGCGGTTGCTTCAATGGATACCGTTTCGCTTGATGACCCCGTTAAGGTTTACTTAAAGGATATCGGCCGTGTTTTGTTGCTTACTCCCGACGAGGAGATTGAACTTGCCAAAAGAATAGGTGAGGGTGATGCCGCCGCCAAAAAGCGTCTGACTGAGGCCAACTTGCGTCTTGTTGTCAGCATTGCCAAGCGTTACGTCGGCCGCGGTATGCACTTCCTTGACCTTATTCAGGAGGGCAACGTCGGTCTTATCAAGGCGGTCGAGAAGTTTGACCACACCAAGGGCTTCAAGTTCTCTACTTATGCAACGTGGTGGATTCGTCAGGCCATTACCCGTGCTATTGCCGACCAGGCCAGAACCATCCGTATTCCCGTTCATATGGTCGAGACCATTAACCGTCTCAAGAAGGTTCAGAGTCAGTTGCTCCACGAAAACGGACATGAGCCGAGTGAAGAGCTTATAGCCGAGAAGATGGATCTTTCGGTCGAGCGTGTACGTGAAATTATGCGCGTCGCTCAGGAACCCGTTTCGATGGAGACCCCCATCGGTCCCGAGGAAGACAGCCGTTTGATGGACTTCATCCGTGATGAGGATGCTTTGGCTCCCGATGATGCCGCTTTGAAGACCATTACCAACGAGGATATTGATTCGGTTCTCAAAACGCTTACTCCCCGCGAGGAAGCCGTTATCCGTCTGCGTTTCGGTCTTAAAGACGGTCGCTGTCACACCCTTGAAGAGGTTGGTACCGAGTTTAACGTTACCCGTGAGCGAATCCGTCAGATCGAGGCCAAGGCTTTGAGAAAGCTTCGCCATCCCGTAAGAAGCAATAAGTTTAAGGATAGATAATAATGACCCATACGTATAATACTAAAGGTGTCTGTTCAAGCACCATTACCTTCGACGTTGAGGACGGAATCGTTCGTTCGGTTCAGTTCAGAGGCGGCTGCAACGGCAATTTGAAGGGCATTGCCGCTTTGTGCGAGGGTATGAAGCTCGATGACGTTATTGAACGTCTTGCAGGGATTAGATGCGGCTTTAAGTCGACGTCTTGTCCCGACCAGTTGGCTTCGGCCTTAAAAAAGGTCAAAGAGGAACTCTAATTAAAAAGAGGGGTGACAGTATGTTTGATGAAGATATCAAGATCGCGGTGCCTTCGGCTAAAAAAGCTAAAGTCAACGACGGTTTGGTTTTGACCGACGAATATAATCGCGAGAACGCAAAAGGCAACATTGACAAAGCCAAGGCTTTGGGTAAACTGTTGGCCGACGAGGTCGTCGGACATATCAACAGTTTTCCCGTTGAAGAGGGCGAGACTCTGGATGAGACTATGGCCATTCAACGCGGTATTATGATGACCTTTGCCGCTATTGTTTCGTTGGAGGAAAACAATCAGAGTTCGGTTGTTTTCCAAACCGCCAAAACGAGCTTTAATAACCGACTTGAAGCGGTTGATCCCGACCTTTATAAGGCGGTCGGTGATACGGGCGCGTTCTCGTTCTATTATCTTGCATACCGCAGAGGTACAGAGGTTGTCCGCCGTATTGGTCAGACCTTCGCAATGCTGTGCGCCCACGACGGCGATCCCGTTTACCACGAACTCGGTGAGGCGATATACTGTTGGTTCAAATCGTTTGCCGAAAAGAAGTTTAAGGAATCGGGCATCGAATAAATTTACACAAATCGGCTTGGCCGTTTTGAAATATCAGGAGGAAAAAATTATGAAGGTTACAAAAGATATGCTTATCGGAGATATTCTCGATATGGACAGAGGAACTGCTCAGTTCTTCTTTGAGATCGGTATGCACTGCCTCGGATGTCCCGCTTCGCGCGGCGAGTCCATTGAGGATGCCTGCAAGGTACACGGTACCGATTGTGAAGCTCTTCTCAACAAGATCAACGCTTATCTGGAGAGCAAATAATGTCGGTTGACAACCGATTAAAGAAAATAGCCGGAATGATAAGAGTGGGGTCGACGGTTGCCGATATCGGCACCGACCACGCTTATCTTCCGGTATTTCTTGTAAGGAATAAAATTGCGGTCAGGGCTTTTGCCTGCGACGTCAGTGACGGACCGCTTGACAACGCCCGAGCCACCGTGGAGAATGCGGGCGTTGATAATATAATTATTCGTAAGGGTGACGGCCTGGCCGCCGTCGCACCTTCTGAGGCCGATACCTTTGTTATTGCGGGTATGGGCGGCGATTTGATTGCACGTATTCTCGAGGCCGCATTGTGGGTAAAGGATGCTCGGTATGAGTTGATTTTACAACCTATGACGGCGGTTGAGGATTTAAGAGAATACTTATGCAATAACGGGTTTCAGATCGTGATGGAACGAGCCGTCAAGGCGCAGGGAAGGGTGTATACCGTTATGAAGGCGGTATATACGGGTGAGAAACTACTGTGCGACCCGTTGTTTTATTTTGTCGGCAAATTGGGTGAAAATTTAGAGTCTGATGAACTCGAATATATTACCCGAAAGCGCCGAATTATTGCAAAATTGGCCGATGATATAAAATCGATTGAGAGTAAAAAAGAAAAATATGCGGTGCTTTGCGAGGCTTTGCTCGGCATTGACCGATTGATTGGAAATAAAGATGGCAATTGACGGAATTTTTCTGTATGGGTTGAAAAAAGAACTGTGTTCGAAGCTCGAGAACGCACGAATTGATAAAATACACCAGCCTTCGAAAGAAGAACTGGTGTTATTGTTGCGCTCTGCTTCGGGCGGAAAGCGGTTGCTTATTTCGGTAAGACCGTCGCAACCGAGGTTGAATTTTACCGAGAGTTCCTTTGAAAATCCGTCCGAGCCGCCAATGTTCTGTATGTTACTCAGAAAGCATTTGTCGGGCGCAAGGTTTCAGTCGGTCGAGGATAACGGCTTTGAACGTATGGTCACACTTGTTTTTGAAGGTATGAACGAGCTTGGTGACCGCGTTACTTTGAAATTGGTGACCGAGCTTATCGGTAAACAGACAAATCTGATTCTGGTAGGAAACGACGGCAGGATAATTGATTCGTTAAAGCGGTCGGATATCGAGTCGGGTGCGCGGCTTATTCAACCGGGCGCCGTTTACAGTTACCCCGAAAAGCAGGAAAAGTCGAACGTGCTTAAAACAGAAAGCAGTGAATTGGTCTCGACGGTTATGTCACAGTCAATGCCGATGGCCAAAGCGTTGGTGTCGGTGGTTGACGGACTGTCGCCGTTGATAGCACGTGAACTTTGCGTACGTGCCGATATTGATACCGACAAGGTGTCAAACTGCCTTGATACTAGCGAAATTTCACGCTTGACGGCACAGCTTGAGACGTTCAGGTTACGACTTGAAAACGTTGAACCTACAATGTTGATTGATGCCAACGGAGTGCCGTTTGAGTTTTCATATATGGATATTACGCAGTACGGCCTGTCGGCCGAGCGCCAAAGGCGGGACAGTCTGTCAAGCCTTTTGGAAGCCGTTTTCGCCGAGCGTGACCGAAAAGAGCGCATAAGAAGTGCTTCGAATGAACTGTCGAAATTGGTAAATAATCTTATTCAGAGAATATCCAAAAAGATAATAATTCGTAAAAAAGAACAGGAAAAGTGTGCCGATGGCGAAAAGTGGCGCATTTACGGTGAACTTTTAAAGGCTAATCTTTATGCGGTTGAGCGCACAGTTCCGTATATCGACGTGCAGAATTATTACGACCCCGAACTGAAAACCGTGAGGATTCCTTTGAACGTCGCACTGACCCCTGCACAGAATGCTCAAAGGTATTTTAAAGAGTATAAAAAGTGTTGCAATGCGGCAGGACTTTTGGGTCAACTGATTGAGGAGTCTGAGGCTGAATTGCAGTATATGGAAAGCGTTGCCGACGAATTGAGTCGTGCCGAATCGGTGGCGGAGCTTAATGAGATCAAGGCCGAACTGCAGGCGGCAGGTTATCTTCGCCGCGGCGGTGACCGTAAAAAGCAGGTCAAGGCTTCGGCACCGTTGGAGTTTGAGTCGCCCGACGGGTTCAGAGTATTGGTCGGTCGGAATAACCGACAGAACGACGAGCTGACGCTTAAAACGGCCGATGACGGTGATATGTGGTTTCACACTAAAAATATTCCCGGGTCGCACGTTATTGTTTGTTGCAAGGGTCAGGAACTGCCCGACAGCACCGTTCTGTTCGCGGCAAGGTTGGCGGCACTTCATTCCAAGGCGGCCGAGTCTTCGGCGGTTCCTGTCGATTACACAAGGGTCAAGTACGTGAAAAAACCGCAGGGTGCAAGGCCCGGTATGGTTATTTATAAGACCAACAAAACTGTATTTGTAACACCGAAGGAGGACTGAAGATGAAAATTGGTATTTCTTCGGCAAGTCTTTATCCTTTAGAGACCGAAAAAGCGTTGGATTTTTTGGGCAAAAACGGGGTAGAGGTCACCGAGATATTTTTTAACAGTCCAAGTGAATTAAGCCCTGAATTTATTGCCGAGCTGCGTAAAATTCGTGAGTATTACGGTATTGAGGTGTGTTCTATACATCCGTGCGGTTCGGTCGGTGAGCCATATTTTCTGTTTTCGGGTTATCCGAGACGCTATAACGATTCGTTTGAGTATTACAAGAAGTATTATTATGCGGCGGCTGAACTCGGTGCCAAGGCGATAGTGCTCCACGGCGACAGTTTAAAAGGGCATATTCCGATGGAAGAATACTGTGAACGTCTGATGCAGATGAACCGTGCGGCGGCCGAGTTCGGTGTGGCTGTCTGTCACGAAAACGTCAACCGTTACCGAGGTGCAACACCCGAAAATATTCTTGAAATGCGTAAACTGACCGACGACAAACTGAAGTTTACCCTCGACGTTAAACAGGCGGTGCGTGACGGTTGCGGTGTTGAGGCTATGTATGAGGCAATGCGCGGAAATATTATCAACGTGCATATCAGTGACCACAACAAAGAGGTTGACTGTATGTTGCCGGGTAACGGTGGTTTTGATTTTGGCGGCCTTTTCAAGAGACTTGATGTTGACGGATACGACGGCGCTTGTCTTATTGAGGTATACAGTTATGCTTACCGTGACCATGGCGAGATATTGGCTTCTTTGGAAAAGATGAAAAAAACAGTCTAAAAAGTAAAAGCCTTTGAAGGTACTCCTTCAAAGGCTTTTTTGTATAGGTTTTTGTTCGGTTTTGAATATCAGACCTTGATAACACCGAGGGCTTCGAGAACCGAGAAGCCGAGGATAAGTACGATGCAGATGGGAGCAATGTATTTGATTACGACGGTGAAAAGGCCCTTCTGCTTGAATTTGTTACCTTCAAGCTCGGCTTCTTCAATAAGGGTCTTGGGTTTTAAGAAGTAACCGATGAAGAGGCAGGTGATAAGGGCGACAATCGGCATAAGAACGCTGTTGCTTATAAAATCAAAGAAGTCGAGGAAGCCAAGACCAATGATTTTAACACTGCTCAAAATACCGCCGTTGCTGAGTGCCGAAGGAATACCGAGTACCAAGCAAAGCACGAAAACAAGTATACAGCTTACAGTACGGCTGACCTTGAATTTATCCTTGACAATGGAAACAACGGTCTCCATCAAAGAAATTGATGAGGTGATAGCGGCAAAGAAAACGAGCACGAAGAACACAAGACCGATAACAACACCGCCGGTCATACCGTCAAAAACCTTGGGGAGAACGGCAAACATAAGGCCGGGACCTTTTCCCATATCGGCACCCGAGGCGGTGACGGCGGGAACGATCATAAGACCTGCCAAAAAGGCGATACCGGTGTCAAAAATTTCAATATTATGTACCGAGGACTCAACGTTTACATCCTTTTTCATATAAGAGCCATAGGTGATCATAATACCCATTGCCAAAGACATTGAGTAGAACAACTGACCCATTGCAGCCAGAATGGTGGTGGCTTTAAAGTGCTTGAAGTCGGGTATGAGGTAGTATTTTACACCTTCAATAGCACCGGGTTGGCAGAGAATGTAGACGGTGACGCCGATGATCATAATCACCAATAAGGGCATCATAACCTTAGAAACACGCTCAACACCCTTTTCAACACCGAAGAGAACGACTAAAGCGGTGAGTCCCAAGAAAACGAGGAACCAACCGATAGGTTGAGCTGTGCCCGAAATGAAATTACCGAAATATTCGTCACCTGCCGCCGCGTGGGATTTGCCTGTGGCAAAAACGGCAATGTATTTTGCTACCCAACCGCCGATTACACAGTAATACGGGAGGATGATGGCAGGAACGATCGAAGCCAATATTCCAACAAAGGAAAAACGCTTGTCCAGCTTTTTGAAGGCACCGATAGCGCTCAAGCCGGTTTTACGTCCGATAAGAATTTCAGCCGACATAAGTGCGAAGCCTAAGGTTACCGCAAGGATGAGATAGACGAGCAGGAAAATACCGCCACCGTATTCAGCCGCGAGGTAGGGGAAGCGCCAGATATTACCGAGGCCGACCGCAGAGCCTGCTGCGGCGAGAACAAAACCGAGTTTGCCGGTAAAGTTGCCGCGCTTTTCAGAAGTTGAATTATTTGTCATATTATCCCTCTCAAACATAACTTCGGGGACGAAAATCATCCCGTCGTTTTAGAATTACAATACATTATCCCATATTTTTATAGTAATTACAAGAGAAAAAGTTTTGTTTTATTGATTTTATGTCGATTTTAAGAGCGTTTTATTAAAAGTTTTCAAAATTTTAGCGAAACATTAAAAATAATACTTGATTTTTTGTGATAAAGCCATTATAATAGTCGGGTAACCAATGGAGAAATCGCGTAGTTGGTCGAGCGCGCACGATTGGAAATCGTGTAACCGTTAAAAGCGGTTCGAGGGTTCGAATCCCTCTTTCTCCGCCATCAAAACAGGCACCACCTTGCGTGGTGCCTGTTTTGATTTGCGGAGAAAGAGTTTGGATGAGAACAGTTTTGCCGAAAGGCAAAACTTATGGTGCTAAAGATATTTTCGCCTAAATTGCTTGATGTTTTGCATAATAATGGTATTATAATCTATATTGTTTTTGATTCTACTTTCGGTCGAGGGAGAATTTTTACTCCTCAACCGTTGGTATGTAGACTTTTTTTACTCCGTTTAATTATGATGTGATTGATGGGAGGAATTATGAATGGATCAGGTTAAAACAGGAAGGTTTATTGCCGAGTGTCGGAAGACTTGCGGTATGACACAGATGCAGTTGGCCGAAAAACTTAACATTACCGACCGTGCGGTTTCTAAATGGGAAAACGGCAGGTCTTTGCCCGATTCGACCATTATGCTTGAATTGTGCGGATTGCTCAACATCAGTGTAAACGAATTATTGAACGGAGAGAAAATTATGGAAGATTTTAAAGAAAAGTCGGAGCAGATGCTCCTTGAGATGGCCAAACAAAAGGAAGAAAACGACCGAAAAATGTTGTTTTTGGAAATAATTATCGGTGTGCTTTCGGTAATCGTTCTTTTAGGCTTCAATTTTGCCGCCGCTTATTTTCCGATGGCCGATTGGCTCAAGGTGGTACTTGCGGTCACGGGATTTGTTTTGGGGTTGGTCGGTATAATGTTTGCACTCAAAATAGAGCAGGAGGCAGGTTATTACGAATGCGGCAGGTGCCGTCACCGATACGTGCCGACCTATATGAGTGTTGTCTGGGCAATGCATGTGAACAGAACGAGATTTATGAAATGCCCAAAATGCCGTAAATGGTCGTGGCAAAAGAAGGTTATAAATAAAGATTGACGTTGAATTCAATGCGGCGAACCTAAAGTCAGGTTCGCCGCATTGAATTTTGCATTATTTTGGTATTTTCTTGATATTTCGGCTCTTTTCGGGTTGTTTCGTGTTGCGATTTTTGAAGTGATATGTTATTATATAATAGGTTAAGTATATTTATTTGTATTAAAATTTTGAAATCTGATTTGAGGGTGAGAAAATGGCTGCAAACGTAGTTAATTCGGCGATAGTTGAGGCTGTGATTGCTAAGGCGGAACAGGTGAAAAAGGATAATAAAAGTTCTTGTGTTACCAGTGCACATTTTATCATGGCGATTTTAGAGATAAAGTATATGAAGGAAGCGCCCACTTGTGACGATAAAGAGTTTACCGATGTATTCAAAGAGTTTATACTTACCGAAGGTCAGCTTAATACTTATTACACAAAATTGACCGAATATCTTGAAAAAACAAAGGTGTTTAGTTTTACCGAGGCAACAACCTTTAATGCTGCGCTTGATTTTGCAACTTCGGCGGCAATGCGCAACAAGAAAACGCAGATTATGCTTTCTGATGTTGTTCAACAGGTATTTCTTAACACTAATTCGGCGGCCTATAAACTGAAGATTGAAGCGACGCAAGGGAAAAAGAGTGGGGCTCAGGCATCCGATAATGTTAAAAGCGGCATTGTGACTCCCGATCTTAAGATTGAACTTGACGACCTGTTCGATGATGAAGCCACGGGCAATGATACCTTGCCTTTCGACTCTCTCTTTGATGAATTTGAACCCGAAGGCATTAAGGAAACCATTGGCGAGATAAAGGAAATTCAAAACAAGCTTTTCCAAAAGGTGTTTGGCCAGGATGAGGCGATATCGTCTTTGATTTCGGGTTATTTCAATGCTATTATAAAATCGGGCGGCGAGCGAAAGGACAAGCGTGCATTGGCCACCTTCCTTTTTGCAGGTGCCCCCGGCGTCGGTAAGACCTATCTTGCCGAATGTACTGCCGAGGCTTTGGGCCGTCCGTTCAAGCGTTTTGATATGAGTAGCTTCCACGAAAAAGAAGCAGGACTTGCCTTTGCAGGAAGTAACAAGGTCTACAAAAACGGTCATCCCGGTGTTGTTACGGATTTTGTCAAGCACAATCCTTCGTGCGTACTGCTTTTTGATGAGATCGAAAAGGCTCATATAAACGTTATCCATATGTTCTTGCAGATACTTGATGCAGGTATATTGCAGGATCAGTTCACCGAGGAAAACGTTTCGTTTGCTAATTCTATTATAATAATGACTACCAATGCAGGCCGTTCTCTTTATGAAAATGAGGATCAGCATCAGGGTGCTATCAGCCGTAAGGTCGTGCTTAATGCACTGGCCAACGAAAAGAATCAGTATACCGATGCGCCTATATTCCCGACGGCTATCTGTTCGCGTTTTGCTTCGGGTAACATCGTTTTGTTTAACCCGTTGGGCGCGTTGGATCTTATTCATATCGTTGAGCGCCGTATGGACGAGTATTGCGAGACCTTTGAAAAGCAGCAAAACATTAAAATAGAGCGTGACAAGTATATTGGCGCCGCTTTGATGTTCTCGGAAGGCGGTAAGGCCGATGCCCGTTCATTAAAGGGACGTGCCG
The DNA here is from genome assembly GCA_017629275.1 of Clostridia bacterium. GTDB lineage: Bacteria > Bacillota > Clostridia > Oscillospirales > Acutalibacteraceae > UMGS172. The sequence goes on from JAGBXM010000109.1 coordinate 17,981, forward strand.
ACAGTTTTATTTCAAGCGAAGCCTATAATTGGATGAAATTTGCCTATGAAAAGGATAAGGACAAGATTGATTCTTTAAAGACCGTCAACGTTAAGGTTGATATTGACGGTACGGACGAAGAGTCGGCTACCCTTTTCAGAAAAAGAGAAAAGTCCAACGTTTTGCTGTTTTCGCAAAGACAGGGTGTATTTGATGACGTGATCGGATTGAACGGTTGTGAGTTCACGTTGACCGATAACGAAGAAGTCGCGAAGGACATTATTGCCGAGAATAACATTGATTTTGTGATTTGCGATATTATTGTCGACCGTGCCGACAAGACACTCAACGTTGAGGATATACATTCAAGCGGCAGAAAACTGTTTGAAACCTTTGTCCGCGACGGTATTCCTTTCTTTGTGCTGTGCGACCATCCGCAGTTGATGAACTCGGAGGAGCGTCAGGCAATGCTTGAGCAGGGTGCACACGGTATTTTTGATTCTCATAAGACCGACGTTCAGCAGGAACTTGACGAAATTGCGCGTCTTGTTTACTGTGAGGAAATGCTCGGACGTCTCAGACGTGCAAATAAGGTCTTGACCTTTGACTGTAATTATGAGTGGAGTGAAAACGGCGAGGTCGGTACCATTTCGGTAGCCAATTTGAGGATTTCTCCCGCTATTGATGCCGAGGACCGCGACGCTGTTGCTCCCATCGACGTTTCGACGGTTACCTTTGATCAGATAATCGGCGCAGAGGACGCGCAGGCGGAGCTTAAGAGTTTTATTTCTTATCTTAAGGATCCCAGGCAGTATGCTAAATTCGGCGTTCCTGCACCCAAAGGTGTTATACTTTTCGGCCCCCCGGGAACGGGTAAAACTATGCTTGCCAAGGCTCTGGCTCACGAATCTTCGGCTTCATTTATTGCAACTCAGGGCAACGCATTTTTGAAGTCGGGATTAGGAAAAGGTGCCGAAAGTATGCACGAAACATTCAGAAAGGCTCGTAAATACGCGCCCTGCGTTCTGTTTATAGATGAGTTCGATGCAATAGCAAAGGACCGTATGTCGGGTAATGATATGGCATCTGACGTTGTCAATGCGTTGCTTAATGAAATGGACGGTTTTTCGACCAATCCTTCGAAACCTGTTTTTGTTCTTGCCGCAACCAACTTTGATGCTCAGTACGGACAGAAAAGTGCGCTTGATGCCGCCGTGCTTCGCCGTTTTGACCGCAGAATATTTGTCGATCTGCCCGACCGTGACGACCGCAGAAAATACATTACCGCAAGACTTCTGAAAAGCCGTCAGAAGCTTGACGAAGCCGTTATTGAAAATCTTTCAATGCGTTCTATCGGTATGAGTCTTGCCGAGTTGGCCTCGGTTATTGACTTTGCGTTGAGAACCATGATTATGAAGGGTGAGACCGGGCTGAGCGAAGCTATGCTTGACGAGGCGTTTGAGACCTACCGTTTCGGCGAAAAGACCGAGTGGAAGGAAGAAACGCTTAAACGCGTTGCACTGCACGAAGCAGGTCATGCGTTTATCAATTGGCATTATGGTAAAAAGCTTGGATATATCACCGTTACGGGCCGTGGCAACTTCGGAGGTTACGTTCAGACCGAAGAAAACGAGTCGCCCATTCTTACCGTTGATGACCTTGAACGCACCATTTGCGGATACCTTGCAGGACGTGCCTGCGAAACGGTATTCTACGGCAAACGCGGCGGTGCTTCGACGGGTGCGGCCGACGATCTTAATAAGGCTACACGCCTCGCCGTAAAAATGGTTAATGAATTGGGTATGGTTTCGCAACACGGACTTGCCGTTGAACACGAAAAAGAGATCGGCAACGATACCGTTGAGATGTGCAATAAGATTCTGGACGAACAAATGAGCGTTGCCGTTGATCTTATCAAGAAAAACAAGGCACGTGTTCAAAAATTGGCCGATGAGCTTATTAGAAAGAACCACCTGATGGGTAACGCGGTGGACGAGATATTTAAAAACTGATAGTTTGATTTTGTGTGAGGTAGAGATATGAACTGGCACTTGTTTTGTGACTGCTTTATTTTGTTTTTGGTTGCTGTTTGCGGCGTGCTTTACTATCTGACAACCTTGAGATCGTTTGTCGGAATGAAGTTTACGTCAAACGCAAGAAAACTATTGCGCACGGTATTTGTTATTGCGGCCGGTACCTTTGTGTTTTTCGGAAGCGAATATCAGAGGAACTGGGGTGACATCCGCATATTTTTTGATTCAATATACCGTTCTGCGCGATTGCTTTTGTTAGACGGAACGCTGGAGTTCAAAAATGTGTGTGATAATTTCAGTTGCAAACCGATGGCTTACATTTACATCGCTGCTTATTACGTTGTATGCGGTGTTGCGGCTATTACGGCGGTTTATACGGTTTTTTCTCTGTTTAAGAACGTGGTGGAGCGCAGAAAGCTGTTTGCCAAGCTCAAGAAAAAAGATGTTTGTGTATTCAACGAACTTAATGAACGTTCATTGGCAACCGCCCGTTCTTTGATGGAACATCCGTGGCCCGAACGCGAAAAGGATGGCTCTTTTGAAGGCAATTCGAAGGATGAAAAGGTGTATGATTTCTTTTCGGTACGACCCGAAGGTACACCTGTAATTGCGTTTTGCGACGTTTACAGACAGAACAACGAGATATCACATGAGCTTATTGCCGAGGCCGAAAAGCTTAATGCAATATGCCTTAAAATGAGCATTGTCGATCTTCACCGCCGTTTGCGCGACAAAAAGGCCTACAAGCATTCGAAAAAGCATATTTTCAGATATTATCTGTTCGGTTTTAACGAAAACGAGAATATGCATCATACGGTTGAGATTGTTGATATTGAAAAACAGGCACACGATGAAAACAAGCCGTTGTTTTTTAATCTTGGTATTTTTGTTATTGCACTTGATCATGCAAAGGGTGTTATGATCGACAGTCTTAATTACAAATTGGCACAGTTGTATACTGCGGTCGAGCAAGAAGATGTTGAACAGGAACCGAAAGCTGCCGAAAATCAAGATAAGGCTGAAACGAATGAAACGACTGCGACCATAACGGGCGGTGAGAAAACCGACGTCGCTGACGGTACGGAACAAAATAAGGGCGATAAGGAGCAGAAAAAAGAGGAAAAAGGCGATACCGAGGCAGACAGAATCGGTGCTTCGGGTGTGTTTATCCGCCGACTGAATCCTGCTTTGATGATGGCTCAGCACATAGTGTTTGATCCCTATCACTGCTTGGTCGAAAAGGGCAAAAACGCTGATAAGGATCTTAACGTTATCGTTCTTGGCGCCGGAAGCTACGGTATTGAGCTTATTAAGTGTCTTTGTTGGTTCTATCAGCGTATAACGGGAGGAATCACTATACATGTAGTTGACAAATCACCTGATGCCGAAGATATGCTTAAAGCCAAAATGGCTCAACTTATCGGTCATAAAAACCCTGAAGACCCCACCCAGGATGCCAAACTCAATGTTAAGGTTTACGGTGGAGTCGACGTTTTGCGCCATAGTTTTAAGGATAAGCTGAAGGATGCCTTGGTCGATCCCGATGCTGTGTTCGTTTGCCTTGGTGACGACAACCTCAACGTCGAGGTTGCTATGGCGGTGCGTACCTTACTTGACCGCATAAACTACAAGCAGGTATATGACGCGTATGACAACAGCGACGGCAATGAGTACGTTAAGATAACCAAGCACGGTGACGATATAGAACTTGAAGACAAGATCAAGATATTTGCCGTTGTCCATAAAAAAGAGAATGACCTTTCCCATGATATGGGAGGTTGGAACAGGTTTTCAAGCGGTAACTTTAACATTCGCTGTGTCGGCATGGATACTAACGTATATTCCGAAAAGGAAATCTACGATTTTGATTTTGAACGCGCCGCTTTAAAACGTCATCGCGGACACAATGGCGATAAAACCTTGGTATATGCCATCAATTCATATATTTCTTGTGAGGTTGACCGTATTTCGTCCAAGTCTTCGGAGGCACATAAAAGTCTGGTATTGGGATTGTATGATTCCGTTGAGCAGGATGAAAATAATAAGAAGCCGGTTTACCATAAAAACGGCGCTTTAACCGAGAACTATTACGGTAGCGATGAACAGGCTATGACCGAAAGCAAACGTTGGAATGCGTATATGCTGTGCCGCGGTGCGGTTGTTGTTGATGAAAAAATGGATAAAGATCGGCACCAAGCGATTTATTACAACAAAAAGAAATCGGTCGAATGGCGTTTTGACCGAGGAATGTGGCATAACGGTATATCTCCTTTTAACGAAAAGACTCAAAAAGAGAAGGAAAACAACCGTTACGAAAAATGATTTAATGCGAGGGCATCTCCATGAAGAGGATATACATATCGGGTGATACTGAATGTACAGGTCAGGTAAGAGATCTGTTCAACCGTGAAGTAAGACCCGAACTCAACACATTTGCGTTAGATTACTTTGGTGACTTTTATCAGTTTGAAGACCTTTGGTTCAAACGCGAGCAGGTGACCGAAGGCTCGTCGCTGGCCACTGCACTTGAACGGCTTCAACGTGCGGTGCCCGGCCACCCTTACGTTGTTATTTTGGGTAAAGAATACGGAGTGGTTGCCGAAGGCGAAGTTATCGATGAGGCCATCGTCGAGCTTGACGGCAACGAAGTGCTGATCAATGCGCTCAATGAGTTCAGGGGTTGCAGTATCACCGAAACGGAAATATCTTTGGCGGCTTACGGTTTCGGTGCCGAAAACACATCCGATTTCAAAAACAGAACGCTTTTTCTTATTGACCCCGAGACCGACGATCCGAGGCAGGAGGCTTTAAAGAACCGTATCAAGGCCGATTTCGACAAAAATCATATAATAGATTTGTCTCAGTATGGCGACGCTCCGTTTGAATCGGTCGAACTCAAAGTCGAGATCGTTACCCGCCTTAAGAGTATGATTTCCGATGGAATCAGTCCGTGTACCGTGACTCCGTTTGATGAAGAAATTGAGTTTCATAAAGCTTTAGGTCAAGATTTGAGCGCACGTGCGGTCTACCGTAAAGAGTTTGCACAGCAGTTGGTTCAGAATCTTTACGACGCCGAGGATGAGGGCGAGGGTATAGATATTACCTATGTGCGCGGTGAGGTCGGAGCAGGCAAGACCTGTTTGATGAGTCTTATCGCAGACGAGTTGGAAAAAACTTATAAGGTATGCCGCGTTTTTTGCGGACGTACCGTTCAGTCTGATTCGAGCATCGGCGTTGCCGAGACAATTGCCGATTGGTTGTATGCACACGTTAATGATTGCACACGCGATCTGAATGCCAACGTATTTGATGAGTTGAATATTATCAACGAGCTTTACTCGTTGGACGGAGATACCGATACCGTTTATGTTTTGATAGACGGTATTGGCCTTTTGCGCCCTGACAGCGACGCTATGAAGTTGAGATTTTTGCCTTATGAAATGTTTGGCAAGGTCAAGTTTATAGTCAGCAGCAGGTTAAGTGAAGAGGATTTTAAAAAGAGGTATTATAAATTTACGGCAGGTGGTGCCGCAGAGATCTATACGGTAGAGTTGTCCCAAATTTCCAAAGAGGAGATATGCAAGGTCTTAAAACCTGCACTTTTACACCGTTGTGCCGTAAGTAATGCCGCCGAAAGAATCGCCGCACATCTTGAAGAACTTAATGCGGCAACGCCGCTTGTTGTGTCGCTGTGTGCCGCACGTATTGAGCAGTTGTCGGATTCAGGTGTGCAGTTTATAATGCAAGAACACCACTGCGCCGATATAGTTGAGGCTTATATAAAGTGGATAGATTTGATGTTGCTCGAAGCAAACGGCCAACGCCGTGAGTTGGATTCCGTGCTTTATCAATCGGTCGGTCAAATATTTACCGAAAATGATATGCGGGTGTTTTGTATCGCAGTTTCCAGACACGGAGTTCTGGCGGGAACGCTTAATCATTCGTTTAGCTTTGGTTGCGATGAACTGGAATTTTACGAATTGATGCGTGGTTATCGCCATCTGCTTTTTGAAAGAGACGACGGACTTATCGACTTTTGGTATGACGGTTTCCGCGAGGTATTTGTCAACCGTATGACAAGAGAGTATAAAGTATACTGTCACAAGATGTTGAAAACCTGTTATTTTGAGACCGAGATTCAGTTTTGCAAAAAGCTTGATATGGGTAATCTTTACCACTGTCTGGAGTCTGACGACAGTGAATTGGTGCACGCACTCGTGTTGCATTATACGGTAAATAGCAATGATACCCTTGAAGATCAGTTGAAAAAGCAGAGCTGTCTTACCGTTATTGCGCGTATTCTTCGCGATTATTTGCCGTCGAGGTTTATTGACAGTGATTTCGTGGTCGGTACAACGGTCGGTTTTATAAGGTTTTGTGAGACCTATTTGTTTAACAGTTATTCGGATTCGTATACAGATTCCCGTCAGTGCATTATGATGATGTACGAACTTGCGAAAATATACGCCGACCGACACGCGGAACCGTCTTACAGGTGTTACGATGCCGACAGGATACCCAAAATCGGCGGTTATCATACCGATGCACCCGATGAAATGACGGTCAAAGAACTTGCGCTGTCACGCTCTCCCTTGTTGCTTCAATACTATCAGTTAAAGATTTTGGAAAAGGTCGACGATTATACCAGGGAAGCAGGATGGAAGTATAGCGGTATGGGCCCTGAGTATGACATAATGAAAAACAACCTTGCATCTCGTTTTTGTGATACGGTTGATGCTTATCTCGAACTGTTGCCTAAGGCTTCTAACTTTTCCAGCGTCGAAGATTTTTATAATAAGCTTATCTGCGCTGTTTATTCTCCCGAAAACCAAGGCTCTTACATTCAGGAATTCAAAAAGGTCGAAGCAAGGTTTTTTGATTATCAGGGCGAACTGCTTAAGAGGGTTGAGGGTATCAATCCCTCGCAGCGTTCATTACGTTACGCCATTATTAATATGCTTATGTCCTGTGCTTCAAAGTTGTCGCGTAGCTTTGAGGCCAATTGGCTGAAGTGTGATGCCGATAAAATCCAATCGACATTGGAAGCCTATTTTTCCACCGTTGGAATGATTGGCAGCGGTGTTGAGATCGCAGGAGACCTGGGTGTATTTTTCCATTATGTCGCAGAGGACTTTGTCAATTGTTGTGATGGTGCTCGAGATGTGATCGATATGTGCGATAAAATTATCGATTTTTCGTTGGATTACATCGAGCTTTGCGGTACACGCGCTTACGCAATGGACAATATAAACTATTGTCTTGTGATGATTGAAACTGAACTTGATATGGATACTCCCGAACAGTTTAAGGAGTTGAAGGAACGCTATTTCAAGATTGCCGACCGTTTGATTAGGCTTTACCGTCAACGCGCATCCGCGAGTTTTTACTCAACCTTTGATGCAATTGGGTTTAATCTGTTTTTTGACGGTATGAAGAAAACCTTTGCCGATTATTCTGATATGATGGGTGAGGCTTTCGGCGAAGAATATATCAGTATTCTCAATAAATGGTATGAGTATTCATTGACCTATTTTAATTCACGGGTCCTTACATCCGATTGCTTGGATTATTATATAGCGTTGTGTCACTTAACAGATAACGCTGTTGATGTTTGTAAAAAGTGCGAATATTATGAGACCGCTCTTGAACTTAAAGATAGGATAAAATCAGATTTTATAAAGGTGCTTGACGGCATACTTACAATGTTTGAGGAGCGCGAGGGCTCGTGCGGTGATGCCAAGAGACTTAAAAGATTGGGTACTGATTTCATACCCGGGATAACCGAGGATGAGACCTATAAACTGCTTGTTGAGGATTTGAATTCGTTATTCAAATATATTGAAGAACGCGATGAACTCGATGATGAAGTATTGGTATTAGCGCGTTGGAATTGGAAAAGAAAGAATGTTGTGGTGATCAAATGACAATAGTAGAATGTTTTGAAAAAGGTGCGATAGAGAATATGATAAGCACCCTCACGTCCCGCCCCGATAAGTTGATATTTATCGGTAAAGAGTCGCAGATGGGTGATACTTTAGAGGTTTATAAAAATTTCCTCGAAAAACAGGAGTACAATACGTTTGTTGATACGCGTGATATTGATAAGAACAATCTTGCCGATATCGTGAGAGTTTTGACCGAATTGGTCGAATCGGAAGAGGAGCTTATTATTGATGTTACGGGCGGCGAGGATGTAGTTTTGTTGGCTGTTGGTATGGTTTATCAGAAATACCGCGATACATATCCCATAAAGCTTCAGAAGTTTAACCTTAAAAACGGCAAGATCATCGACTGTGACGGCGACGATGAAGTATCGTTTGACGGTGCTTTTTCACTGTCGGTCAAGGACCTGATCTCTTTGTACGGCGGTGAGGTCGTACCCGAAACTCCGCAACCTGCTGAGTACGTATCTTCTTTTGACATCAATAATCTTTGGAAGATCGTTTGTGACGACCCAAAAAGATGGAACAAGTCGGTGTCTTACCTTCGTGAGTTTGAGGCCCATGCCGAGAAAAAGGAACGGGAAGAACGTCAAAAGAATATGACCAAGGAAGAACGGGAGGAAGATAATAAAAAAAGAGAGGGCGCTCCCAGTTTTAAAATGGAGTATTCTCTGAATATTGATGAACTTTCTCGGACTATTGTTGATTATGACGAAAAATTCAAGGAATACTGTTATATAATAAGACGCTTGTTGCTTGAAGATATGGTTGAGAATTTCTCGTTTGACGGCAAGGTGTTTTCATATAAGTATAAGGATCAGTTGATCAGACGCTGTTTAAACAAGTCGGGTGACGTGCTTGAAATGAAAACCTATTTCGAGGCACGCGATCTTATAGAAAATAAGAAGAATTTCTACAGCGATTGTTATATGAGTGTTCATATCGATTGGGACGGTGTGGTTCATAAGGTAGACGACGAAATAAAAGACACGCGCAATGAAATTGATGTTATTCTTATGCGCGGTATTGTGCCGGTGTTTATTTCGTGTAAAAACGGTAAGGTCGAAGAAGACGAACTGTATAAACTCAATACGGTTGCCGAAAAGTTCGGCGGCGAAAACGCCCGTAAGGTGCTTATTGCCACCGATTTTAAGCGCGATAATGAGGGCTCGGAAATTGCGTTTAAGCAACGTTGTAAGGATATGAATATTATATTCATTGAGGACGCTCAGGAACTGACCGATGAAGAGTGGAGAAAAATGATGCTTAATATCATAAAGAATCCTTTGGCCTGTATACGCAAGGAAGACCGTGCGATTTTAACCTGAAAAGGGATGAAAAAGTGAAAAAAACAGAATATTTTAAGTATGCACTGAAGGTTGTTTTCAGTTATACATTGGCATTTCTGCGATGGTTGGCATTGGGTGCCGCTATCGGAGTGTGCGGAGGTGTTGTGGGAGCGGCGTTTGCACGGTCGGTACAGTTTGTTACCGAACTGAGAGCGCAGTATACCTGGTTGATACTTCTTTTGCCGTTGGGCGGACTTTTATCGGTTACGATATACAAACTGTGCCGTGTCACCGATATCGGTACCAATCGTGTTTTTGAGAGTGTGAGAAGTGAAACCAAGGTGCCGTATCTGTTGGCTCCCGCCGTGTTCTTAGGCTCGGTAATAACGCATTTGTTCGGCGGCTCGGCAGGACGTGAGGGCGCGGCATTACAGCTCGGCGGCTCGGTTGCTTCACTGTTGGGACGGTTGTTGAAACTTGACGAGAAAACGCGGCACATATTGACCATTTGCGGTATGGGTGCTTTTTTCTCGGCTCTTTTCGGAACGCCCTTGGGTGCGGCAATATTTGCGCTTGAGGTCGTCAGCGTCGGACATTTCTGCTCTGCGGCGTTTTTCCCTGCAATCATTTCGTCGGTTACGGCTTACGGAATCGCTTTGAAGCTTGGTGTTCACCCCGAAAGATTTGCGCTATTGGTTGACCCGGGGTTAGAGGTTGACATCATCTGGAAGGTGGCGGTTATTGCTGTTCTCGGCGCATTTATAAGTTTTTTGTTTTGTGCCGTTATGCACTCGACGGAGCATTTGTTCAAACGACTGTTTAAGAACGAATATTTAAGGGTTGCGGTTGGCGGTGTGGCAATAGTTCTGTTGACCGCACTTGTCGGCAACGGCGATTACAACGGCGGTGGCATTTCGGTTATAGAACGTATTTTTTCAGATAACACCGTCAGGCCCGAAGCCTTTTTGCTCAAGATACTTTTCACTGCCATTACCATAGCAGTTGGCTTTAAAGGCGGCGAAATAGTTCCGACACTTTTTATAGGCGCAACCTTCGGAGCGGCTTTAGGCGGCGCTTTGGAAATTGATTTGGGACTTGCGGCGGCGGTCGGTATGGCGGCTTTGTTCTGCGGAGTTACCAATTGTCCGTTGGCGACGATTGTGTTGTGCGTTGAATTGTTCGGCGGCAAGGGAATGATATTCTGTGCGTTATCTGCTATTATCAGCTTCCTCTTGTCGGGTACGGCAAGTCTTTACACGGGACAGCGCTTTATATTCTCCAAACTTAATGAAGATAGTTTTAAAACTGATACTGCCGTTGATATGGGAATATCGGCAAACGAAGAATAAATCAAAATCAAAAAAAATCCCGTTCAAGCGTTAGCTTGAACGGGATTTTTGCTGTTATTTATTATTCATCAATGTGGGTGAGTGTGGTCTCTTTGATCTTCTTTTTCTTGAGATAGATTCTAAGGACTACGATACCGGCTGCAACTGCGGCAACTGCAGCGAGGATGATAACGAAGAGGAAGAGGTTAGGACCTTCCGGTTCGGGCTCGATGTAGTCTTCGGGGTAGAAACTGGTTTTTACCTTGGCATCGGCCAAAAGGTTGGCGATGGTAGAACCTTCGACACATTCAACGGTCAACTTGGAGCAACCCTTGAATGCGTTCTTGCCGAGCAATTCAAAGCTCGAGGGCAAGCGCAAGGTCTTAAGTGAGGTGCATCCGTCGAAGGTGTTGTCGCCGACGCTACGGGGTCTGCCGAGGATCTCAACCTTTTCAAGTGCGGTACATCCGCTGAAGAGTTTAGACTCAAGAAGCGAAACGTTAGCGGGAAGGGTGATGTTCTTCAAAGCGGTACAGCCTTCGAAGACCGAAGCCGCAATGGAAGAAACTCTTGCGGGAATCTCAACGGTGACAAGCGAAGTACATCCGCTGAATGCACCCGAACTGATGGTGGTAAGGGTAGAGGGCAGGTTGATCTTGGTCAATGCGGTACAGCCCATAAACACTTCGGTAGAAAGTAAAGCATTGTTTTCAGGGACAGTGAACTCACTCAACAACGAGCAGTTTTTGAAGCAAGCATCACCGATCTCTTTAACGGTTGCAGGAATGGTGAGGGTCTTGAGTGAGGTACAACCTTCGAATACCGAAATGCCGAACTTGGTCATTGCGCCCTTCATTTCAACTGCCTCAAGTGAGGTACATCCTGCAAAGGTGTGGTCAAAGAACTGAGTAACACCTGCGGGAATGGAAATAGTCTTAATGGCAACACAATCCTGGAATGCGTTGGTGCCGATCTCAACGATCGAATCAGGAAGGGTGACGGTAGCCAAAGTGGAGCAACCCTTGAATAATGCAGTATCAACCTTGGTTACACGTGCGGGAATTTCAACCGCGGTAATACCGGTGCATCCTTCGAATGCCGATTTTCCGATAGTGGCAAGGAGGTTACGGTTGAGGTCGAGTGCAGTCAAACCGCTGCAGCTCATAAATGCGCCTTCGTTAATGGTAACGATTCCGGCGGGGAGCTGAAGGTTGGTAACTGCGGTACAACCAACGTAAGCATACTTGCCGATGGTCTCGACGGTGTCGGGAAGAACGATTTCGGTCAAAGCGGTACAGTTAGCGAATGCGCTTTCACCGACCGAGGCAAGTGCAGGTGAATAAGTAACCTTGGAAAGCTTTTCGCAAGCGGCGAAGGCTTCCTTGGAAATAGAAGTGACGTTACCGGTGTCAACCGAGGTAAGAGCAAGACATCCGCTGAACATTGCTTCGGGGATATTGGTAACGGTCTTGTTCATAACAGCGGTCTTGATCAGAGCACATTCGTTGAAGCTGTATGCGCCGATGCTTTTTACCGAGTCGGGAATAATAACGGCATCCTTAGCTTTTGCGGCGGCATCACCAAAAGAGGTGAGGGCCTCACAACCGCTGAATGCAAAATCACCGATGGTCTCAACCTTGCCGTTAAGGGTAACGGTGGTAAGGCCGATACAGTCTACGAAAGCATAGCCGTTGATGTTCTTCACGCTTTCGGGAAGAACGATCTTGGTAATGAGTTCGCACTTACCGAATGCCGCGTTGCCGACGGTCTCAAGTTTGGCGTCTTTAGCAAAGTTTACGGTCTTGAGAGCGGCGTTCTTATAGAAAGCACGTTCACCGATGGTGACGAGTGATGCGGGAATATTGACGGTTGCCAAAGCATCACACTTGCTGAATGCCTCCTGACCGATGGTGACAAGCTCGCAGTTCTCAGCAAAAACGATGTCGGTCAAGGCGGTGCAATTGTAGAAAGCGAATTCATCAATAGCGGTAACCTTGGCGGGAACGGTGATTGTAGTGAGAGCTACACACTTATCGAAAGCGTGTTTGCCGATGTATGTAAGGGTTTCGGGCAGGGTGACCTTCTCGAGCTTTTCGCAGTTGGCGAAGGTGTAATAGTCGAGACGGGTGATGCTCGAAGGTACGGTGACCTCGGTCAACTGGGTTTTACCGAAAGCGGCATAGCCCAACGTCTTGACGGTCTCGGGAATGGTGACGGCCGAAAGCTTGGTGTTATAGAAAGCATAAGCACCGATCTCGGTGACCGACGCGGGAATGGTAACCTCTTTAAGTGAGGCCGATTCAAAAGCGCCTGTGCCGATAACCGTAACAGCTTTGTCGCCTGCCTTAGAGGCCACGGTAACCTTGGCGGCCTTGCCTTTGTAACCGACGAGCTCGGCATGGTCGGCATATACTCTGTAAGTATAGTCGCCATCTTCGAGGATGGTGTAATCGGCAGTAGCGGCGGCCGGTTCGCTGTAATCGAAGTTGGAAGAATCAACCCCACAACCACAGGCAAAAACGGCAATTACCAAAGCGACGATCAACAATAATGTGATGTGAAACTTTTTCATTGTTCTTTATCCCTTCCTAATGTGTAGTGCAGATAACACACAATTACCGACAATACACGAATATAACTGTTATAATTATATTATGTCAAGCCTGTTTTGTCAACATTAAAAGTCAAATTCTGTAAGTGAGAAGTCGAAAAATTTTACATATATATAACCACTTGAAATTGAAACGGATGTGTGGTTAAATGTAAATGTAATGTAAATAGTTTGTTAGTAGATATCAATTTGTGCGCGGAGGTATTTTATGGAAAAGTATTTTGAATTGAAAAACGGGGTGAAGATCCCCAATATCGGCTTCGGTACCTGGCGCGTACCCGAAAGTGAACTGTGTGTTGAAAGCGTTCTGACTGCACTTGATTGCGGTTATCGTCACATTGACACGGCGTTCTTTTATAAAAACGAGAAAAGTGTCGGTGAGGCCGTAAAACAAAGCGGTATTCACCGTGACGATATATTTATCACAAGTAAGCTATGGAATGATTTTCACGGGTATGACTCAACCTTGAAGGTCTTTGAGGAAACTTTGGAGAATTTGGGCACCGATTATCTTGATTTGTATCTTATTCATTGGCCGAATCCCAAAAAGTTCCGTGATGATTGGGCGACGTCAAATGCCGAGACCTGGCGTGCATTTGAAAAACTGTACCGCGACGGCAGAATAAAGGCTATCGGTATCAGTAACTTTATGCCTCATCATATTGATGAGTTGATGAAAACCGCCGAGATAGTGCCGATGGTCAATCAGATCGAACTGCACCCCGGTCTTAACCGTGATGAGGAAAGGGCTTGTAATGACAAATACGGCATTCTGACCGAAGCCTGGGCGCCTTTTCAGATCGGTGAAGTGCTGACCGACCAAACGATATTGTGCATAGCCGAAAAGCACCAAAAAACTGCGGCACAGATAGTTTTGCGATGGTTTCTGCAAAAGGGCATTGTGCCGTTGCCTAAATCGGTAACGCCCGAGAGGATTCTCAACAACATTCAGGTTTATGATTTTGAGTTGAGCGCAGAGGATATGGCGGCAATAAACGGCATTACGCCTCACGCACCGAGACATGATCCCGATAAAATTGACTTTTAAAAGTAAATGCACCATCCCAAAAACGGGAAGGTGCATTGTTGATTTTAGTCTTCTTCGTCAGGAGTAGGGGTATCGTCGAAATTGAAGAATTCGTGTTGGGGTTCCTCGTCAAAGGCTACAGAGCCGTCTACCCCTTGCTTTTTTTGAGCAGGTTGAGTTTCGCGGATGTTCATATAATCAGACACTAAAAGCTGAACGGTAGCGGCGATAGGTACACCCAAAAGAATACCCCAGAAGCCGAACAGACCGCCGCACAGAGTGATGGCAATGAGCGTATACAAAGGCTGAATGCCGACGCTTTGACCGACGATTCTGGGTTGTAAAACGTTGGCGTCAAGCTGTTGAAGGACCAATATGACCGCACCGACTATCAAAGCATTGATAACTCCGTCGGTTACGGCAACGAATACCGCAACGGCAACACCGCATATCAACGCACCGAAGATGGGCACCAGGTTGGCAATACCGATGGCAAGGCCAAAGAGCGGAGCGTAGTCGACACCCAGAATAAGGAAGGCTATCGAGCAGGTGACGGCAACGATAAGTGCATCGAAAAGGGTACTGTAAATATAGGTGTAGAAGATGCCCGAGATTTTTGAAAGGTAGCCTTTGAAGCGGGATACCTTGTGTTGTGATATAAATATTTTGAATAAACGGCCGAATGAACGGATGAGCGAGTCGCGACTGGTCAACATATAGACCGAAGAGAAAATCGCAAGAATTGTGTCGATAAGCGTGGTGCCGACCTGATAAACACCGCCTGCGACCTGCGTGAGTTGATCAAGGTTGATCTTTTTGAGATATTTTTCGAACTGCAGGGTGTTCATTATAGATTGCGGATCTATTCCGAAGAAGGTGCCGTTTTCATCGCAATGCTTTAAAAGGAATTTGTTGAGGTTGGCGTAATACGTTTCACGGTTGTTAAAAAGATCGATGAGGCTTGATACGAGCCACGGAATAATCAACGCCAATAATACCGCGATAACGGCAACACCGATGATATACACGATACCGACCGAAATTCCACGTGCGTGTTTATTTAAAAAATTCTTTTCCCTGGTCTTTTTCAGCAGTTTTTCAATCTTTACACAAGGGACGTACAAAACGAATGCAAGGGCGAAGCCTATGATAAAAGGACTTATGATCGACAGCAATTTACCGAGAGCCGACCATATTGACGGCAGGGCCATAAGCAGTTCTCTGAAAAGAATTACGGCCGCGGCAAAAAAGAATCCAATTATCCAAGTTGACAACTTCTTGTGCTTTTGGTAAAATTTCATTATTGACCTCCGTGTTGGTTAATCCAACGTGTTAAACCGACGTAATACATATATTATAACTTCTAATTATTACCATTTCAAGATAAAACCGTAAACAAAAGGAGAAATTTTATGCGCTTGAGCGATCCGAAGACCATTAAAGAGGTTCTGACCAAAAACGGATTTCAGTTTAAAAAGAGCCTCGGTCAGAATTTTCTGATAAATCCGAGCGTTTGCCCCAAAATGGCCGACAACGCCGTGGCAAACGGGGAAGAGGCCGTTATTGAGATCGGCCCCGGTATCGGTGTTTTGACTGCCGAACTTGCCAAAAGAGCCAAAAACGTGGTTTGTATTGAAATAGATGAGCGTCTGCGTCCTGTATTGAGTGAGACGTTGGCCGAATTTGACAACGTTGAGGTAATCTTCGGTGACTGTATGAAGCTGGATATTGCCGCTATTATCGAAGAACGGTTCAAAGGCAAGAAGGTTTCGGTCTGTGCCAATCTGCCGTATTACATAACCTCGCCCATTATTATGATGTTGCTTGAAAGCCGTTTGCCCATTACCTCGGTTACCGTTATGGTACAAAAAGAGGCCGCCGACCGCATTTGTGCGAAGGTCGGTAGCCGTGAGTCGGGTGCAGTAACGGTGGCGGTAAACTATTATTGCCAACCCGAGGTGCTTTTTAACGTGTCGCGCGGCTCTTTTATGCCGCCGCCCAACGTTGACAGTTCGGTCATAGGACTTAATATCCGACCATTTCCGCCCGTTAAACTGACCGATGAAAAGGGATTTTTCCGTTTTGTGCGTTCAGCCTTCGGTCAACGCAGGAAAACTCTGGTCAATTCGGCAAGTTCGGACGGAAGGTTTACCAAGGATGCGGTAAGACAGGCCTTGCAGGAAGCAAATTTGCCCGAGACGGTACGCGCCGAGGCGCTCACTATGGACGAGTTGGCCAACGTTTTCTCGGCTTTGAAATAATTGAGCTTACAGCATTATGTAAACCAACGCAAGTATCAGCAGTTGGTCGCAATCATCGGTCGACAGTAACAGAATAAGCGTTATTATAATAAGCACGTCTGAGTCGATACCGATGTTTTTAAAGTTTAATATTTTAAGTATGTCAGCGCCTTTGAACCGACCGAAAATACCGCTTGAAGTATTCTGTTGCGGTTTTTCTGTGTCGGGCAGGGGCGCTTTTGGCTTTTGGGTCTCGGTCGGTTGTCGCTTTGGCTGAGAACTTGTGTGATTTCCGCCGTTTTGTGAGTGGGAATTTCGGTAGGGTGTTTTCACAAAATTCGGGACGGGCGGCATATCATTGCCGTGAATTGCACGGTCGGCCCGTTGTTGCATTGCGCGGAGTCGGTCCTCGGCATCTTTTTGCATTTTTTGAAGGTTGTTGGGTGATTCCTGCATAAAAACCTTCCTTTATATAATGTTATCCAATAAGCCTTGTTCCTTTAACAAAGGTACCAAAGAAGCAAGTTTTAAAAGCTTTACCGCTTTGTCGACACGGGTCTGACGCTCACTTGACAGGTGGGGCTTCAGTGCCAACAAAAGACCTGCTCTCGGGTCTTCACCGCGACTTGAAAACAAAGTCATAAGACTCATTATTTTGGATATATCAAACCCGTCGGGTAAATTTTCGAAGATTGAACCGTTTGGCGAAGGCTCTTTTCTTTCGGGCTCGGGTTCTTTTGAATTGCCGAAAAGACCCTCGGCCATACGTTTCAGCTTTTCCATTGAGTCGGGGTCAGACAGTATTTCGGATATTTTGCTTTGCATTTCGTCCATTGTTTTGACCCTCCTTTATTCTGTGATCACTTTTTGAATTTTTCGGTCAAAGAGTCGGTGAGGTTTTTATCCTTCATAGCGGTACGGACCTTGTCGGCGCTTTTTTTATCCATTTTGGAAAGAAGAGAGTCAACGTCACCCGACATTGCGGTCGATTTCAATTCTTCGGGGTTCATATTGAGTTTTTGTGCTGCTAGTTTTATTAAATTTTCAATTTGTTTTTCATCCATTGAAATATCACCTGCTTTGTTGTATAATATTTTTATTCAATATATTATATGTTACTTTCGGTAAAGTGATTACAAAGGAATTTTTATGCGGATACTCGTTACGTCGGACGCGCACGGTTCGGTGCGCGATCTTGAAACAATAATTGAAAAGTACAGTGACATCAAGCATATTTTTTATCTCGGTGACGGGGTAGAGGCGGTAGCTGAAATACAACAGTTTTTCCCCGAGCGCACGTTTTATCTTGTCAGCGGCAACTGCGATTTCGGGTCACAGTTTCGTGATATCGGGGAAACGGTGATAAACGGGGTTAGAATTATTTACACCCACGGCCACCGTTACGGTGTAAAATACGGCACCGAAAAGCTTTTTGAATTAGGCCGCAATACCGATGCCAAGCTGGTTCTTTACGGGCATACCCACGTTCAACGCGAGGAATATAAGGACGGGATATACGTTATAAACCCGGGTGCTTTGCGCGGTGCACGTGAGGGCAGAGAAGGGTATGCGATAATTGATATTTCAAATAAAGGCATTGTGACAAATCTCTTGAAAATGTATTAAGGGGTGCAAAAATGAAGAAACGGGACAAGCTTATATTGGATATAAAACAGGCTAATTCCAAAAACAATCCCATAATCAACCGTGAGGATGCGGTGTCTCCCACCGCACCCGCAAGGGTCATTGTGTTGAGCTTTCTTTTGGTAATACTTGTCGGAACGGCACTTTTGTGTATGCCGTTTTCGTCGGTCGAAGGTAAATTCACCGACCCGTTGACGGCTATGTTTACCGCAACGACCTCGACCTGCGTTACGGGTTTGATTCTGGTCGATACGGGAAGCTATTGGTCGTTTTGGGGTCAGTTGATAATTTTACTGTTGGTTCAGATCGGCGGTATCGGATTGGTTACCTTTTCGGCCTTTTTTATGGTAATATTCCGACAAAAGCTCGGACTCAACGGTATGCTTCTGACCCAATCGTCGGTGGGCTTGGATTCGTTCAGACATCTGAAAACGCTTTTAAAGGTCATCGTTTTGTCGACTTTGGTTATCGAGTCGGTCGGTGCGGCGTTGCTAAGCATTCGGTTTGTGCCGATGTTCGGCATAAGTGAGGGGATATGGCGAAGTGTTTTTACGTCGATTTCGGCCTATTGTAACGCGGGACTTGACCTTTTGGAGGGTGACTTTACGTCGTTGACCGCCTTTTCGGGCGATGTGTTGGTCAACTGCACCGTAATGGGACTTATTATTTTAGGCGGTCTCGGATTTTTGGTGTTTCAGGATATTATTTTTTACCGCAAAAATGACCGACTTATGCTCCATACCAAGGTCGTGCTTATCGCAACCGCTTTGTTTACGTTGGCGGGTGCGTTGATGTTTTTTGCGTTTGAGTATCAAAATCCCAAAACCTTGGGCGGTCTGCCGTTCGGCGAGAAGGTGTTGGCCTCTTTCTTTCAGTCGGTAACGTTGAGAACGGCAGGTTTTAATACCATTGATTTTGCAGGTTTAGGTGATCATACCAAGTTTTTGAGCTCGGTGTTTATGTTCTTCGGCGCGGCTCCCGGTTCGACGGGCGGCGGTGTCAAAATAACCACCTTCGCCGTGCTTTTGATGACGGTCGTTGCGACCTACCGCAACCGACAGGAAACGGTCATTATGGGCCGCAGAATAGATCAGGGTGTGGTTTATAAGTCGATGTCTTTGGTGGCGGCAGGTATTCTCGTTGTTGCAGCCTTGACGGCGGTCATCGTATTTGAAGACAACGGCGTTGAGCTGGTCGACGCATTGGTTGAGGCAAGTTCGGCATTCGCAACGGTCGGTATTACGGCAGGCGCAACCCTGAAATTGGGACTTTTGTCAAAAGTACTTGTTATCGTCACGATGTTCATAGGCCGTGTCGGTACGCTGTCACTTATTATGGCGTTGACCTTGAAGGAAAATCAGCGCGAGGACAAAATTGTCAGACCCAAGGGCGAGATAATGGTTGGCTGATACAGATTTGTTTTAAAGGAAGGCTCACGAGCCTTCCTTTTTTGTGGGACGCGCGGTTGTTGACTTTTTGGGCGGCGTGATGTATAATTCTAATGTATATTCCCGAAACGAAGGAGGTGGCGGTTTGCATCTGTTGACGAAATTTCGAAATACGGTTCTGTTTTTCTTAAAATGTCTGGTCATTGCGACCGTTACGACCTCTTTTTTGGGCGTCTGGCAGAACTATTATACCGACTCCTTGTTCGGCGGTTTCGGTAATTATCTCGTCGTTTTGACCTACATTGTAATATTTGTTACGTTTGCCACCGTTTACGATGGCTTTAAGGTCGGTATTATGCGCGTGCACGAATTGTCATTCGGTATGGGTCTTGCCGCCTTTTTCAACAATGCGTTGATGTACGTTATATTGAGCCTTATTGCAAGACGTATGTTTAACCCGTTGCCGTTGCTGTTTCTTACTGCGGCACAGGTTATAATTCTTATCCTTTTGATGTATTCCTTGTCGCGTGTTTACTTTGCACTTTACAAGGCAAGGCGAGTGTTGGCGGTGTTTGATTCAAATAGCCGCAATGATATTATTAAAAAGATATCTATCATAAAAGAGCGTTTTGCCTTGGCCAAAGGTGTCACTGTTGACCGCGGTTTTGACGAGATAAAACGTGAAATTGATAAATTTGATACCGTGCTTATCTGCGATTTTGACCCGCAACTTAAAGACGAGGTTTTAAAATACTGTTATTCTGAGAACAAGCGTATTTATTTGTTGCCGTCGTCGGGGGATACCATTCTGAACGGCAGTTATCAGGTACAGGTTTTTGATACCCCCGTTTTATTCTTACACAACGGCGGTCTGTCGATGGAACAGCGCATTATCAAGCGTGTCTTTGATATTGTTGCGTCCTCTGTCGGTATTATCATTTCGGGCCCCATTATGATACTCATTGCGTTGGCCATAAAGCTGACCGACCGAGGCCCTGTGTTCTTTAAGCAACCGCGTGTCACACGCGACCAAAAGATATTCAATATTTATAAGTTCCGCTCAATGAAGGTGCAGACCGATGATGAGGTCAAAAAGACCACCGTCGATGATGATCGAATCACGGCGGTCGGAAAGATCATCCGTCCGTTTAGATTAGACGAGCTTCCGCAGTTGTTCAATATCCTTTTCGGTGATATGTCGGTGGTTGGTCCCCGTCCCGAAATGGTGGAATTGGTCAACGATTATGCGGCACAGCTGCCCGAATTCAATCTCAGACACAAGGTCAAGGCGGGACTTACGGGTTATGCACAGATATACGGAAAGTACAACACTACTCCGCAGAATAAGTTGAATATGGATATTCATTATATCGAGCATTATTCCTTCCTTGAAGATATCAAGCTTTGCGCGATGACCTTGAAGATACTGTTTGTCCGTGAGAGTACCGAAGGCTTCAGCGAGAAGGACAGTAAGTTGAAAAATAATAAATAATTTACTATTTTACTATACTCTGTTTTATTTTTCTCTTGAAAAATTTTTTGTTAGGGTTTAGATTTAATTAAAACTTTTTGGAGGCGTTTTGAATGGATAAGACATTGGTAGTTATGGCGGCAGGTATGGGCAGCCGTTTCGGTGGACTCAAGCAGGTCGCGGCGGTTGGTCCCGACGGTCAGGCAATTCTTGACTTTTCGGTTTACGATGCCAAAAGAGCAGGTTTTACAAAAATAGTTTTTGTTATTAAACACGCTATCGAGCAGGAGTTTAAAGCGACGGTCGGCGCACGTGTTGAAAAGGTTTTGCCGGTTGAATACGTTTTTCAGGAGTTGGATGCATTACCCGAAGGCTTCACCGTTCCCGAGGGACGTGAAAAGCCGTGGGGTACGGGTCACGCCGTGCTTTGCTGTAAGGACGTTGTAAAGACACCGTTTGCCGTTATCAATGCCGACGATTTCTACGGTGCTTCGGCTTACAGTAAGGTTGCCGAGGGTCTTGAGGATACCGAGAATTTCTGTATGGTAGGCTTTAAGCTTGAGAATACCGTTACCGAAAACGGCTACGTTTCACGCGGTGTATGTACCGTTGAAAACGGTTTCTTGAAAGATGTTGACGAGCATACCAAAATTGACAGCGAATGCAAATTCATCCGTGAGGACGGTTCGGTCGGCACTTTGGCCCGTGATACCATCGTTTCGATGAATATGTGGGGATTTACTCCCGATCTGTTCAAATATCTTGAAAAGGATTTCAATGAGTTCCTTAAAGCGAAGGGAACCGAGATGAAGTCGGAATTCTTCCTGCCCAGCGTTGTTGATGCACTTATCAAGTCGGGCGAGAAGAAGGCCAAGGTCTTGGTGGCAGAGGACAAGTGGTACGGCGTTACCTACAAGGAAGACCTCGATGCGGTGGTTGCCGCTATCAAAGACCTTTGCGATCAGGGAAAATATGTTTTTTAAGAGTGATTTTAATGAGTGATTATATTTCTGAAGCTTTAACTGCGGCAAGTGAGATCGTAGAAATCGGAAAACTTAAAAAAGGTCAGATTCTGGTCGTCGGTTGTTCGACAAGCGAAATTACGGGCAGTAAGATCGGTACACAGTCGGTGCCGGAGGTGGCCGAGTCGGTTTGTAAGGCGATAAAAGATGTGTTGGACGAAAAGGGAATTTACCTTGCCGCACAATGCTGTGAACATCTCAATCGTGCTATTATTATTGAGCGTGAATTGGCCGACCGTCTGGGACTTGACACCGTGAACGTTGTTCCGCAACCTAAAGCAGGCGGTTCGTTTGCAACGGCGGCTTATAAGCTGTTTAGTGAACCTGTTGCGGTTGAGAGCATCCGTGCCGATGCAGGTCTTGACATTGGTCAGACTTTGATCGGTATGCACTTAAAACCTGTTGCCGTGCCGGTGAGACTGTCGGTCAAAGCAATAGGCGACGCTATATTGACTGCGGCGAGAACTCGCGCCAAATTCATCGGCGGTTGCCGTGCTGTTTATGACGAAGATTTGATGTGACGTTGAGAATGAATCCCTCCGTCTTTTTGCTTCGCAAAAATCCACCTCCCTTTAGGCAAGGGAGGCCAGGTGGCGGTTGCCGTGCTGTTTACGATGATAGTTTGATGTAAAAAAAGTACTGTGGGCTTTGCTCACAGTACTTTTTGCGTTGGGGGTGTTTTGTGTGCGTTGTTTGTTACGGCTGTGCCGTGAGGGAAGTTGGCTTATCTCTCCCTCAGTCTCACTTTGTTCGACAGCCGCTTACTGCGGCAGTCTCTTCTGTCACTCGTTCCTCGTGACGTCTCCCCATCTTATGGGGAGCAACCCTCGTCAGATGGGGCCAAGATTCCTCACGTTCGTTCGGAATGACAGGGGAGTGGTGTGTTGGGTCGTTTGGAGTTTATTATAAAGGTGGGAAAGTGAAATGAGTAATAAAAAGAATGATGCTTGAATTGACAAAGCACCATTCTTTTGTTTGGATAAAGATTATTTGTTAAGGTCGATCCACATTGCGGGGCGGACAGCATTAGAGGTAAGAGTGACCATATAACCGGTATACACTACGGCACCGTTAGAGTAAACTGTAGTTGCGTGATTCGTATGATATCCCGGTGTTCGTAGCCACCAACTTCCATCTGTGCCTTTGTGGGCAGCATATTCAGTGGGTGAGCAACATCGGTCGGAATTATATTCAAAATATAAATTCGCTTCTTCTATACTCAAAAGAAACAGTTGATCGTTCGTAGAGTTTCCGCTAACGGTTGGGTATAGAGGGTTAGTGTCTGCCGATACAAAGGTGGATTCAATTTCACTCTTTTCTGAATCGGTAAAAGCGGTATTTACGAACGAACTGTTTAACCAAGTGCGAAGTGAACAGTTTTCCCAAGTGGTATCAACTAATTCGGTATTATACTGTATGGTGTCAAGAGAATGTTTGCTTATAAGTAAGGCTTTGTCTTTCTGCAAATCCAAAACGAGCCATTCTATCGGTTCTTTACCGTTTGATAAGTTGTTGTCTTGCTCATATGCACCGAAGGTGATATATTCGCCTTCTTCAAACATGCCAAATCTGTCATATACTTCCTGTCCATACTGTTTAATAAAATTATTTTTCTTAACAGTAGGGATAACGACTGTAACTAATATAATAGCTAGAACAATTAACATGCAAATGATAGGGGTCGCAATTATAGCAATCTTCTTTATTTTTTTTGCAGTTGCTTCTTTTTCCAGTTTTTTAGCTTCTTCACGTTTCTGACGTTCTTCGGCGGATTTTTGGGCAGCAATGCGTTGTTCTTCCGCAATTCGTGCGCGTTCGGCATTTTCGACCGCGATACGGGTATCACAATCTTTTTTGAGAAGGGAATAATCAATACTAACAATAACCCGACGGTCGGTTTGGCACCAACAACATGACAAGCCTTTAGTAATTGCACCGCAAGGGCAATACCATAGATCTTTATGTTCCTTAAAATCGTTGTTGTAAGTTATTCCATATTTCAAAGAGAACTGTTTTTTTAATTCAGTGTCGTTGTTTTTGATAATATCATGTTCAAAAATGGGTAACTGTTCCCACATTGAATCGGCGCCATCCCAAATAGTGTTATCGGTAAAAACAGCCTCAACAACCCGTGCCTTAAACGATCTTGTTGTATTATCAGGCAACAAGATTGGCTGCTTTGCACCGAATTCATCGGAGTATTTTGCGTTTAGATCAAGATACTGCTTTTTTACTGCATCACCTAATGGACGGTTTGCGGTGTCGAGAGGTATAACTTCAATGGTTAGCGATTTGATATTTTTGTCACAGATGTTTTTAAATTTAAGTTGCGCTATGATGTTGTTGGTAACAGTATCATTTAGCAAGGCGCCTGCCGAGATAATTACAGGAGACCCCTCGGCGTATGTATTCTCTTTGTATGTAAAAACTCTTGAATATCTTTCACCCATATCCGCACCTCATAGTTCTGGGAGCTCATCCGAAACAGGTGCGACACTGTTTGAGGGATTTTGTGATGCGGTTTGCATTATAATGAGATTTTGATTACGTATTTCCATATTACTTTCAACCAATTCACCCAATGCGTACATCATCCAACTGTTGACCCAGATAATAAACGGCATTATAACGGCGGCTATGATTGCAACAAGGCTGAGAAAAACGGTATCGTCATCTGCAAAGCCTGCGAAAAAGCAGATAATCGATGCTACCCAAATGACGATAATGGATACCCAACAATACCATTTGGTAAAGCTTTTGATCTTGGTGCCGACGTTGTCAAAGTTGAAGCGTCTTTGGAATGCGTTTTCCTGTTTGTTTTCCATAATAATTCCCCCAAAAATAAAAAGTGCGCAGCCGAAGCTACGCACGAAAAACGCATAACTCCGCTGACGCGACTCAGTTTTCACCGAACAAAAGCAAGGCAAAATAGAGCATGCATTTTTACCAAAGATAAAAATACGTGCCTTTGTACGGTGACATTATTAAACTGAGTCGCAGGTAAATTTTAGCATAACGGCGAAGAAATGTCAATTGTATTGGCCGATGACACGTTTTGCTTTTTATAGGGATTTTGCCTTGCGGTTGTGTGATGTAAGATTATTTACGCAGCTTATAACGGCTTTGATATATTATTTGGCTTGTTGGCGGGTGAATTTACATTTTGTAGGGAAGGTTATTGGGTGACCGATGGTAGGTTTATCTCTCCCTCCGTCACGGTTTTGCCGTGACACTTGCCTCTTGGAGAGAGGTTCTGCGGACGACCAATGGAAATCTTCCACATCAGGTAGATTTCACATTTGTAGGGGAGGGCCTCTGCGCCCTCCCGAAAGCGGGCGAACGCAGTTCGCCCCTACCACGGTATATTATTGTTTTGTAGGGGACGGCAATTTGATGCCCGAGAACCTTCCTCTGACGAGGAAGGTGTCACCGCAGGTGACGGAAGGAGAGATAAGCCAAGTTTACTGTTGCCCTTTATGTACCGTGTGTTGTTTTTAGTTTGGCGGTTGCTTACTACTCACCCGTCACGCGTTGCGAGACACCCATCGCTCAAGGGGAAGGCTAAGATTCTTCGCTAAGACCCTTCGGCGGGAGACGCCTCAGGGCGACACTGCGGTGTCGGCTCAAAATGACGGGGCGAACGCAGTTCGCCCCTACGACGGGTAAATTACATATTTTGTAGGGGAGGGCCTCTGCGCCCTCCC
>JAGBXM010000110.1 GCA_017629275.1 Clostridia bacterium
ACAGCGGCAATGGCGATCTCGATCATATCATCCTCAGGCTCTTTAGTGGTAAGCCTCTGAATCCAGAGGCCGGGTGCGGCGATAATTCTCGTCAAAACATTGTCGTGTTTGCCGCAGAACTTAATAAGCTCGTAACCGATACCGCAGGTTATGGGCAACAGCAAAATCTTTATCGGTACCCAGATATAATTTCGGCTCACGATAAAATCGGGAAGCACCAACACAAGAATACTGCTGATAAGTATTCCGACCGCAAGCATCAGAAACATAAACGAGGTTCCGCATCTCGGATGAAAGCGCTTGAACTTACGGACGTTTTCGACCGTCAGCTCCTCACCGCTTTCGTAACAGAAAATGGTCTTATGCTCGGCGCCGTGGTACATAAAGACACGCTTGATGTCCTTTTCCATAGTAACAACGGCCACGTAACCGACGAAAAGTGCAATTTTGACAACACCCTCAATAAAACCCTTCCAATACTTCAGATCGGCCGGTGCAAGATAGTCAATACCTTTAAAGATCATAGAAGGCAGCCACATAAACAAAACGATGGCCAGAGCGACGCCAAGAACAGAGCCCACGACCATAACGGCATTGACGATAACGTTCTCCTTTTTCTCGTCCTTTTCGGTCTTTTGTGCGGTCTCACCGTCGGTTTTGGTTTCGCCCTCTTCTTCAAGGTCGGTAAAGCCCGAAATATCGGCCGACTGCATCAGCGTTTTATAACCGATAATCATTGATTCAATAAGATTGACCATTCCGCGTAAAACGGGCAGACCGAAAATCTTATATTTGTCTTTAATATGTCTTTCCTCAACATCGGAAAGATCAATGGTGCCATCCTTTTTGCGGACGGCCATTGAGGTCTTATAAGGGCCCTTCATCATAATTCCTTCGATGAGCGCCTGACCTCCTATTGAAGTCTTTTTTGCCATTGGTTATCCTTTCTTGTCGGGCGGAAAAATGACCTCGGTCACTTCCCCGGGCTGCTCCTTGACGGTCGGCAGAACGACGGTAACGGTTGTACCCTCACCCTCGACACTTTCGAGGAACATAAGCCCGTTATGACTTTTGATTATTTCATCGGCAACGGCAAGTCCTATCCCTGAACCGCGCACGTTGCTGTTGGCTTTAAAGAATTTTTCCTTGACGTGATTCAGGTCTTTGGCGGGAATACCGCAACCCGTATCACTTATGGTCAGACGGATACAGCCCTCTTCGTTAAAGGCCGATACCACGATGTGACCGCCCGCTTCGGTATACTTTACGGCATTGTCGATAATATTGATAAAGACCTGCTTCAATCGGTCGCGGTCGGCCATTATCATTTCGGTCTTTTCGGGTTTGACGAATACCAGCGATATCTTCTGCTGACGGGCAATTTCTTCATACATATCAACGACCGACGAAACAATGACGATGGGATCGTTTAAAACGGGGGTGACGGTCAGCTTACCTGCTTCGATTCGCGAGAAGTCAAGCAGTTCTTCGACAAGACCCGACAGTCGCTCGGCCTCGCCCAACATAACGTCGACACCGTGGCGTACTATTTCGTCGCCCTCGTCAACCGAAAGTCTTACCGTTTCGCCCCAGCCCTTGATGGCAGTCAAGGGTGTTCTCAGCTCGTGAGAAACCGACGATATGAAATCATTTTTCAGTTTGTTGTTATTTTCAAGCTCGGCGGCCATATAGTTAATGGTATCGCAAAGCTCACCTATTTCATCGTTTTGCTTGACCTCAAGTCGCGTTTTAAGGTCGCCGCCTGCGATCTTACGCGCCGTTGCGGTAACCTCGCGCACAGGTCGGACAATGGAACGGACAAAGAACACACCGCTCATTACCGAAAATCCGATAACGAGTAAGCCGACCAGAATGGCCATCAAAAGGAATACACAGTAATTACGCACTATGGTCTCCATCGAAACCAACACGCGATAGGCTCCGTTGGAACCGTGGCCGAGATCGGGCAGAACGGTGGTTATGGCAAGTACCCGCTCGCCGTTATCGTTGCGGCCGTACCACCAGGCCTCTTTACCGTTTTTCTTGGCCTCAGAATAGTCGGTTGCCTTCTGGGCAACACCGGGTGAAGCAAAACCGTTGGTGGTGACCAACATACTGTCATCATTGTCAAAAATCTGAACCTCGACCTTGTCGCGGTATTTGAAGGTCTGCGCATAACGTCGCGCCGCATCGTGAAATCCGTTTTCGTCGGTCATGGACAAAACGTTGATATCACGGACGTATTCACCCGACGCGTCGATAACGCGGTCGCGGTAATATCCGAACACGAAAAGTCCCAAAAATATCTCGCAGATAAGTACAACAATAACGTCAACCGTCATAATGTTAAATATCCAACGTTTGGTTATGCTATGCAGTCTGATATCGGTCTCCAACAGTCTCACCACCTTTTGTTCAGCTTCAGCCTTTTAATTTAATCTTTATTGGTACACCACTTATAGCCCATACCCCACACCGTTACAAGATACTTGGGGTCGGACGGCTCGTCCTCGATCTTCATACGGAGTCGGCGAATGTTAACGTCGACTATCTTTTCTTCACCGTAATAACTTTCGCCCCATACGCGGGTCAGAATATCGTTTCGGTCCAAAGGAGTATCGGGGTTGGTAAACAGATACTCGATTATCTGGAACTCGACCTGGGTCAGCTCAATGTTTTTATCATTCTTGGAAAGGGTGCGGCGGCGCATATTAAGTACAAACTCACCGTGGCGGATCTCCTCGGACAGCTCCTTGGTGACGCTTCCCATAAGCTCGATCCGACGGTAGAGTGAATCAACACGGGCGTTAAGCTCGGTCGGACTGAACGGCTTGGTGATATAGTCGTCGGCACCCAGCATAAGTCCGCTGACCTTATCCATTTCCTGGGCACGTGCCGTCAGCATAATAATGCCGAGTCGCGGTGAACGTTTTCTCAACTCTTTGCAGAGTGCGAAGCCGTCCATACCGGGCATCGAAATATCTAAAAGTGCAATGTCGAAACCTACTGTATCGTTGTCATAAATCTGCAGAGCTTCCTCGCCCGAGCCTGCTTCAACCGTTTCGTAACCGACTCGGCGCAGATTGATGACCTCAAACTCGCGGATGTTCTGCTCATCCTCAACAATGAGTATTCTCTTCAATGTGGTTTCTCCCTTCATTTTTTGTTGGTCTGTATAGCATTACGCTCATTTTCTGAAATGACGTTAAGATTTATGTTTATAAATTCCTCGGTCGGGGTCAAGGCGCTTGTTCCGAACTTTACGGCAATGACGTCCTCACTGTTACGACAGACCTCAAAATATCCGTCGTCACCGTGGTCGGCCTTGTCCCAATCCTTGATCTTTACGGTCTGCACACGCATAATCTCTTCGCCGACCTCAAGCAAAACGGGGTCCCAGCGATAGAATATTCTGTGCCTTGTGTCAAGTCGGCGTTCCAAAGCCACCGAGCCTATCCAGTTGTCGGGCAAATGCAGGAAATATCCGTCGGTGTAGTTTATGACCGAATGTGCAATCGGATAAAGTGCGGTGCCGTCAAAGCTATGCCATACGGTGGTATAAGCAGTGTCCTCGGGGGAGACGGTATAGGCAAGTGGCAGTTTTTGTGCCAGAGGAATGTCGACACAACCGTCGCGGTCATAGTCGCCCGAGCGCACCAACGACTGTCTTAACGTGTTCAGATTTTCGTTATTGACGTTGTAAGAAATGGCGCTTTGAAGCTGACCGTCCTTAACGTAAAGCACCTCGGTTATCATACCCGTGCTTTTGTTGGCATCTATAAACAACGCCGTCGTACCGTCGGTGAACTTGGAAATAACAGGTTTATAGTACGAAGTGACCGAACCGTCAAGTCCGCATCCGCTCAATCCCGTAAAACCGCCCGAATGCAACGATAAAAGCGTGGCCGATGCATTCTTGGCTTCGGTATCGAGAGAAACGGCAACTATCTCAAAAATGCCGTCCGAATCAAAATCACAGGTTGAATAAACCGAGTAACCCGCCTTGGCCGTTTCGACCAGGGCGCCCGAGTCGATACTGTAAACCGACAATTGGCGGTTCAAGGACGAATATCGGTCCCAACATACCACCATTTTGACCGACGGGCCGTTATCGAGTTTGACAAACTCGACCGACTCAACACCCGAACAGTCGACCTGAAGATCGGTGACCGACACCCACTCGCCGTCTACTCTGCGAATGTAGTTGACGTGCATAACGGTGGTTTTATCGTCGGTCTCGGTACTGTAAAACGAAAAGACCTCAAACTCACCGTCAAAATCAATATCTTTGGTGATAATGGCCGAGCGGTACTGACCCGCCGACGGATAAACAAGGTTTACACCGTGACCGACCGAAGCCTCAAGCGTTTTCTGGATATCGTAAAGCTCACCCGACGGCTTGGGCGGGAAGATGCTTTCGGAAACCTCACCGATCGGCGAACAACCGACCAACAAAACCAAGAGAATGCTGATAATTAACGCTGTTAATTTTTTCATCGGCTCATCGCCTCACTTTCTTAAAAACGCATAAATGACGTTACCACACTATCTGCCATTCTATATTCTATATTATTATAGCATATACTTACAATAAATGACATACTTTTTTTGCAATTTACAGAAAATTTATTTTTTAAAAATTCCCCATCGCATTTTGACCTTCCATAACAAAAATACCACACGCAAAATCCCATTTCAGGGACTTTGGTGTGGTGTAAGAATGTATTTATAAAAAAACAATTTGCCGAAGGCAAACTTCACGCGCCGACAGACGCACTTAGTTGAAAAAAGCAGTATTACAGCGCGTAAGTGTAGGTAAGAAAAGCGAAAAGGTGCATAAGGCTACAATTGCATTAAAAAATTATGTGCATCTGTCAGCAACCTTTTGGAGTTTTCGAACTGAAATGTAGACATAGCCGTTTCATAATTCATCAGATATACACCGTTTAATTCGGTTTCCTGTGCAGTAGGTGTTTGTGCGGAATACTCTCCCAAAAAGTATACTATATGCTTTAGTCTTGTTTCACCGTTGCGGCTAAAGGTATGTGTATCCTCTAACCTAAATTCCGAAATGAGTGCGACGGTCAATCCGACCTCTTCTGCCACTTCGCGCAATGCCGTCTCTGTTTCACTCTCGTTTTCTTCCATACGTCCTTTTGGAAATCCGTAAATACCTTCCTTGGAACGGATAATAACATATTCGATGTTGCCACTCTCTTTTGTATAAACAATAGCACCACAGGATTTGTCGGTTATCATTTCGTATTCTCCTTTGCGGTGTTAATGGAGGATATGAGCATAACACGAATACTCGTGCAAGCAGAGTCAAGAACTTTATATTCTTCTTCGGATATGTAATTTGTCTTAAACAATAATTCCAACCAATATCCGGTTTCGTTTGCTTCTTTGAGAGCAATCTGCAATTTTGCAATGAAGTCTGCTTTGCCGTGAGCATATTGTGCTTCACGGATATTTGCACCGATGGATGTGCCACTTCTGCCGATTTGATTGGAGATAATGGATTCTCGTTTTTCTTTCAGGTTTTTGACAAGGTTAATAATGGACACTGCAAAATCCATTGATTGCGTTCTCAATTTACTTTCTGACATAATAACACCTCCGTTTCGTATAAATTATACTACAAAACTCGCCAAACAGCAAATATTAGTGAAGTTTAGGCTTCGCCCAAGTGAAGCAGCGGCAATACCGCTGTGAAGTTTTGTGCTACGCACAAAGTGAAGTTAAGTGCGCCACAACACTTGCGAAGCAAGCTTAACTGCGCAGCAACTTCACGATGCGTCAGCATCGCTTCACGCGCCGACAGGCGCACTTAGTTGAAAAAAGGACTTCACTTTCGTGAAGTCCTTTTTTCTGGTGACCCGTACGGGAATCGAACCCATGTTACCGCCGTGAAAGGGCGGTGTCTTAACCGCTTGACCAACGGGCCGAATGGTAGCGGTAGTCGGATTTGAACCAACGACAAATCGGGTATGAACCGAGTGCTCTAGCCAACTGAGCTATACCGCCACGTATTGAAATTCCGTCACGTATATGTGACGCGTATGACATTATAATACCCAATATACCGATTTGTCAAGACTTTTTTTAAAATTTTTCAAATATCTTTATCAATTTGCCTTGCGGTACTTCTGCGGAGACACTCCCGTAACGCTTCTGAACACGCGGCTGAAGTAAAACTGATCCTCAAAACCTACGGCATTGGCAACCTCACCGATGCTCATTGAACTGTTCTGCAGCATCGTCTTGGCGTGGGTGACCCTCAATCGGTTCCGATACTCAACGGGGCTCATTCCCGACCATTTTTTGAACAGCATATGAAAATAACTTTCGCTGATATCGCAAAGGTCGGCATAACGGGAAATCAGCTCGTTTTGTTGCCATTCAACACTTAAGACTTCAACTCCGCGACGGATGGGATAGTAATTTTCCGCCCTTACATCGGTGCTTAAGATAACGGCATCCAAAAAAGCGCAGAATTTCGACATTATCCTGAGCTGATTGTTCCGAATATCGTTACAGGCCAATGACAACTCGGCCAAAAGCGGCAAAAACTCAAAACGGCGGTCATGAGTAATAATCCTCAGACCTCCCTTTTCGACAAGTTCGTTGCCCTCGCGATCGTGCATTTCAAAATTGACGGTATAGGAATGCACCGCCAAGGTCTTGGGCACGTTATAAAAATCGACCTTATACAAAGTCCCCATCGGGGCAAACACCACGTCACCGCGGTGCGCCTCGAACACCTGACCGTCGGCCGTTTCAAAAAGCGCCGTCATATCCGAAGCAATAAGCACAAGTCCGTTATCGGGGCGGGGACGCTCAAGGTAGCCGTAATATTTCGGTGTATGGGCCCAGCTCTGACTTGTAGACGAAATATTGCTGAACACCGCATCGGCAAAACCGATATCCTCAAAATTTACCGTATTTTCCACAAGCCGAGCCTCCTTTTTGATTTGCTATCTGATTCCGTAAATAAACTGTTTGGTATAATAATCCGATGCCTTGGACATCTCGATTCTGAATTCGTGAATACCCATTTCCTCCGCCAAGGTCGGGGTGGTCGAAAACAGATTGGTACCGAGTCCCAGACGCTCACCGTCGATACTGCAACCCAGTGCAGCAAGGGTGGTCGGCATCATATCCATCGGTGTGAACGCACGGTTTTTGATGTTTTCGGTAGTGACCGCCGAGTTTATAAAGCAATCGTACACCGTGCGATCATAAGGAATTTTAATATTTCGGGTAATATATCCCGAATCCATGGTCGGATGGTCGCCCGTAACCACTATGGTCGTATTTTCATAAAAATCCTGCGTTTTTATCCACTCAACAAACTCATAGACCTGACGGCTCTGGCAGGAAATAACGTTTTCATACTGCTCCGAATAATCGTTCTTGCAGTATTCACAGATATAACCGCCGATGTGGTGGGTATCGACCGTCAGCATATTAAAGGCAAACGGCTGATCCATCACGGCAAGTTTGGGCAGTTCTTTCTTAGCATACTCGAAAAGGTACTTATCCTCCATACCCCACCAGGCGTAATAGTCCTCGGCAATAATGCCGTCGGATTTAGCTGTAAAGTAATCGTAAACCTTGTCAACGCCGTGGGTCTTATAATAAACGTCACGGTTGGCAAAGGTGGCATCCGAGCCGAACATCAAAGTCTGATAATATCCGTTGGCCTTCAAAATATCCATAATGGAATTGGCACCCGGCAAAAAGGAATCGGCGCCGTAGGTGTTGTCGGCCATACCGAACGGAGTTTTTAGCGGAATACCCGCCGTATGCGAAACAAGTGCACCTGCCGTCCAGGTGGTGCCGTTGACGGCATAAGCGCCGCCAACCTTGTCGTTGGTCGAGAAATTGACGTTTTGCAAAGCCATATTATAAAGCTCAGGCATCAGCTCCTTATCGGAAGCACCGCCGTGCTCGGTCGACAAAAAGGTCGTTTCAAGCGATTCAACAAAAATATAGATAAGATTCCGTTTTTCTTCGGGGAAGAAAACCTGTACCGACATCGGGTCGATATACTTTTCCTCATAAATTTTAGAGGGGTTGCGCTGATATTCGATATATTCAAACAGGCTGACACTGTGGGCACCACCGACCGCCAATGCTACCGACAGTACCACGACCAGAATGCATTGAACTATGCGGTTGAACGGATAAATGCGAAGCTTTATTTTCTTAAAAAGCTTTAAAACGATTTTTTTGTCACTTTCAAAGAAAATAAAGAAGGAGCAGACCGCCCAGCACAGCACCGTCGGTATCAGTCCCTTTACTATGTAATCGGATATAAGTCCCGATTGAACACCGTTAAGTCCCGACAGCATGGTAAACATTATCGACTCAAAGCCGATGTCGCCGTAGGTCAGAAAATACCATCTTGCCGCAAAGAAAAGACCGAAGCAAAAAAGCATCAGCACCGACAAAAGCACCGTTACAACGTTGACCTTGCGGTTTAAAACGACTCTGCCTTTTTTCTCGGCAGTTTTTTCATTCTTATTCTTTTTCATCGCAAATATCACTTTTCTTATCGTTTTGTTTTTTTGCATCCTCGACGGCAAACTCGATCTTGCGCGACAAAAGACCGCCGACAAGCGCCGTTAAAACCGCCGCGACAAGTGCCATAACGAGGTAACGGATGGCTACCTCGGGGGTCATATCACCGCCGACGGCAAGTAATTCGTTGGAGGTGCTTAAAATAAACTTTTTGAATAAAAACACAATAAGGTTTACCAACAACGCAAAGGCGCTGTAAGAGTAGACCCAATTTTTAAGACCGAGCCTTTTGCCCGAAACAGCCTCAAAAATCAGCACCGAAATAACGGCAGGTAAAAACAACACTATAAACTGAACCATTTATAAAACCCCACTTTAAAGAATAATACATCCAAACATTTTATAATTCCCAACAAAAAAGCCTTTAATCGACCTTTTTCGATTTTCATTATACAACACCTTTGTCGTTTTGTCCATATTTATTTAAACCCGCGCCTCGGCCAATATTTGCCGTTTTTAATGCACACAACACCTTCTTCGGTTTGACAAACATTGGTTTTTATAATATAATAAACCCAAACACTTCAGAAGCATTCGAAAGGAAACGGATATGGAAAAGCTTTTAATTCTTGATTGCGGCGGCCATTGTGCCGAAAAAACGGCCGAGATCGTCCGCGAGGCGGCAGTTTTTTGCGAGATAAAGCCGTTCGGTCTTTCATCCGACGAAATCAAAACGGCAGGATATAAGGGAATTATCATCACAGGCAACTGTGCTTTAGGTGACCAAGACGTCGACAAAGCACTTTTTGAATTAGGTATTCCTGTTTTAGGTGTAGGCACGGGTGCCGACGTTATGACAGCCGCCTTGGGCGGCAAGTGTGAGACCGCGGATGACAACGGCACACTTGCGCTGTCGCTCGACAACACAAGTCCTTTGTTTTTCGGTGTTGCTCCCCACATTATGGGTAATATTGAGGGTGACAGTAAGATAGTCCGCATTCCGCTCGGCTTCAGAATAAGCGCCAAGTCGGAGCGTTGCCCCATTGCCGCAATGGAAAACTCGCGCCACCGCCTTTATGCAATGCAGTTCCATCCCGAAAGCGCCGACACCTTTTCGGGTGCCGATATGCTCAACAACTTCCTTTTCAGAGTGTGCGGCTTCAAGGCCGACTGGATAGTCAAGGACTACGCAGGTAAGGTCTTGAACGGACTCAAAGAAAAGTTAGGCAACAAGTCGGTGCTTTGCATCGT
>JAGBXM010000111.1 GCA_017629275.1 Clostridia bacterium
GGCAGCGCCCACTCTATCTTTAAACTGCTTGAAAACAAGAGATGCAGTGTTAGCTTCATCCATCTGAGGCTCCTCAGGACGAACGATCTTATACAAAGTATCTCCATTAGCATCAAGATAAACAACATCGGCTTTGGAAAGGCCGACAGTACTCTGAACAACACTGCTTGTGTCACCCTTGTCCTTGCCTTTGCCGCAACCGGCAATCATACAAACTGAAAGTGCCAGAACAAGAACAAAACATAATAATTTTTTCATACTAATACCTCCATTATGATACATTTAGATTTTACCTTGAAGAATAATTTTTGTTAACACAATTTCCTCAAAAATATGAGAATATAACAAAAGGGTTGCAACGTTTTGAATCAAGCAACAACCCTTTAATTTAATAGTATTATTTAAGTTTTAAAGTTTGTTTTCCGTTGTCTAACTGATACAGATACAGCCAATCGCAGATAAGCACACTGGAATTCTGCCATTCCTCATCGGTAAGATTTTCAACAAGTAAACTATTATTTAAACGACCGACCGAGAAGGATAATTTCATATAAAGATAAGTATTAACAAAAGCATCAATATCATATTCTTTAGTCGTAATATCATAAGCAAACCAAATATCGCCGTCAGCGGTAAAGGTCATCTGAGTCTCATCCCAAAGGAAGCCAAATGTATGATAATCATCAGCCCAGGTCTTTTCATCGGGACAGTAATACTTCTTGGCAGCACCATATTGCTTACCGTCTAATGACTCGTGTTCAAGACCTAAGCTCTTGCCTAGAGAAGTTGGCCATTTGTGACAATTAGCCTGAGTTGCGCGACCGTTACCAAAACATTCGTTAAGGTCAATTTCAGCAGAATAATACTGGTTGGTACCGTCACCTGTACTTGAAAACCAAAGTAACGACCAGAAGCCATCACCGTCGGGGCAAATTACACTATGCTCAACAAAACCATATTGGAAAGCCATAGTGGTACTGTTTGTCAGAGTACCTCCCCAATAGCCTTTATCATTCTCATGGCCGTAAATATAGAATTTTCCATCACTTTGGAAAACATAATTGGGATCGTCAGTCATACCGGAATATTTACCGTTTTGACCATCACGGCCAAACTCAGTGCCTGACATTAAACGCCACTTCGTTGTATCTATAGTGTCTCCATCAAAGTTATCATAATAAACAGGATAATAAGTTGTAGCCGCGTCATAATTTTTAAAGGCCGTCTCATAACTTCCCGTAATGGAAGTCGAGTCGGTAATAGAACCTGCGGTAATAACTTTTGCAAATTCATAAACGGCCATAGCGGTTGCGTGAGCACTGCCACCGTTCAAATATACCTTACTTCCACTAACAGAAATATCGTACTGATCGTAATCGGTTAACGACTTTACACCCTTACGGTTAGTGTTGCCGACAACGATCTCATTTTCACCTTCCGCAACATATTCATCGTGCACGACCTTTAGCATATACCCGGTCTTCTCATAAACCGTCTGTACAAGCTTCGTTACCTCGACCTGAGCAAGATACGAATAATTAAAATGAGGTCTTACAAAGCAAAATTCCGAAATATTTTTACCGTTAATGGTGATATCGACAAAATTGCCTTGAGCGGCACAAACATATTCAATACCGCCCTTGACACCCTCGGGTTTAAGAAAATTCTCAATGAAATAGTTACAGGCAATCTCGAGTGTTTTTGCATTGTTTGCGTTAATAACTATCTTCTTTCCAATAGTGCAGATAATAAAATCGTCATATCTGCCGCCGCTTTTACTCTTCAGATAATCCATAGCCTGTTGCGACTCAGGACGGTTAGTAGCACCGATAAGAATCTCGTAAGCACCGGTTCCGTCGGCAGAATCAATAACGGTTTTACCGGCAACACCGATTTTGCTTTTTGCCTGCTTGAAAACGAGACTTGCAAGTTTTATTTCATCAAACTCGTTAGCCTCAGGGCGAACAACATTATAAATAGCAGCACCGTCAGCATCAAGAAAATTGATATCAACTTTAGAAATGACAACACCACCATCTGCACTTACTTCGCCGTTATTTTCTTGCTTTTTACCTGAGCATCCAACAAACATAACAGATGACAATGCAATAATTAAAAGTAAAGAAACAACTCTTCTCATTGTTTAAACCTCCAAATCAGTTTGGAATAATTTTAACAAAGTTACGATATATTGTCAATAATTATTGATTATTTTTAATAAAAGAAACCCCAGGTGACAAAAAGCGCCGATGAAATTCATCGGCGCTTTAAAGTGAAATTTATTTTAAAAGTTTAAGATCCTGAACACCGTCATTTAACTGATACAGATAAATCCAGTCACAAACCAACTTGCTTGTGTTCTGCCATTCATATTCTGTAAGATTATTAACGAGCAGACTATTATTGTAACGGCCAACCGAGAAGGACAGTTTCATATAAAGATAAGCATTAACAAAAGCATCAACGTCTTCGGGGGTCTGAGTAATGTCATAAGAGAACCAAATTTTACCGTCAGCAGTAAAGGTCATCTGGGTAGCATCCCAAAGGAAACCGAAAGTATGATATCCGTCAGCCCAGTTACCGCCATCGGGATGATAATACTTCTTGGCTGCGCCATAGGTGGCGCCATCAAGTGAAACGTGTTCATAGCCAAGACTTGTACCGTATTTAGTTGGCCATTTGTGACAGTTAGCCTGTGTCGCAGTACCGTTACCAAAACACTCGTTAAGGTCAATCTCAGCACCAAAGAGTACGTTGTCTTCATCACCGCGGTTATCAAACCAAAGTAATGACCAGAAGCCGTCACCGTCGGGACAAATGACACTATGTTCAACGTAACCGTACTTAAAGCGCATAGTATGATTGTTGGTAATGGTTCCGCCAAGGTAGATATCCGGCTCCTCGTGACCGTAAATATAGAAATTACCGTCCTGCTGGAATACGTAGTCAGGATCATCGGTCATACCCGAAAGCTTACCGTTCTGACCGTCTTTACGGAATTCGGAACCCGACATAAGACGCCATTTTGTTGTGTCGATCGTGTCAGCATCAAAGTTGTCAAAATATACGGGAGAGTAAGTTTTTGCAAGGTCATATCCTTGAAGCGCAGTATTATAGTCTGCATTCTGAACAGAACTTGCGTCGGTAGTTTTACCCTTGTTCAATATCTTAAGGAATTCTGAGACTGCCATAGAAGTAGCATGTGCACTACCTCCGTTCAAATAGACCTTAGTTCCTTTAACCGTAATATCATAGGTCTCGTATCCCGAAATTTTATTAACGTCTTTACGGTTTGTATTACCTACAACAATTTCATAGGTCCCCTCTTCAACGTACTTATCGTCTACGATTTCAAGCAGATAACCGGTCTTCTGATATACGTCATCAACCAATTTTTCCATTTCAAGCTGGGTAAGATAAGACGAATTAAAATGAGGTCTTACTATTGTAAATTTGCCAATGGTGGTACCGTTAACAGTAAAATCCTGCCACTCACCGGGAGTTGCATACAAATACTCAATTCCGCCTTTGACGCCGTCTTTCTTTACGTAATTCTTAACAAAATACTCACAAGCTTCGTAAAGAACATCCTTGTTATATGCATTGATAACAATTTTATTGCCGATGGTACAAATGATGTAATCTTTGTATCTTCCGCCTGTCTTGGCTTCAAGATACTGCAAAGCCTGTGCCGATTCGGGACGGTTGGTTGCGCCAAGCAAAATCTCATAAGCGTTAACATCATATACCACGTCTTTATCAACAAGATTCTTTCCCGCATTACCGAGAATTGTTTTGCACTGTTTGAATAAGTAACTGCCACATTTTCCTTCTTCCAATTCTTCTGCATCGGGACGAACAAAGTCATAGATAGCTTCGCCATTTGCATCAAGGAACGCCACATCATTCTTAGAAACACCAACAATGACATCACCGTTAGCCGTGCCATCGTTCTTATCTCCTCCTTTGCCGCCGCAACCGGCAACAAGTCCGAGTGCAAGAACAAATATAAGAATTAACGAAATAAATTTTTTCATAAAAACCTCCAAATTTAATTTCTTATATTTTACCATTTCTAATGTTTACTGTCAATAAGCAATAATATAAGACTCACAGCAAACACTGTAAGTCTTATATTTACTGAAAAACAAATATTAAATACTTGTATTTAACGTTTAAAATACTGCATCAAATAATATCAAAAATCATTTTTCCATATTAGCGGAGCAACATTGATACCGTTTTCAGGATAAAATGCCGATAAAAGATAATCTCCGCTACTGTCAGAATAAAATTCACCTGCATGAGCAGGTAAAACGGTAAGCGGTGCCGTTGTGCTGAGTTCCTGTAAGGTACGTGCACCGAATAAAAAGCAACGGTGATCGTAGCTTCCCGCCCTTCTATCCCATATCGTCCACATCAAATAATAAAAGCCTTTTCGCTTAAATAAAAAAGGAGATTCCGAAGCTGCACAGTTACCGTTCCCGTCATTCCACGGATTGACTTGCAAGGTACTCGGCAAGGAAAAGTTTATGAAATCCTCGGTTGTTCGATAGTCAATACGGTTTTCAACAGCATAAACAAAATAATACGTGCCATCGTCATCCTCAAAGACAAAAGGGTCACGAGCAGAAGGGTGCTCTTTGAAAAGCGTACTAAGGCTGAAGTTTAGAAAATTAGAAGTACTGGCCATTCGCATATACTGAGGACCGTAAAAAATATTATATCCGCCTTTTTTGTCGGGTAAAATATGTGGTGCATGACACTCCTTGATTTCACCAATTCGATCATACGGATATAAAATTTTTTCGCAATCCGCAAAAGCGCTGTCATAAAGTATATCAGCCATTGTTTCACCGCTTGCAGTAGCATGAAACATCATATTTTCAGCATCATGCAAGGCTCTTGTTAAAGTGAATTCATCTATAAAATCAGGAGGCGTCGGATGTGTAATGCCGACAAGATGCCATTTACTTTTATCATTCAATATACTGAAATCATTAACCGTCCAGTTGAAATAATAGTTTCCTTTTTTAAAATAAAAACTATCATCCCCCTTATATATATCACCTTTAGGGCGGTATACAGTTACAAATTCACCGTTAATGCAAGGGTACGGAATCCTATTCATTAAAATAATTCCTTTCACGTTAATGTTTAAAATAACAGCGTTAACGATTAACCGTTGAACCGAGTATAAGACTGCATTTTCCGTCGTTATACTGATAAAGATTAATATAATCCCCTATCAGTTTATTACTGTCTTTCCATTCATTTTTGTTACTCGTAATGCTACTTCCCGGGGCATTAAAAAAACCTGTTGCCATGCTGAAAACAAGGTTGATATGACGCTTGAAGCAATCTTCGTTATATTTGTTCTCAGATAAATCATAATTAAAATACATTACGCCGTCACAAGTAAATCCTATATTATCATCAGACCATAAAACTCCGTAAGTGTGAAAATCTGAATTCAGCGTATTACCGTCTGGACAAAAATATTTCTTAGCATTAATATACTCAGGAACATCGAGCGAATAGTGAGAAAGACCACTGCTTTTACCATATTCGGTAGGGTTAGCGTGCAGGTTTGCGGCATAATATGTTGAATTACCGAACATCTCCATAATATCAAACTCGGGTGTATAAAGAGGTGGTATAAGAGGGTCACTTCTGTCAGACATTAATCCTGCATTTGTCCCCCAAAAAGCCACCCAAAAGCCTTCGCCGTGAGGCACAACAGCGCTACATTCGGCATATCCATATCTGAAGCACATTTTATTCATTGTAGTTATCAATCCGCCGTAGTAATAATCCTCATCCTCACGTGCACAGATATAAAACTTGCCGTCAGAGATAAAAACATCTTGAGGGTTTGAAGAACGAACGCTTATCTTTCCGTTCAAGCCTTGACTTTTTGTGTTTTCATCCCTTTGAACCCATTTTTCAGTATCAAGTTCAGCTCTGCTAAAATCATCTCCCCAAACATAATAAAGCGTAGTAGCGAGATCATAAGCATTTATTGAGTGATTATACGAACCAACTACAGATCTATCCGTCAAATCACCCGTTAAAATTTTGCCAAACTCAGATACAGCCATTGCTGTTGCGTGTGGGCTGCCACCATTTAGGTACACCTTTTTACCGTTAACTAGAATCTTAAATTTGTCACTGTCAAATACTGTTTCAACATTATCCCGTTTTGAATTACCAATTATAATCTCATATTCACTATTAATATCATTATCGCGCTCAATCGAAAGCTTATAACCCGTGGTTTTATACAATGTTTCCTGTAATTCATCAAGCTCAGACTGAGTTAGATAAGAAGTATTGTATTGAGGCTTAACGAATACAAACTCAGAAATGTTAACACCATTTATGGTAATGGTCTCAAAATCACCTTTTGTAGCATAAAGATACTCGATCCCTCCTTTAACGCCGTCAGTTTTAAAGATATTTTCAATAAAATATTTGCAAGCCTTATTTATTGAAGCTGAGTTAAAACCGTTGATTACGATCTTTTTACCGACACTACAGATGATATAATCATCATATCGTCCTTCGGTCTTGGTTTTAAGGTAATCCAAAGCCTTTTTAGATTCAGGACGGTTGGTATCACCAACAAGTATCTCATAATCATCAGTTCCATCCTCAATGTCGGATAAATTTTTAACGGAAATACCAAGTTTTAATTTTATCTGCTTAAAAAGATAGACTGTGCAGTCAGTTATCTCACTTGCGGCATTTTCCGAACGGATAATACGGTATTTTGATTCTCCATTTGCATCGACAAATGTCACATCTTCAATCGAAACTGAAAACTCATCGCCAACTTGCGAATTTGTATCGGTGGATGTTGTATCCTTCACATCACCACAACCGACAAAAAGGAACAAAGTAAGCACAATAACAACTACTATCGACAGTATTCTTTTCATAAAGATCACCTCAAAGAATATAGCTTGAAGCTATATTTAGTGATAACACAAAACAAAACTACAGTCAACAAATGATTAAAAAAATAGCAATTTTATATCAAAAAGCCTGCCACTTTTGTGACAGGCTTTTGAATGTAATAAATTTAAATTACTTAAGAGCAGCCTTAGCCTTCTCAGTAAGAGCAGTGAAAGCTGCGGCATCCTCAACTGCGAGCTCTGCGAGCATCTTACGGTTGAGTTCGATACCGGCCTTCTTAAGACCGTTCATGAAGGTAGAATAGTTCATACCGTTCATCTTTGCAGCAGCAGAAATTCTGGTGATCCAAAGACGGCGGAAATCTCTCTTCTTAAGACGACGACCAATGTAAGCGTAGTTACCAGACTTCATAACCGCTTCTTTGGCGGTCTTAAACAGCTTGGATTTTGCACCAAAGTAACCCTTGGCAAGCTTTAATACTTTCTTTCTTCTTTTGCGCGTCATAATAGCGCCTTTAATACGTGCCATTTCAGCAACCTCCGTTTTTTGTAAAGTTAGCGGTTATCCTTATTTATAAGGAAGCATCTTCTTGACCTTTGCTACGTTTGTTACGTCAACAACTGCAGCTGCGCGAAGATTTCTCTTACGCTTGGTGGTCTTCTTGTTAAGAATGTGTGACTTGTAGGCGTGGGCGCGCTTTACCTTTCCAAGCTTGGTAAGCTTAAAACGCTTTTTTGCACCACTGTGTGTTTTCATCTTAGGCATTGATTATTCCTCCTTGAGAATTGATTAACAATTACTTAGCCGGCTTGGGGCTCAAGAACATCAGCATATTGCGGCCTTCCATTTTGGCGGGCTTTTCTACAACTGCTGCATCCGAGCAATACTCAGCAAACCTTGACATAACCTCAGTTCCGATTTCAGGATGTCCGAGTTCGCGACCTCTGAAGCGAATGGAAACCTTTACCTTATCTCCACCGTTGAGGAATTTCTTGGCTTGATTTCCCTTAGTCTCAAAATCGTGAACATCAATCGAAAGTCCCAAACGGATCTCTTTGATTTCAACGATCTTCTGTTTTTTCTTTGCTTCTTTC
This sequence comes from Clostridia bacterium, assembly GCA_017629275.1. Taxonomy (GTDB): domain Bacteria; phylum Bacillota; class Clostridia; order Oscillospirales; family Acutalibacteraceae; genus UMGS172. The sequence continues at coordinate 8,013 of JAGBXM010000111.1, forward strand.
TCACGTTTGGCCTGTTCAAAGCAAAATTTGCCGTAGTCCATAATCTTACATACGGGCGGCTTTGCATTGGGGGCAATAAGAACAAGATCGAGATCCTTTTCCGTTGCCTTGGCTAATGCGTCTTTCGATGACATAAGGCCCAACTGAGAACCGTCGGAATCGACAACGCGAACTTCCTTTTCTCTGATTTCTTCATTGATTACGTGTTCCTGCTTACTGATGGTAAAACACCTCCGAAACTAAAACATAAGCGCGGACATATAAATATATCCGCGCACAAAAGATAACAAAACAATAAAGTCTTGAACCTATTGACCTCTTAAGACAAAACTTGGAGGTGTGAGCGGATAATGCCCAACTTTGTTGTCTAGTGGATTATAGCACAAGCAAATACGTTTGTCAACTATAATTTTAAAATATTTCAATTATTTTTTTACGCCGCCCGATTTCAGATATTCGACGTATTCTTCCATACACATACCAAGGTCATTTATTGCTTTAGCGTGCTCTACACCGACATATCTGTAATGCCACGGCTCATAAATGATCTTAGTAATGCTCTGCTTGTCCTTGGGATATCGGAGTATAAAACCATACTCCTCTGCATGCTCGCTCAACCATCTGAAAGCCTTGGTATTCTCGAACGATTCTTCGACCGAGTTGATATCAACCGCTAAACCAAGGTGATGCTCACTGGTCCCCGGGAAAGCCACGATGGTAGCCGCTTTTTTCTTGGCTTCTTCCTCAGAAAGACCTTCATTTATGCAACGCTGAACACGGTTTTTATAAAGCGTTTGCTGATAAGAATACGTTCTGTAAGAAGAAACCGAAATAAGAGTAACACCGTCATCGGCGGCAGCTTTACACATTTTATTAAACGTCTCGACAATTCTTGCATCAAGATATTTACTTGATTGAGCTCCGCTGGTATACTTACCGCTGATCTCACCCAACTCAACATTGTTAATAAAATCATTAGTAACACTTTTATCGGGATTGACCAAAAGCATATACCATTTATCAAGTTCGGCCTTCATGGCTTCTTTCTGGGCATCTTCACTCGAAAGCTCCTGGCTGCTTTGAGGCGAATTTGAAACTGTTGACGACGAGGATATTAAATTGTCGGTGCTACCAACATTACTGCTGTTATTTGTATTGGCAACCTGCTTTTTCAGTGCAACAAAATTAATACTTACAACTACTAAAGCAATTATCAATACAATAATCAGTAACGTTTCAACAATAATTATCCTGCCTCTGAGTCTGGCTCTCTTAATGCGCTCTTGACGCTTTTGCTCAGCCTGTCTTCTGCTGTAATCATCCATCAGCGAATCACTCTGACACGGATCACTTCATCCATATCTCCTATAGCGTTGGCGATAGCATCAACCTTCGCAAGATCTTTTTCTTCAAGATCAAGCATGGTATAAGCAAAGTCTTTCTTGGATTTATTAAGCATATTGTTGATGTTAATATTAGCGCCAGAAACAATACCGGTAATCTTGTTGATAACCGAAGGAACGTTCTTATGAATTACACAGATACGCTCGTCACCGGATTTCGGCATAGAAATGTTAGGCATATTGACCGAGTTAACAATATTACCGTTTTCAATATAATCAATAAGCTCTGCTGCAGCCATCATAGCGCAGTTATCCTCAGACTCAGGAGTAGAAGCGCCAAGGTGAGGAATGGCAATAACACCGTCGGCACCAATAACGTCATCAGACGGGAAATCGGTAACGTATGCGGCAACCTTACCATCATCAAGAGCATTGAGCAAATCAGCCGAATTGACCAAATCACCACGTGCAAAGTTCAAAATGCGAACTCCATCCTTGCACTTTGCAATAGTATCTTTATTGATAAGACCTTTAGTATCAGGAGTAAGCGGAACGTGCAAAGTGATATAGTCGCACTTCTCATAAATCTCATTAAGCTCAATAGCATGAATAGCGTTGTGAGTAAGGTTCCAAGCAGCATCGACCGAAAGATAAGGGTCGTAGCCGTAAACCTTCATGCCGAGTGCATTAGCCGCATTGGCAACAAGAACACCAATTGCACCAAGTCCGATAACACCAATGCTCTTGCCTTTAATTTCAGGACCGACAAAAGCGCCTTTTCCCTTTTCAACCATCTTACCGACTTCGTCGCCGTTGCCCTTAAGAGTCTCTGCCCACTTGATAGCAGGAATAACGCGGCGAGAGCAAATAAGAAGACCTGCGATAACAAGTTCTTTAACAGCATTAGCGTTAGCACCGGGAGTGTTGAAAACGACAATACCCTCTTCAGCACAACGGTCAACGGGAATGTTGTTTGTACCGGCACCTGCACGTGCAATAGCAAGTAAAGTATCAGGGAACTCTACATCGTGCAAAGCCGCTGAACGAACGATAGCACCGACAGGATCGGCAACTTCATCTCCGCAGGTATAAGCAGTCTTGTCAAACTCATCAAGACCAATTGCAGAAATTTTGTTGTAAGTTTTAATGTTATACATAATGTGTTACCTCCAATAAGCTCCGAAACTTTGGAACTAAGTTATAGTATATATATTATATATTATGTCGGACTTTGTCAAGTGGTTTGTTAAAAATTAAACCAATTTTTGCGTTATTTTTAAAAACAAAAAGAAATGTTTGTTAAAAATATAACAAACATTTCTTTTATCAAAGTTGATTTATAAGTATTTCAAAATATTCCATTGAGGCAATTTCTTTTGCATTTATCTGTGCCGTGAGCATTTCAATACTGATATCATCCGAAACAAGTGCCAGTACCTCAGATTTAAATACTTCGGTTCTTCCAAGCGCAAGATTGACCAGATCTTTGGCGTTGTGATTACCGTTTGCCGTAAACTCATTACAAACGGAGGCGCATTTCAAAACAACTCGGCCGATAGCCTCAGAAGCTATATCCAAAGCACCGTTGGCAATGTATTTGCTGTTCAACTTTCTGTTATTATCTTCAACGTCCGACACATCGGAGTGATTATCGGGCATTTTAACATCCGAATCGCCATCTTTGTCACTATTACCGTCTTCAACATAATCTGACGAAGCGTCCGTACCATCATCTTCAAGCAAAGCATCATTATTAATAGTTTCAACCAACGTATCATATTCTTCCGCAACCACTGAAATATTTGCCGTTTCTTCCAATTTGACCAATAGCTCGGCATTTTCTGTTTCCAGTTGCTTAAATTTATCTTTTAATTCAATAAGCTCACATTCTTTTGCTTCAAGTTCTTTTTGGAGAGCGGAACACTTTTCAAACAAAATGTTATTCTTTTCAACAACCTTGTTTATCTCATCAAATAAAGCTTTTTTTCTCATTTTCGGTCACCTTCTTATCTACTATAACACATTATATAATAAAAAAAATCAGAATTCAACACACAAATACTTGTTAATCGCAAAATATTGGTGTATAATCTAAAGAGAATTTAATCACTGTGAGATGATATATATGTTTACAGATGCTATGACCGCGGGTGTAAATCCCGGCGGACTTCAAAGCCGCACCGAAATAAGGGTGCTGATCTGTTACCTGCTTCACAATTCGAAATCCTCGCTTCCTCTTGAAACGGTTAAAGAGCAGTTGCACTTTAACGGCATCGCCAACTACTTTGAGACTGCTTTTGCAATTTCGGACCTCGAAGAAGGTAACACCATTTTAGGTTCAATCGAAGAAGACGGTTTAAAGTACTACACAGGAACCGGAGATTGTGCGCACATCGCCACATCATTAGGAAACAGTCTTCCTTTTTCCGTTCGCGAAGATGCTATGGAAATCTGCAACTCCATACTTAACAAAAAACGCAACGAACGTGCCAACAAGTTTTTGCAAGAAAAATCAGAATATGGAATTTACGTTACTTGCACAGTTATGGAAAGCGACCATGAATTAGCCTCGGTCAGGCTTCTGGTTCCCGACGAAGCTGCCGCTAACGCTGTAAAAGATAACTTTCTCAGCGATCCGGTAAAGGTTCTTATACGGGCTACCGAAGGCTTAACGAATATGAAATTATAAACAAAAAAATCCCTGCAATATATTGCAGAGATTTTGGAGCTGAAGATGGGACTCGAACCCACGACCTGCTGATTACGAATCAGCTGCTCTACCAACTGAGCCACTCCAGCCCGACTTGATGATTATAACAACTTTTTATCTTCAAGTCAAGTGAAAATAAACGATTTTTTATCACTGAGGTGTTTTATGTCAGAAAAACAGTCCAGAAGCAATATCGCTGATATACTTATCGAATTAAGAAATCAGAATAATCTCAGCCAAGAGGCGCTTTCCGAACAAATAGGCGTTAAGCGTGACACTTATGCACAGTACGAACGCACCACTAACCCACCGCTGTGGGTAATTAAAAGTCTGTGCGAGTTTTACAAAATTTCGAGCGATATCATACTTTCATTAAAACCGCTTTCCACCGAATATACAAACTATACCATACAAAATCCTAACGGGATCAAGCTTGGTCAACCTATTGTATACAGTACTCATTCAATCCCCGAATCGGATGATTTAGAACGCAGTGAGATCATCTTGATTGAAAAATTCCGTGAGTTACCCGACGGTACGAAAGCCAATTATATCGCACGTATGATCAGCGAGTCAGATGTTAATAACAAAAACAAATCCTGAAGTCAAGACTTCAGGATTTGTTTTTATATATTTATATTTTATCTTTTAGCATGAACTTCAGACTCATAAGTTTTTACTTCTTTAAGCCATTCCTCACCAACAGGAACGCCATTAACTTCACAGAAGTAATCCCAAACCGCACCAAAGGGATACGACTTATATTCCTCGGTTAACGCAAGTCTTGATGTATAGTCACCTTCAAGTTCAATTCTTTGAAGCTCTGCAGTAGGCTCAAGAAGAGCTTTAAGAAGTGCCTTCTGCATATTTCTCATACCGATAACCCAAGCAGCTACGCGGTTAATACTTGCATCAAAGAAATCAAGACCAATGTGAGTACGCTCTAAAAGTCCGTTACGAATGATAGACTGTGCAATTGCGCAAAGCTCATCATCGAGAACAATAACGTGGTCAGAGTCCCAACGGACAGGACGACTGACGTGAAGCAACAAATCGTTTGTAAAAAGAAGAACGGTGGGAATCTTGTCCGAAATAACCTCGGTAGGATGATAATGACCTGCATCAAGAGTGCACATCTTGTTTCTGGAAGTTGCATAGGCAACACAGAATTCATTTGAACCAACGGTATAGCTTTCTGCACCGATACCGAAAACCTTACTTTCAATACCGTCAAGGTTATACTTCTCGTCAATAGGCTCTTTAAAAACCTCGTCCAAAGCCGTCATCATACGGCGACGGGGAGCCTCTCTGTCAACAGGAATATCCTTGTAACCGTCAGGGAACCAGAAGTTGGTGCAGCAGGTCTGGCCAAGTTCTTTACCGAAATATTCTGCAATCTTACGTGAAGCAATGCAATGCTTAATCCAGAAGTTTCTTATGTTTTCATCAGCGCTCGAAATGGTAAAACCACTATCGGCCATAGGATGCGAGAAGCAAGTGGGATTAAAGTCAAGACCATAACCGTTTTCCTTTGCCCAATCAACCCACTTCTGAAAATGCTTGGGCTCAAGTTCATCAAGATCAACCTTTTCATCGGTATCTGCATAAATAGCGTGGAGGCTCAATTTATGTTTACCTGCAATAAGTGAAAAAGCTTTATCAATATCAGCACGGAGCTCGTCGGGAGTGTTTGCGCGACCGGGATAGTTACCGGTAGTCTGAATACCGCCCGAAAGAGCAATATCCTTAAAAAGGAAGCCGTTAACATCATCGCCCTGCCAACACTGCATAGAGATTTTAATATTCTTTAATTTCTCAATAACAGCATCGGTATCAACACCGATTTCGGCATATTTTGCTTTTGCATACTTGTAACCTTCAAGAGTTTTCATATTTATGTCTCCTTTAATTATATATTTTAATATCAAAAGATTTTATAACGCAGTCTCTGGCTTCGGTCAAGCATTTAAATGTACCAACGCTTAACATCTGAGCAAGTAGGTTTCCGATAGCCGTTGCCTCAGCAGGTCCTGCAAGAACTGTTCTGCCTGACGTTTTTGCCGTAATACGATTAAGATAATCGGCATTACTTCCGCCGCCGATTATATTGATGGCGGAATACTTTTTACCGGTAAACTGCTCTATCTCGTCAGCACAATCGGTATAACACTTAGCAAGACTATTATAAATAACCGCAGTTAACTGACCTACCGTTTCAGGAACTTTTTGATTTGTATCGCGACAGCAGGCTTTGATTTCCTCGGTCATATTCTTAGGAGCAAGAAAACGGTTATCAACCGCATCAACAATACTCGGGAAATCACCATTCTCGGCCGCCATATCACAGAGTTCAGCAAAAGAGTATTTATCATCAAGTTCTTTTTTAACATTCTGAATCATCCAAAGACCCATAATATTCTTTAATACTCTGTACCGAAAATCGTAGCCACCCTCATTGGTAAAACTATGTTCCATACAAATATCGGCCAACTGCGGAGTAAGTGACTCGATTCCCATCAACGACCAGGTGCCCGAACTGATATACATAACGTTATCATCATTAGACGGAACAGCCATAACTGCCGAAGCGGTATCATGAGAAGCTGCCAATACAACGTCAAGGTCATACCCTATCTCTGCACTGATTTCGGGTAAAAGTCTACCTGCTTTGGTTCCCGGCATCGAAAGAGGTTTAAAAATACTTTTCTTAATACCGAAAGTATCAAGAATCTCTTGTGACCAAGAATTTGTTTTAACGTCGATGAGTTCAGTAGTGGAAGCGTTGGTATACTCATTAAACTTATTACCCGTAAGCAAGAACACAAAATAGTCGGGAATTATCAAAAAATCAACTGCATTTTCCAATTGTTCGGGATAGTTATCCTTTAAAGAAACCAACTGAAAAAGAGTATTGAACGTATTGGTGCCAAGACCGGTAATATCATAAAGTTTACGTTTTGACATTACTTCAAATGTCTTTTCAACATATCCTTCGGTTCTGGAATCACGATAGCCAACAGAGTTTCCAATGATTTTGCCGTCGCTATCCAACAAAACGAAATCTACACCCCAGGTGTCAATAGCCATGGTAGTCGGGATTTTACCGATTTCAGCACATTTTTTCATTCCTTCAACAATTTCTTTAAACAGTCGCTTGGTGTTCCAACAAAGTGTTCCGTCTATATCGTCAAGGCCGTTATAGAAGCGGTAAACTTCTTCATACTTCATAACACCGTCTTCAAGCCAACCCAAAATATGACGGCCACTGGAAGCGCCGATGTCAATAGCCAAATGGAACATTTACATACTCCCTTTCATCAAGATATAATATACCGTTAATATAAAAGATATAATAAAAGAAATACAAAAAATACCTATATTTTTAAGAATAATGGGGTTAATTTTTTCTTTTTCTATACTGCAAAGGCGATATCCCACATTTTTGTTTAAATAAATTAGAAAAATAATGTTGATCGGCATACCCTAAGCGGCGCGCAATTTCACCAACTGACAATACAGTGTACTGCAACAGTCTCTTAGCCGAGATTATTTTTTGGTCCACCTGATACTCATAAGGTGTTTTACCAAAGCGGTGACGGAAAGATTTGATCAGATAGTCGTTTGAACGGAAAATCAAGGCTGATAATTCACTATTACTTACGATTCTGTCGTGATTATTATCAATGTACTGTTTAATAACCAAAAGCTCATCGCGTCGTCCGCTCGCCAATACCCTGCGTTTTATCTCAATCAGAAGTTCGTGCATTTTAACCGCTATGCGATCATAAAATCCGTCCGAATACTCATCTTTTTTACAACACATTTCATATATTTCGTCGAATTTTTCTTTTACGTCACAATTCTTGATAACAACGACATTATCAAGCGAATAATCCCTTAACAGATCAAGAAACAACGAGCCTTTTATATTAAAAAACTTTTTAACCCACGGATCATCGGCAGAAGAATAATATTCGTGATTACTGCCTGCCGGCAAAATATATACGTCGCCTTTCGAGGCTGTATATTCTTTACCGTCAATAATAACGGTGCCTCTTCCCTCTTCAACGTATTCTATAACCGAATACGCACTCTTGGAACGCCTGATAAAATAACTTCCATCACAGTAAGAAATGCCCGACAGACGCACTCCAAAAGGGCCCTCTTCGCTACTGAAATTAAAATAATTTATATCTTCAAAAATCACTCATCACCCCTCACATTTGATTATAATGCCGTTATATCGGCTTTTGTGAAAACGTAAAACGTTTCCACGTTCTACAGCCATTATACAACACAAATATAGGATATTCAAGAAAAGAGTTCCCGCTTGAATTAAAATAAAAACGGGAACTCATACTTAAAATTCATATTCTTTATAAACTTCCATAACGAATTTGCTTTCGCCATCAAAATCATCAGGCTTCAAATCGTCAAAAAGTCCAACATGTAACGGAATGGTGTGTTTAGCACAAATATCTTCTGCAAAATAAGCGGCATCGATCATATTCATATTATTTCCGACACCATTCATAGGAATAAATACGTAATCTGCACCCATCGGTGCATCCTCAACAACGTCACGGTTATAAAGTGTATCACCCGTAACATAATATATCTTGTCCCCGTCGCAAATAGCAACACCTATTGCATCGCGGTCACTATGTTCCGCTTTAACAGCAGTGAAAGTGATACCTTCAAACGTCCAAGTTGTACCGGCGTTAAACATAACGTAATTGTTGTTACCGCCAAGTTTTCTGACCTCATTCCAAGCCGAATAAGGTGCAAGAACAAGAACGGGATTATCCTTACCGAGAATCACGGGATAGGTTTCGGGATCGGTGTGATCCATATGATTATGAGTAAAAACCGCAACATCATATTCCTGTAATAAATACTTGTTATCAACAGGGATGCGCCTTTTTGATTTAGGATTAACCTTTGAACAACTATCCGAAAGATAAGGGTCAACTACGATTTTTTTACCGTTAACCTCAAACACAAGACCTGCCTGAGTTATCCAAGTCACTTTCATTATTACCACCTCTTTTTAAATTTTACAATAAAATAAATTTAAAATCAACTATATTTTCACAACATTGTAATTATAGGTTCTCTTGACAAGATAAAGCAAAAATTATATAATCAAGTAAGTTAAATTAAACTGAAAAGGAGTTTTCAAATGACATACAAAGATAAATATCGGCAATGGCTCAACTTCGACCATGAAACCAAGGCAGAGCTTGAAGTCATAACCGACGAAGCTGAAATTTCCGACCGTTTCTATAAGGACCTTGAATTCGGCACCGCGGGTCTCAGAGGCATTATGGGTGCAGGCTCCAACCGTATGAACAAGTACACTGTCGGCCGTGCAACCTACGGTTTTGCTCAGTACGTCAAATCCAAAGGAAGCGACAACCTCAAGATTGCAATCGCATACGACACGAGAAATAATTCACAGTATTTTGCAAAGATCACCGCAGGAATTTTTGCATCGTTGGGTTTTACGGCATATCTTTATGAATTCGTTGCACCTGTTCCCGTTCTTTCTTTTACGGTAAGGCATCTCGGTTGTATCGCAGGTGTTATGATAACCGCATCACACAACCCAAAGGAGTATAACGGTTATAAAGTATACGATGAAACAGGTTGCCAGTTGAATACCGAAGAAGCCAATGCTGCTCTTGAATATATTAACAAAATCACCGATTTCTCTACTATTCCTTTCTGTGAAGAATCAGAAAACATCAAAATTATCGGTGATGACGTTTTGTCCGAATTCTTAAAGGCTGTCAAAAAGCAGTCACTTTACGAAGGTAAGTCTGACGTTAAAATAGTTTACACGCCCCTTCATGGTTCAGGAAATATTCCCGTACGCAGGATGCTTGACGGTCTTGACGTTACCGTAGTTAAAGAACAGGA
>JAGBXM010000112.1 GCA_017629275.1 Clostridia bacterium
GCCGTTTTTGGTTATGTAAGCACCGAGTACTGTTCCTAAAGAACCGGCACCGTATATAGCATATCTTCCCATAAAATCTCCTCTAATGTTTTTTTACAATGATTTTATCATACATAGCATTGCAACGCAATAGTTAAAATCGATTGATTATTTACTATTGAATCTTAGAATTATCAGTATAATACTTGATTGCGGTGTATTCGCGCATATAAGATCCTCTTTTTTCCTCGCTTACATCAGCATATTTCTGGTGTTCTGATACGATCTTTATAAATTGTTCAATGTCTATCCACTGTGATTTTAAACAACGCAATTGCTCCGGATTTGTAAGCTTCATTTGACTTTTTCCGACGACCTCGCAAACAAAGTAATGGCTTACATACTTATATTCTTCATAGAATTCATTAATAACAAGAAATTTGTTTGTTGGTTTCACTAAATAACCTGTTTCTTCCTCAATCTCTCGCGCACAGCATTCTTCAAGTGTTTCATTATCTTTAAGACCGCCGCCGGGCAAAATCCAACTGTCTCCGACTTTTTCATAAGTAACCAATAATTTACCGTTATCAATAACAACAGCGCGGCAACCGACACGGATTTTTGAATGTGTCTCAAAACGGTTGGCACCTAATATGTTTATTTCTTTCATAAATTTCTCCCATTAAAGCAGTTATTGCAAAGCAATATTTGACAAATCACGAAAGGGATTTTTTTCTGGCAGGGGTAGAAGGATACTCTGCGCTCACGAATTTATCGACCACTGCGAGTGGTACCCGATAAATTTCGTGTGCTCGAGACTTCACAGATCGCAAACACTAACGCGTGTTTGCGACTGCTTCGACGAAAAAATTTCAAACGTTTGAAGCCCACAACTATTAACAAAAGGCATACCTTCAGGTATGCCTTTTGTTAATGGCAGGGGTAGAAGGATTCGAACCCTCGGCACGCGGTTTTGGAGACCGCTGCTCTACCAACTGAGCTATGCCCCTACTTAAATAAATTTAACTCAAATTTGACAATCTTCAAAAGAAATGGTGGGCCTTCAGGGGTTCGAACCCGGGACCTACCGGTTATGAGCCGGTTGCTCTAACCAACTGAGCTAAAGGCCCACGTCAAAATTGAGCGCTTAATCATTATATCATAAAAGCCAATTTTGTCAACAAAAATTTTCAAACAAACGCAATTTTTTTGAAATTACAGATTTTCCTTGTTTGAAGCGGCAGTTACCCGCAAAAAAGAACACATCTATCAAGCAGCGATGCTTGACCCTCATACCGGCTCCGAGCTTGATATTGACACCATCAAGAAAATGGTTGACGATCTTATTGAAGCCCACGGCAACTATCTGCCTAAATATCATTAAATTCGAAAAAAGCACTCTGTTCGCCGAACAGAGTGCTTTCAGTTTAAAAAATACCTGCAGATTTTAATAAAAACGATGCAATAAAGACCGTAAATGCTGAAACTAACGTTGTCCAAATCACAAGTTGACCTGCCAACGCCACGTCTCCGTCCATTTCCTGCACCATTGGTACACTTGAAACAGCAACAGGAGTTGCAAAAACTGCAACAAAGGTTGCAAAATGAGCACCGTTGAATATATCTTTAAATAAAAAATAAGCAATTCCTAAACCCAAAACGGGAACAACAACAGTTCTTATCAATACACCAATGATTATTTCTTTTTTCATAACCGAAATGGCTGAGAATTCAAACTGAATGCCTAAAACAAGCAACGCTAACGGAGTTGCTACAGATGACAAATATTCAAGGACCTTAAATACGGGTTCAATATCGGAGAGTCTGAAAGAGATACTGTATTTAATAAACAACATTCTGATAACTAACGCAAAAACACCGGCAAATATACTAATAATTAACGGATTTTTAACTACGTCAACAATGATTTTTTTAACGCTTATTTTTTGCGAATCTTTTCTGAATATTGACAAACTGATAACCGCAAGAAGATTAAAAACGGGAATTATCGCTGCCGAAAGAAGTGTTGCAACGGCGGCTCCTTCAAGACCGAATAACGACTCTGCCAACGGAATTCCTATAAGTGCATAGTTTGAACGGAATGTCGACTGTAATATCGCTCCCCTGCGTTCGTTTTGTTTGGTTATCGCAATAACTATCGGTATACAAATAAAAAAAATCACAATTGCCGCGATTACGGCATAACCGATATAACCATAACCCACGCCTGCTATTGTCTCTATATTATATACATTCAAAAACAACATCACAGGCAAGAACAAACGGAATACAAGCTTGTTTAAAACCTTTGCGTGTTCTTGCTTTACTAAACCGATTCGTTTTATTAAATAACCAAGTGCAACCATAAGTATTATAGGTAAAACCGCTTTAATTGCGAAAATAAATGATGACATAACTTCTCCTCGAATTTAAATTGAAATTAATATACTCCAAAAAGCACAGGGTTTCATTTTTGGTTTACATCTTTATTTTTATTATCTGTAATGCTTTCTTGTTTTTTGTCATCTGATTTCATTGAGAAGCAAACGTTTAAAAACAAATTATATAAAAACAGTAAAAAACCTATGGTGTAGGTTTCATCTTTTTTCTAAAAGGAAAAATATAAACAAAAGATGTGCCACCGTTATGATAGCACATCTTTTAAAAATTTTCAATTGAATATTATTTGAAATATCTCTCCAAAAGACCTTTTAATGCTTTGCCGTGTCGAGCCTCATCGCGGGCCATCTCATGGACAGTATCATGGATTGCATCAAGTCCGTTTTTCTTGGCAACAGATGCCAAATCAAATTTACCCTGGGTTGCGCCGAATTCACAATCTACACGCCATGCGAGGTTGTCTTTGGTGGTAGCCTTCATGTTGGGCTCGAGATCAGCACCGAGGAGCTCGGCAAACTTTGCAGCGTGCTCTGCCTCTTCATAAGCAGCCTTTTCCCAATAAAGACCGATTTCGGGATAGCCTTCACGGTGAGCAATACGAGCCATGCAGAGATACATACCAACCTCAGCACACTCGCCGTTGAAGTTAGCCATCAACTGCTCAAAGATAAATGCCTTATCTTCATCAGAAATGTCGGGGTTGTTCTTAACGGTCTTAGCGTAGATGCCGTACTCGTGCTCTGCTGCAAGCTTACCCTCTTCCATTACCTTGAACTTGGAACCGGGAACCTTACATACGGGGCAAGCAAAACCTTCGGGCATAACCTCTGCCTCATGAACATAACCACAAACAGGACATACAAACTTTTTCATTATAAATTCCTCCAAAAATTGTTTTATTATAAATTTTTACATTTACTGCAAAGACCGTTAAAGGTCAAAGTGCAGTTATTAACACATAAATCGTTATCTTGCGCTATTGATTCGGCAAGACTTGTTGGTATCTCGACCGATTCGAGATCTAAAACAGAACCACAATCATTACATATAAAGTGAACGTGCGGCTCTACGTTTCCGTCAAATCTTTCTATTCCCTTAACCGTTCCAAGGCTTATTATCAAACCTTGCTCTTTGAACAGAGCTAAATTCCTGTAAACAGTTCCCAAGGAAAGATTTTGAATATCGGGTTTTAATTGAGCAAAGACCCAATCAGCCGACGGATGAACCTTTGTGCATTTAACACAGTTTAAAATAGCGTCACGTTTTTTAAAATGTTTGGCTCTTTGTTCCATACGCTCCCTCCAATTAATACTCGAATTTCTTCTGTGAGTATAATATAACATACAATTTTCTATTTGTCAATAGGAATTATTCTTATTTATAAAATTTTTAAAAAAAATCTACCACATATTTTTATATGTGGTAGAAACATTTTTACAGAATAATACAAATCAAACCCGAACAGCCCTCATTTATCACACGCTCCAAGGTCTCCTGTAAACGCATTCTGGCATCAGATGGCATACGGGCAAGTTTTGTATGCAAGCCCTCATTTACAAGCTCATGCAAAGATTTTCCGAAAATATTTGATTCCCATATTTTGGTCGGTTCTTCCTCAAACTCATTAAGCAGATACATAACAAGGTCTTCGGATTGCTTTTCTGAACCGACTATTGGACTTACCTCAGTCGTGATATTGGCCTTCATCATATGTATTGACGGCGCCGATGCACGCAGTCTTACACCGTAACGTCCTCCCTGCTTGACGATCTCGGGTTCTTCGAGAGAAAGCTCGTCGATTTCAGGCATTACTATTCCGTACCCTGTCGCCTCAACCTCATCCAAAGCATTTTTAATTCGGTAATATTTCTTTTTGATATTAGAAAATTCAACTATCTCGCGCATCAACTGTTGTTCATTATTTATTTCGACCCCCGTTGACTCTTTGAGAATTGCATAGAAAAGATCACGGGCAATATCGGCTTTAACAGTAGCGCTCCCCGTCCCCAATTCCACACTGTCAACAGAACATCCGATTATTTTGTCACAACACTTTAATTTGTTTAAAAAGGATTCGATATCCGATACTTTGCCGATATCTTTTGAAGCGTCTAAAATCGTGGAATACAACTGTTTTTGTAGCCAGTGGTCACGGTCTAATGCTGTAATCCACATCGGTATATCGACCTTGATTTCCTTTACGGGAAATTCGTATAACAACTCATTTAATATGTCGTTTATATCATCCACGTTAAGTTCAAGACAGTTGATAGGTTTAACGGCAACGCCGTATTTTTCGGCAATTTCCTCGGCAATTCGACCTGTTTCTTCTGACGAGGGATACATACTGTTAAGAAGAACAACAAAAGGTTTGTCGATGTCTTTAAGTTCTTTTATTACTCTTTCTTCGGCCTCAGCATACTCTTCTCTTGGAATATCACTTATGCTTCCGTCAGTTGTAATAACAAGTCCTATTGTTGAATGTTCGCATATTACCTTTTTTGTGCCGTATTCGGCCGCCATATTAAACGGCACAGGGTCTTTGAACCAAGGGGTCATTACCATTCTTGGATTATCGTCTTCAATATAACCTAATGAACTCGGGACAATATAACCGACACAATCGATCAGACGCACGTTCATCGAAGCGTTATCCTGCAGAGTAACAGTAACTCCCTTTTCGGGAACGAATTTCGGCTCGGTAGTCATTATTGTTCTGCCGCCCGAGGATTGCGGAAGCTCATCGGTTGCACGTTCTTTTTGATAATCTCCGTCTATATTGGGAATAACCAACGTGTCCATAAACTTCTTGATGAAGGTTGATTTCCCTGTTCTTACCGGGCCTACAACACCAATATAGATATCTCCCCCGGTCCTCGCCGCAATATCACTGTAAATCTTAGAACTTGTCATAAACATTCCTCCGAATTTATCTTTGCTTTGATAAATTTTATGTAACAGGATTTTTGTTTATGCCATTTAATTAAATTATACTCCGCTCAAATCAAAAGGCGGTATAAACTGTTTGCCCGAACTGTTCAAATCTTGTGTATAAATCATTTCAATATCAGTATCTTCGGCAAACGATAACACTTTATCATACTCACGGCGAGTGATTTTTCGGTTAATTTCTTTAAAATCGGTCAAATCACCAAACGGTGTATACTGCCCCATAAGGCTTAAAACCGCCCAGGGGACGTTTTTATTTACCCAATCAACAACGTTGATTGCATCGTTTGTTCCTTGCGGTAAGATTAAATGACGAATAATCAAACCTCTTTTCATAATACCGTTATCATCAAATGTATTATTTTTAATGATTTCAGCACATTTTAATATTGCATTTTGTGAAATTACAGGATAATCAACCGCTTTAGAATACTTTTCTGCACGTTCTTGAGAGTAATATTTCATATCCATCAAGAATATATCAACAAATTGAGATGCTGACATAATAGAATCAACCGTATCATATCCACCTGAATTATAAACTATCGGAATATTTGGCTTATAAATATTGATGGCTTCTTTAATTGCGTGAACATAATGTGTCGGGTTGACAAGATTAATATTATGTGCACCTATAATTTCAAGCTCTTTAAATATTTCAGCCAGGCGTTCTATACTGATATGTTTTCCGAACATATTGTGCGAAATTTCACCGTTCTGACAAAATACACATTTTAACGAGCAACCGCTGAAAAATATTGTACCGGACCCTTTAGTTCCGCTTATGCAGGGTTCTTCCCAATAGTGCAAGCCTGCACGGGCAACCTTCGGCTCTTCGGGCATTTTGCAAAAACCCGAATTTGTTTTTCTGTCAACCCCGCAATTACGTGGGCATTGTCTGCAAGTCATTTGTTTCACCTTCTTATATTCATTATACAACTATTACTTTAATAACTCAAGTTGCTGTTTTGATAACTAAACTTTTTCTAAAAATAAACATAGTAGTTATATTGGGTAACAACATCATCGAATTAAACAAATCGGTCATAAACCATACAAAGGATTCATCTAAAAAACACGATAACGGTATACAAAATATAAATACAGATATATAGATTTTTTTACAGAATGATTTTTCTGTCAAAAAATCTAACGATTTAATTCCGTAATATGACCAACCGATTATTGATGCAAATGCAAAGCATACAACCGATATACTTAATGATTTAAGCCCAAAACTTCCGAAAGCAGATTTATAAATACCGCATATCAATTGAAACGGATCAGTAAAAGTATCGGATAAATATAAAGGTGATGAGATAACTGCCAAAGCTGTCAGCATACAAACCACAACTGTGTCAATAAAAACTTCTATAATGCCCCAACACCCTTGCCTTAAAGGATCTTTGTTATCCGACGAGCAATGTGCTATTGGTGAACTTCCCATTCCTGCCTCATGCGTGAATAATCCTTTCATCACTCCTTGCTTTATGGCTAATGAAATTACTGCTCCGCTAAAGCCTCCGCCTATTTCTTTAAATCCAAAGGCCGATTTGAATATTAAGGTAATGGTTAAAGATAGGTAATTTGAATTTTGAAGCAGTATAATAAACATTGATATAACGTATAAAAGAGCCATCAAAGGAACCAAAATCGAAGATAGGTTCTGATATAGCTTATCGTTTCCC
>JAGBXM010000113.1 GCA_017629275.1 Clostridia bacterium
CTCAGATTGGTCAGGTTGCACAGTTTGCTGCTGCAGGTAAGGCTATCTCCAAGAAGTCGCTCTCCGAGATCGCAATGTCTTACGGATATGTATACGTAGCACAGATCGCTATGGGTGCCGATCCTAACCAGACATTGAAGGCTATCAAGGAAGCAGAAGCTTATAAGGGTCCCTCTATCATCATCGCTTACTCTCCCTGTGAGATGCACTCTATTAAGGGTGGTATGGTCAACTGCCAGAACGAGATGAAGAAGGCTGTTGAGTGCGGTTACTGGAATATGTTCCGCTTCAACCCCGCTTTGAAGGCAGAAGGCAAGAATCCCTTCACCATCGACTCCAAGCCCGCTACCGGCGACTACAAGGAGTTCATCCTCAATGAGGCTCGTTATTCTTCTCTTACCCGTTCGTTCCCCGAACGTGCTGAAGAGTTGTTCGAGAAGGCTGCTGAGAATGCGAAGGCCGCTCGTGCACACCTCGAGAAGCTCCAGGAGCTCTACGGTAAATAATTAAAAAACCTTAAAGGTTAGTTTTCCGCCCGTGACGAGACCGTCACGGGCGGTTTTTTGCGCCGTTAAAACAAAATAAGAAAAGCCATTCGGGGATTCCCGAATGGCTTTGCGCTTATTTTAGTCAAAAATCAATATCGTTACTGATGGTTTTCATAGTGCTTAAAAGCGGTTGCACCGATGCCGAAAGCCTGTCGTGTTGGTAAACACAAAGACTCATACAGCAACCGAGTGTTGTTCCGAGTCGGCGGTGTAAAGAACATTTTCCGACCGACAGGAACAAAAACGGTGCGCCGAGTTCTCTTTTGAGAAGGTCGGTGATACGAAGGTTTTCGATCTGCTGTTGCATATCGTCGGCACCCGTTACAAGCTTGATTATATCAGCGCCTCGGCGCTTTTGTTCACGTGCCATTGCAAGTACATACTCGGCTGATGTAAATTTGCGGATATGGGATGACATAATGACCTCGGCACCTTTTGAGTGAAGCTCGTCGATAAGCTCCATCTGCTTCTTGATGGCATCGGCATTATCGGTCAACTCCTCGGGGTGACGGCAGAAGGCATCTCCCATAACGTCACAGAGGGTTGCACCGCTTTCAGCCAATGTGATAAGACCCGCCGCTAATTCCTCGTCGGTTTTACCCGTGTTCTGAGCAAAACGGTAGTTGGTAACGTAGCAGGGACGTCCGTTCATTTCACTGAACAGTTTTTTGTAGGTATCGGGGTTCTGATACTCACGTTTTAAAAACTCGACCTGCCAACCGTAAGCGTCGGCACCTTGGCAGTTGGCATTTCTTATGGTGCCGAGAGCGTCTTCGGGGTTTTCTATTAAAAGCATTACCGTGTTTAACGGCTTTTTGCAATTTACAAAACTTTTATTCATCAGAATCTCCTGCACATAGCGTTGCGACCGCCGTCGATCATAATGTTTTCACCGTTGATGAACTGACCTTGGTCGGAGGCCAAAAACAGACAGAGGTCGATTACCTCCTGTGGGTCACCTGCACGTCCGGCAAGGGTTCTTAGTTTGGCCATTGCGGCGCGGGTGAGGATGGGACCGGGGGAGACGCATACACAACGGATGCCGTGTCTTGCACCGTACTGCGCGATAGATTTGGTGAGACCGTACATCAATCCTGCTTTAGAGGTGGCGTAGTCGAGGTCCATCTCGCAACCTTCGGCACCGACGATGGAACCGACGTTGATAATAAGACCGCTTTTTTGCTCTCTCATCTGCTTTAATACTGCGTGGTCAAAATAGAAAGGACCTTTAAGGTTGACGTCGATACCCCAATCAAAAATATCAATCGGAACGTCGGGGAATTCGGGGTAAACCGAGGTATCCACATTGTTGATTCTTGTTGACGAACCGCCTGCAAAGTTCAGCATAATATCAATTCTGCCGAAATTTTCAACCGTTTTGTCACGTGCGGCACAGACCTGCGCATAGTCACGCACGTCGCAGACTATACCGAGTGCCTTGCCTTTGCCTTTCGCATTGATCTCGGCCACCTTTTCGTTCAAAACCTGTTCGTTTACGTCGCACATTGCAACGTTACCGCCAAGCTCTGCAAAATTCTGGGCAAAAAGCAGTCCCATTCCCGAAGCGGCACCGGTTGATATTGCGACCTTTCCACTAAAATCCATTACGAATTCCTCCTTGAGAATTTACTGCTTTCATTATACTTATTAAAGTTTCGGGTCACAATGGGTAAAATATCATAAGTTTGACATTTTTGATACTTTTTTAAAGAAAATATTGATTTTTTTTGAATAAAAGTGTAAAATCGAAACGGTGATGTAAATGAATTTATTTGAAAATATCGTCATAACCGAGGTTGAAAAACCTGCAACAGTATTCTTGCCGAAGGGTATAACCAATCACGTCGACGCGAGACCGACCTACGGCGTGTCCTTTTGTCTTAGCGGACAGGTTACGTATGTTTCAAATGGTCAGAATTTTACATTGGACAAAAACTGTGCCGTTATACTGCCTCAAGGTGCTGAGTATACGCTTCGGTGTCAAAAGGAAGGCCAGTTTCCGGTTATCAATTTCAAGGCCGAGAATTTTAAGTGCGATTCCTTTATAACAGTGCCGTTGGATAGTCCTGAAATTTATATAAATAACTATGAAAAGCTGTCGGATTATTTTTTGTATGACCATAAATCGCTTAAAATCTTCAGTTTGTTTTATTCGATGCTGGATATGTTGAAAAGGTCACTGTCTCACACCGAAACGCCGCTTTATCCTGTGGTCAGTTACCTTGAAAAGAACATTTCGGACAATGAAATTACCAATGAATTTTTGGCTCAAAAATTAGGAATAAGTGAGGTTTATTTGAGAAAACTGTTCCACGAGCATTACGGTGTAAGCCCTAAGCAATATATTATAGATATGCGTATTCAGAAGGCGAGACAGTTGCTTGAAAACGGAACGTTGACCATCACCGAAATATCCGAGCAATGCGGAATTTCAAGTCTTTATCACTTCTGCCGATTGTTCAAGGCCAAAGTAGGACTCACTCCGTCGGACTACCGAAAGAATAATATGTTGTTTAAGATATAAAAAGACCGTCCGAGAATTTTCTCGGACGGTCTGAAATTTTGTTATACGAGTATCCATACGGCAACAAGCATGGGTAAAAGCAACCCGACCAAAAAGGTGATTATGTTGCTGATAATTATGGCGCCCATCATTTCGGAGAATGACGTACCGCCCTTGCTCGGACTTGAAACGTGTCTTTTGACGTAGTCAAAGTAGATACTGTCGCCGTACAGTCCCATAATTAAGAACGAACCTAAATACAGAACGATGCTTTGCACAAGGTCAACCGTGCGGAGCTTAGCTTCGGCTTCTTCGTATTTGTGCATTTCGTCCCACATTTTGTCGGAAATCTCGGCATATTCGGGGTTTTCATAATTGGCGTGAGCAGGATCGTTTCGACGGTATTCGTTGACCTTTTGCTCCCAATAGGTGTAGTTGGTCTTGGCTTCGGCCTTGGCTATATGGGTAGGGGAAAAACAGAAGGCCAGAATGATGCTCAACAGCAACGATATAACGTTGATGGCAACGAGAAACAGAGCACCGATACGGAACATCTTACGGTAGAAAAGCCAATAGGTGGGGAACAGGGCGGCCGACCAGTTCCAACCGATAAACCGCTTTTTACCTGCGTTCTTTTTGAAAGCAGGTATGTAATGCTCGATATTTTTTTCCACAAAGACGGTCACGTCGCTTATCGGCATACCGTCGATGCGTTCGACCTTGTCGGGATAAATACGGTGGCATTCGGGACATTTTGCGTCATCCATACTGTTACGCTCAGTGCCGCAATACGGGCAGTATAAGCTTTCTTCCATAGCTTTACTCCTGAAATCAATGTTTTTTCATCCAAATTTTACGGACGGTAAATGTGACAATGAGGTCAACCAATGCAAAAATCAAAGTGAACTCCGTTATCACAAACAGTGACGTTAAAATTTTCTTATATAACGGGAGTGTCGCGTTTTCGGGGAATAAGCAGACGTAGACCAACAATGGCACCAACCACGTCGCAAAGGCTATAACTTCCGCAATAAAAGGTTTTGATTTCAAAATGCTCAGAAGCTCCTGCCAAAAGCTTCTTCTTTGCAGTTGGGTTTCGGTCACGTAGTTGAGTTTAGCGGTGTTATCACCGAACTTTACAACACCCGTCAACACGGCAGTGATGACACCGCAGATCGCTACGCATACAGAGTATTTCGTATAGTCAACCGTCGGTTCCTTAGAAAGTCCCAAAACAACGCAGACCGCAACGGTAATGCTCAACCACATCAGAAACGTGCCTAACAGTACAAGAAGTTTTTTGAGGTATAGTTTCATTTCGGTCACCTCCTAAAATGTCGCTTGTGGAAAACGGTAAGTACGGCAATGACGAGCGGTAATAATGAACACAAGGAAAGCCACGCGAAATCAAGAATAATACCGATTGCCAACATAACACAGAAAAGAGAAAGACAAATATATGTAAGAACGGTCAGCTTCATTTTGCGCCTCCTTTGGCTTTTTCAAGTGACTTTGTGTGGTGCTTTACGCCCAATACTTCGCCCAGCCACAGCAGTGGAGAAAATGCAACCACATCAAGACAAAGCGTAATGATGTGCAACATCGCAAAGGGTGGATCGCGCCGATCATAGCCGTAACCGGTTTCGATAACATACGGGATGTCTGCCCATTCTATAGCCCAGCCCATAACGTATAAAGCAGGCCATAAAAACGATAATATTTGATGAACACATATCATTACTGCTGCACCAGATAACATTGTTTTGAAGTCGAAACGCTTGTTGCGATGGCCCTCAATAGCCGAAACAAGAGTGACAGCAATCATACTGCCAAAGGTCATAAGACAGGAACGCAAAACGGTTTCGGTTAAGGCATCGGGTTCGAAAATGATTTCAATAGGGTATATAAGGAGTATCTCAACCGCCATGCCGAACCAGATCGAAAACAGCAAATAAAAGATATAAAGCATTCCTTTTTTTAATGCGGTTTTCACTTCAGAACACTCCCCCTTTATTTGTTGTGTCATCTATAATCTTTTGTGACAGAGTTCTCCTCATCCGTCATTGCTACGCAATGCCACCTCCCCCGCTGGGGAAGGCAATCGTAGGGGCGACGTTGTTCATAATTGGCCGCCTCTTCAACACCGGTCATAATGACTATGTTAATGTCGAAATAAGGCAAAGCCTTATTTCGACTGCGAATTCTTTGAATTCGCAAACAATTACCAAGGGTAATTGAACATATTCATTGCAATGATATCGAAGTTGCAAAATAACGTTTTTAGATGTTTTTTTGCAACACAAAGCCGATTTTATCGGCTTTGTCGAGAAATTTAATCAATTTCTCGACATTCGATAATCATTATAACCGAAACCTGCGATAAGGCTATACCGCCTGCGGCAAAAATACCGCTTTCTAAGGACTTGAAAACCCTTTTTTTAAGTTTTGACGCCTCAATCTCGGTGCCGGGAAGTACGGCTGCCATTTGGCTCGACTTCGTTGATGTGTTTTTGTGTCTTAATTATACCATACGGTCACGTGACTGCCAAGAGAATTCAAAAGATTTTCACAAGTTCTCCGTTTTCAATAAATCCTAAGAGGAGTTTTAGTGGAAATTACAAAACAGAAGCGGTGAAGTTAAGAAAACTCTTGACAAATGGGGTGTATTGTGGTATAGTCACAAGGTAAGATATTTGAACGAAGGAGAGTGGGGCGACCCGCTCTTTAGTTTTTGTTTGGATAAGGTGACACGAATAGTCCGAACCTGCCTCAAAGCGGTAATTCAAAGCGCTTTTTGCTCTTTTTTCTTTGGTGGGCGATAGCCCACCAAAGAAAAGAAAAACAAAAATCGCCTAAAAATCTTCTCTCTTTGAGGTCGAAGATTTTTAAAAGCAGCGGATTTTCGGTCAACCGAGGCAAACACGCAGCCAATACTATATGTATTGGCGAGTATTTTAACAATGGGTGAGCGGAAATCCGCCTTTTAAAAACAGATTCGGATTACTCGTGTCACCTTAAGGTTTAAAGGAGTGGATATTTTGGCACAGAATCCGACAGCGGCCAAGGTTCAGGCACTTATTGAAGATGCCGTGAACGGGTTTGGGGTACAGCTTTGGGACGTCAAGTTCGTCAAAGAGGGTACTTCGTGGTATCTGAGGGTCTATATTGATAAGGACGAGGGCGTTGATATTAACGACTGCACCGACGTTTCCCGTCTTATTGATCCGATCATCGACGAGGCCGACCCCATAAACGTTGGCTATTATCTTGAGGTTTGTTCACCCGGTCTTGAACGCGAGTTGACCGAAAAATGGCACTTTGAAAAATATATCGGTGCTAACGTTCTGGTGAAACTCATCCGCCCGAGAGATAACAAACGTGAGTTTTCGGGTAAATTAGTATCGTTTAACGGTGACGTCACCGTGAACTGCGACGGCGAGGATATGACCTTTTTGAAATCGGAACTTGTCTGGGTTAAACTCGACGACGTCAACTTTTAATCAGTTTGAAATTTAAAATAATATATTGGAGGTACAATGGAAAATGGCAAGGGCAAAAGC
Organism: Clostridia bacterium; assembly: GCA_017629275.1. Classification (GTDB taxonomy): domain Bacteria; phylum Bacillota; class Clostridia; order Oscillospirales; family Acutalibacteraceae; genus UMGS172. The sequence continues at coordinate 6,612 of JAGBXM010000113.1, forward strand.
AAAAGAATCAGCACAGGACATTACAAAGGAAATTTTTGAAGCACTCAAAATGATGGCAGAGGAAAGCGGTATTCCCGAATCCTATCTCGCCGACAAGATCAGCAGTGCTATCATCACCGCCGCCAAGAAGGACTACGGCTCAAGAGACGTTGTTTTCTGCGAAATGGATATCGAAAACGAAGTTTTTAAGGTTTACGTCCGTAAGACGGTTGTAAATGAGATCGAGGACGAATACACCCAGATCCTTTTAGAGGATGCTTTAAAGGTCGACAAGGCGGCCATGGTCGGTGAGTTTGTTGACATTCCGCTTGAAACCAGAAAGTTCGGCAGAATCGTCGCTCAGAACGCCAAGCACGTTATCCGTCAGGGCGTTAAAGAGGCCGAGCGCGGACAGACCTTTGAGGAATTCCAGAGCCGCAATAAGGAACTCGTTACCGCTGTTGTTCAGCGTATCGATCCCAAGACCGGCAATGCAACCATCACCATCGGCCGCGGCGAAGCAGTTTTGCCCAAGACCGAGCAGGTCCCCGATGAGGTTCTTCACGAGGGCGACCATATTAAGGTATTTATCGTTGACGTCAGAAACGAGGACAGAGGTCCCCGTGCAATGATCTCGAGAACCCATCCCGGTCTTGTCAAGCGTTTGTTTGAAACCGAAGTTCCCGAAATCTACGACGGCACCATTGAGATCAAAGCAGTTTCCCGCCAGGCAGGCTCGAGAACCAAGATGGCAGTCTGGTCTCAGAACCCCGACATCGACGCAGTCGGTGCTTGTATCGGTCAGCGCGGCGTCCGTGTAAACGCCATTGTTGAGGAGCTCGGCGGCGAGAAGATCGATATTGTTAAGTATTCAGAAGATCCCGTAGCCTTCATTTCCGAGGCTTTGTCACCTGCAAAGGTTTTGTCGGTTACCGTTGAAAGTGAAGACCCCAAGGTATGCCGTGTTACCGTTCCCGACAGTCAGTTGTCGTTGGCTATCGGCAATAAGGGTCAGAACGTCCGTCTTGCCGCCCGTCTTACCGGCTGGAAGATCGACATTCATCCCGAAAGCGGATTTTACGGTGAGGGCGACGACAGTATTCAGTAAGTCGTAATTCTGGTCAATGACAAAAAGGAGGACGCTATGACACCCAAGAAACAGCCTATGAGACAGTGTACGGGTTGCGGCGAAATGAAGCCGAAAAGAGAACTTGTACGTGTTGTTAAAACACCCGAAGGCAACGTGATGCTTGACCGCTCGGGCAAACTGAACGGCCGCGGTGCATATATTTGTCACAGTACGGAATGTTATAAAAAGGCAGTTAAGGCCAAACGTCTTGAGAGAGCGTTTTCCATGGCTATTCCCGAAAAGGTTTCCGAACAGATAGTTAAGGAGTTGGCCGCCGATGAGTAAAGCTTCGATTCTTTCGTATTTAGGTCTGGCGCGCAAGGCAGGGAAGCTGAGCGTTGGCTTTGCCGCTTCAAAAGAAGCCTGTCTTAAACGCAAAGCAAAATTTGTTTGCGTCGCATCCGATATATCTGAAAAGAGTGAAAAGGAAATAAGATATTTCAGCGGCGGAAAATGTCAGGTTGAAAGAATACCGTACACCATCGACGAGGTCACTAAAAGTATCGGGACCAAAGCCGGTATAGTTGCCGTGTGTGACGACGGCTTTGCGAAGGTTTTGTCAGAATTGACTCAAAACGCAGACTGAAAACGAGATTAAGGAGGAATTCACAGATGTTGGTTAAATATAAGATACACGAAGTATCCAAGGATTTTGAAGTATCTTCGAAGGATATCATTAATCTTTTGAAAGAAAAATTGGGCGTTGATAAGAAAAGTCAGACCTCTTTGGAGGATACCGAGCTTGACCTTATCATCGACTATATAACCCAAACCCATGCGGTTGAAAGCTTTGATGAGTTTTTTGCCGCAGGTGAAACTGCCCGTGCCGCGCGCGAGAAGGAACGTCAGGCTGAAAAGGACAGAAAATTGGCCGAGCAGTTGGCTATATTAGAGCAGTTCAAGGCCGCTCAGGCTGCACAGCAGGCCAATGAAGAAAAGAAAAAGGAAGAGGCCAAAAAGGCAGAGGAAGCCAAGAAAAAGGCAGCCGAGGCCGCCGCTAAAAAGGCCGATCAGAAGCCCGAGGTTAAAAGACCTGAACCCAAAAGAACTGAGCAGAAGCCTGAAAAGAAGGCTGAGGAACCCAAGAAGCAGAGCGAACCGGTCAACATTCCGCCCAGACCCAAGAAGGAAAAGAAGGGCGAAGCACCCAACCGCGGACCTGCTGAGATCCGTAAGGTCGACACCCGTGCTTCCAATATCAATATTGATAAGTACAACGAGCGTTATGAGAACATTGCTCCCGCTAACTCGATGAGGGGTGACGTTCAGCGCAAGCAGAAGATCAAGCAGAAGTCACAGGATTATCGCCGTCCTCAGGGCGCCAAAAGAGAGACCGAGGCCGATAAGCTTCGCAGACTCCAGCTTGAGAAGATCAAAAAGACCCCCATCACCGTCACCATCGGTGAGGAGATCACAGTCGGCGAACTGGCCGCCGCTATGAAAAAGACGGCCGCAGAGGTCATTAAGGAATTGATGAAGCTCGGTATGTTGGCCGCCGTTAATCAGACCATCGACTACGATACCGCCGAGATCGTTGCCACCGAAATGGGTTGCAAGGTCGAACGCGCCGTCGTTGTTACCATTGAAGAAAGAATTATGGATATCTCCGAGGATACCGAGGAGACCTTGAAGCCGCGTAGCCCCATCGTTGTTGTTATGGGTCACGTCGACCACGGTAAGACTTCGTTGCTCGATGCCATCCGTAACGCTAAGGTTGCATCGGGTGAAGCAGGCGGTATTACCCAGCACATCGGTGCATACCGTGTAAACCACGAGGGCAACGAGATCACATTCCTTGATACCCCCGGACACGCCGCATTTACCTCGATGCGTCAGCGCGGTGCAATGGCTACCGATATTGCTATCCTTGTTGTTGCCGCTGACGACGGTATTATGCCGCAGACCATTGAGGCTATCAACCACGCCAAGGTTGCCGAGGTTCAGGTCATCGTTGCTATCAATAAGATGGATAAGCCCGAGGCCAACCCCGACCGCATCAAGCAGCAGTTGACCGAGCACGGTCTTGTTCCCGAGGAATGGGGCGGTGACGTTATCTGTGTTCCCGTTTCGGCCAAGACTCACGACGGTATCGACGAGCTTCTCGCCAACGTCTTGCTCATTGCCGAAATGCAGGAGCTTAAAGCCAATCCCGACCGTAAGGGTAAGGGTGTTGTTATCGAAGCACGTCTTGATAAGGGCCGCGGTCCCGTTGCAACGCTTCTCGTTCAGAACGGTACTTTGCGTTCGGGCGATATTATCGTTGCAGGTACTTCGGTAGGCCGTGTCAGAGTTATGCTTGACGAAAATGGCCGAAGCGTTAAGGAAGCAGGTCCGTCGGTTCCGGTTGAGATCACAGGTCTTGATGAGGTTCCGTCGGCAGGTGACGGCTTTGATGCCGTTTCCGACGAGCGTCTTGCACGTCAGCTTGTTGAACAGCGTAAGCAGAAGGCCAAGGACGAGATCTTCAAGGCCACCCAGAAGGTTACCCTTGATAACCTCTTCAGTCAGCTCGAGCAGGGTGAACTCAAAGACCTCAACGTTATTGTTAAGGCCGACGTTCAGGGCTCGGTTGAGGCAGTTCGTGAGAGCTTGGTCAAGCTTTCCAACGACGAGGTTCGTGTCAACGTTATACACGGCGGTGTCGGTGCCATCAACGAGTCGGATGAAATGTTGGCAGCAACCTCGGGCGCTATTATCGTTGGCTTCAACGTCCGTCCCGACCCCGTTGCCAAAGAGGCCGCCGAGCGTGACAACGTTGAGATCCGCCTTTACAGAGTTATTTATGACTGCATTGACGAGATAACCGCCGCTATGAAGGGTATGTTGGCTCCGAAATTCCGTGAGGTTGTTTTGGGCGAACTTGAAGTCCGTCAGACCTATAAGGTTTCGGGTATCGGTACCATTGCAGGTTGCTACGTCAAGAACGGTAAGATCACCCGTGATGCCAAGGTCAGAGTTGTCCGTGACGGTATCGTTGTTGCCGAGGACGAGATCAACTCGCTTCGCCGCTTCAAGGACGATGTTAAAGAGGTTGCCGATGGCTATGAGTGCGGTGTCGGACTCGATAAGTTCGGTGACATCAAGGAAGGCGACATTTTCGAAGCCTTCATTATGGAAGAATACAGAGATTAATTTTTAAGGAAAGAAATTATGCCGAGTTTTAAAATTGGAAGAGTTTGCGCTGATATTCAGCGTGAATTGGCAGATCTTTTCCGCGAAATGAAGGACCCGAGAGTCAGCAAACTTCTGAGTATTGTTAAGGTCGACGTCTCGGGTGACCTTTCGTATGCCACCGTTTACGTCAGCGCCATTGAAGGCTATGACAAAACGGTTGAAAGCGTAAAAGGTCTTAAAAATGCGGCGGGATTTTTGCGCCGCGAACTGGGACTCCGACTCAAATTGAGAAAGACTCCCGAACTGCGCTTTATTGCCGATAATTCCATCGAGCACAGCGCAAGAATTGCCGGTATTATCGACTCGTTCGATCTGCCGCCCGAAGAAAACGGAGACGATAATGATGACTGATCAGGTAACTTTAAACGTCGCCGCAAGGTTTCTTTCGGAAAATGACAAATATCTGATATTGACCCACGCGCACCCTGACGGGGATACGTTGGGTTCGGCCTTTGCGCTTTGTTCCGCTTTGCGCAGAATGGGCAAAAAGGCCAACGTCATTTGCCCCGATGAGATACCCAAAAAGTTTTCGTATCTCACCGCCGAAGGGAATCAGGATTTTGAGCCGTCAACCGTTATTTCGGTCGACGTTGCCGACCCCAAGCTTTTAGGTGAATTGCAGGAAGAATACGGCAATAAGGTTCAGTTTGCCATCGACCATCACGGCACCAACGTCGGATTTGCCAAAATGCTTTATCTTGACGCCAAAAGTGCCGCCGCGGCCGAGTGTGTCTATCGCGTTTTGAAGGAAATGGGAGCCGAGATAACGCCGTTCATAGCATCTAGTCTTTATACGGGAATTGCGACCGATACAGGTTGCTTCAAGTTTTCCAACACAACGCCCGACACCCATATTATCGCCGCCGAATTGATGAAGGCGGGTGCCGATTACGATGAGATCAACCGCGTTATGTTTGAGGTCAAGAGCCGTGGCCGTCTTGAGATGGAACGTCGTGTGCTTGACTGTATCGAATACGTTGGTGACGGACAGTGCGCCATTGTGACGGTTACACAGAAGATGATTAAGGAAACAGGTTGTGATTCCAGTGATATGGACGGTATTGCCGCTTTGCCCCGTCAGATCGAGGGGGTCAAAATCGGTATTACCGTGCGTGAAAAGGTGGACGGTAGGTGGAAGGTCTCGATGAGGACCTTTGAGCCTTATGATGCCGCCGCAATCTGTCAGAAGTTTGGCGGAGGCGGTCACATAAGGGCCGCAGGCTGTGAGTTCGGTTGCTCGGCCGATGAGGCCAAAGCACAACTCAAGGCCGTTGTTCTGGAACTTTTGAGGTAGTTTGAATGAACGGACTTATTTTACTTGACAAGCCCGAAGGCTTTACCTCGTTTAAGGCCGCCGCAGTTTTAAGGCGTATTTACGGCACCAAGCGTGTCGGCCATACGGGTACGTTAGACCCGATGGCAACGGGTGTTCTGCCCATACTTATCGGCAGGTCGACAAGGCTTTGTTCATACGTTTTAGAGGCCGATAAAAAATACACTGCAGGTGTAAGGCTGGGTGTTACTACCGATACGCTTGATATTACGGGTGAGGTCTTATCAGAGACACAGGTTTCGGTATCAGACGAGCAGTTGAATGAGGCTTTGAAGCATTTTACCTGCACCTACGATCAGATACCGCCGATGTATTCGGCCATAAAAAAAGACGGTGTGAGGCTTTATGACCTTGCACGTCAGGGTCAGGAGATCGAGCGTGAGCCACGCAACGTGACTATATTCGCTATTGACCTTATATCACGTGAAGGTAATGATTTTATTATCGACGTGCATTGCTCGAAGGGTACCTATATAAGATCCTTGGCCGATGATATCGGCAAGTTTTTGGGTTGCGGTGCGACTTTGATATCGTTAAGACGTACCGATGCCGCAGGGTTTTCGATTGAAAACTGCAAAACTCTTGAACAAATCGAGTCCGACCCCGAAGGGTGCCTTTTGCCGCCCGAAACGGCGGTGCCGAACTTCAGAAACGTTTACGTTTCAGAGGCTCAATGCAAACGCTTCAGAAACGGTGCGGCGTTGAGTATCGACCGTATTCGAGGTTTAAAACAGGCTAATGACGGTGAGATATTTAAAGTCTTTTTTGAAGGGCAGTTTTTAGGTCTTGCCGAGTATTCGGACGAAACACGTGAGATAAACACGAAATGTGTTGTTATTGAATAAAATTTTTAGGAGGGAAAGTGAATGAACGACGGTTGTGTTATAGTGCTTGGCACGTTTGACGGAATTCACCGTGGACATAAAGCCGTTTTGAATGCGGCTTTGGGTTTTAAAAATTTAAGAGCCATCGCCGTCACATTCCCGTTTCCTCCGAGGCGCGTGACCAAAAACGAGTACGTGCCGATGCTGATGACGGCCGGGCAGAAGAATGAGATGCTCAAAAAAATGGGTTTTTCGGAGATATTCACCTTGAACTATGACGAGGTGCGTGATCTCGAACCGACCGCATTTTTGGATATGCTGTTTGAAAAGTATAACGTCAAGGCCGTTGTCTGCGGCTTTGACCACCGATTCGGCAAGGGCGGTCAGGGTGATGCTGCGTTAATGTCGCAGTATTGCGGTGAGCACGGAGCCGAGGCGGTCGTTGTACCTGCCACCACGGTGTCGGGTCAAACGGTATCGTCGTCGCTTATTCGCGAGCTTATCGCCAACGGTGATATTTCGTTTGCCAACACACTTTTGGGACATCCTTTTGAGTTTCAGAGTGAGGTCATCCACGGCGAAGAACGGGGAAGAACAATGGGCTTCCCGACCGTTAATCAAGCCTTGCACGATGAATTGGTGACACCGAAATTCGGAGTATATGCCACGGCGGTGACGATCGACGGGGAGGACTATCCTGCCGTTACCAATATCGGAATCCGTCCCACGTTTTTACTTAAAAAGCCGTTGAGTGAGACCTATATAATTGATTTTGACGGTGACCTTTACGGGCAGACGATACCCGTAAAATTGTTGAGCTATATGCGACCCGAATCGCGGTTTGAGACTCTGGACGAACTCAAAGCCGCCATCGAAAACGATAAAGAAAACGCAGTCAAAGCCTTCAATTCAGGCGTTTTGAGTGTATAAATTAAGACCGCAACGAATTCAATTCGTTGCGGTTTTTGTTTTATACAGAACTTCGCTTTATTGCTTCAAAAACTACTTGACAATCAGAGGTTATGATAGTATAATATCTCGAGTGGAATATTTGATAAGTGATAATTGAAAATGGAAAGTTGAAAGCGAGTAAATAAATGGAAAATGTTATTGAAATTAAGAGCTTTGACTTTGCCGTTAGGATTGTCAATTTGTATATTTATTTAACTGACAAAAAGAAAGAATATGTTCTTTCTAAGCAGTTGCTTCGCAGTGGTACAAGTATTGGTGCAAATGTAGCAGAGGCTGAGCAAGCACAAAGTAAGCCCGATTTTGTTTCCAAAATGAATATTGCATTAAAAGAAACGTCTGAAACAAAATATTGGATTAAACTCTTGCAAGCAACAAACTTTCTTTCCAAAGAAGAAAGTTCGTCAATTGTGGCCGATTGTATTGAGTTGGAAAAAATATTGATAAGCATAGTAAAATCTTCTAAGCAATAATTCTCCATTCTCAATTCTCAATTATCAATTTAATATGCGGATATGGCGGAACTGGCAGACGCGCTAGATTCAGGTTCTAGTGAGGGCAACTTCATGCAGGTTCGATTCCTGTTATCCGCACCAAAAAATCCTTGTTCTTCGGAACAAGGATTTTTTATTATATAATCGTTGCTTTTGATTATATGGTGTAATTGGTTGAATTTGTCC
>JAGBXM010000114.1 GCA_017629275.1 Clostridia bacterium
CTTTGGGTGCTTCACTCCAGCATATTGTTGTTGATTCTGAAAACGATGCAAAGCGTGCTATTGAGTTCTTGAAGAATCAAAACAAGGGTAGAGCAACCTTCCTGCCGATTTCCACCATCAAATCAAGAACACTTGATGAGGATGGACTTGAAAATAAGTTTGGCTATGTCGGTATCGCTTCCGAACTCGTTGGGATTGACAAGAAATATGACGGTATTATTGGCAATTTGCTGGGTAAGACCGTTGTTGCCGAGGATATTGATTCGGCAGTTACCATTGCCAAAAAGTATAATTACCGTTTCAAGGTTGTTACCTTGGATGGTCAAGTCGTTAACGCAGGCGGTTCTATGACCGGTGGCTCTTTGGCCAAGAATTCGGGTATTTTGAGCCGTGCCGGTGAGATAAAAGAACTCAGTGACAAAATCGTAAAATTGCTTGAAAAATCGGGTCTTTTGACCGATAACTATAATTCTGCCGCACAAGAGGTTGCATCGCTTGAGGCAGAGATTCTCAACGCACGTTCTGAATTTACCACCGCAACCGAGGATAAGATTCGCGTTTCGGGTGAGATTCGCCGTGTCGGTGACCTTATTGCCGAGCTTTCCAAGTCGATTGAGGCAATGAACGGTGAAAAGTTCCTGCTTGAAAACCGCAAAGTAGAGTTGCAGAACACCGTTAATACCGCCAATTCCGAAATCGCAGAGATTGAAAAACTCAAGCTTGCGGCACAGACCGAGATTGATTCACTTTCGGGCGGAAGAGATACCGTGACCGACCGCCGTGAGACCCTTACAACCGATATTACCGATCTTCGTATCAAGATTATGGAATCAGAAAAGGATATTGAATCAATTGAAAATTCCATAAAACTGCTTGAAGAGGCAATGTCCTCAAGCGGAAACAGGGGAGAAGCACTGCTTAAGGAAATTGAAGCGGTTGAGGCAATGTCCGTTGCTGAACGAACTGTTATCGATTCGCTTAATGCACAGATCGAGGAACGCAAGAAGGATATTATTGAGGGTAATAATAAAGTTAAACAGCTTGTCAGTGAGCGTGATGGATTTGACCGTGAAGGTCAGCAGATGCGTCAGGCTGAGCGTGATATGACCGCCGAGCGTGAAAAGCTGAGCGGTGAGGTTGCCCGTCTTGAAGAGCGCCGTGAAAATATGCTCCGTGAATATGACGAGATAATCAAGCGTTTGTTTGACGAGTATGAGTTGACCCGTACCGAGGCAGAACAGATTGCAGAGCCGGTTGAAAATATTCCCGAGGCCAAGCGTGAATTGCAGGAGGTTAAGGGTAAAATCAAGAATCTCGGCCATGTTAATGTTGCCGCCATCGAGGAATATAAAGAGGTTCACGAGCGTTACGTATTTATGAAGGCTCAGATGGACGACCTTGATAATTCACGCGCAGAACTCAACACGCTTATCGGTGACCTTACCGTTCAAATGAAGGAAAAGTTCTCCGAAGGCTTTGAGAAGATAGGTAAAAACTTTACCAAGGTATTCACCGAACTGTTTGGCGGCGGTCATGCAGAATTGGTATTGACCGATCCCGAGAATATTTTGGAAAGCGGAATTGATATTGTTGCAAAACTGCCGGGTAAAAATGTTCCCAGCCTCGAAGGTCTTTCGGGTGGTGAGAAAGCACTTATCGCAATTTCCATCTACTTTGCAATTATGATGGTAAATGCACCTCCGTTC
>JAGBXM010000115.1 GCA_017629275.1 Clostridia bacterium
AACCTCGGTCTGAGTGGGAACACCTGCAACGTCGTGATAGATGGTCATAGGCTTGGTGAAGGTTCCGTTCCAGCAATCGGTGGAGGGAACTCTCAACGAACCCTTGGTACCCATAATAATGGTGTCACCGGGAGTGTCAAGGTGCATATACCAAGCAATTCTGAAGTCGAGAATGATTCCACCTTCAAGACGAATGTATGCCGAAGCAAAGTCGTCAACCGAGAACTTCTTGGCACATTCAGGCTTGCCAACCTTGGCATAAGCCTCGGGAGTGGTACCGAAATAGTCGGTAGCAGTACCGGTAACGGTCAACGGCTTGGGATTGCCCAAAGCATTCATAACAAGGTCGATGGAGTAGCAACCGATGTCACCCAATGCTCCAAGGCCTGCCTTATCACCCTCAATGAAGGTTTCGGACCAGGATACGGGGATACCGTGACGACGTCCGCCGCCGGTCTGAACGTAGTAAACACGTCCCAATTCACCCGACTGAACGATCTTCTTGATCATCTGCATATTGGCATCGAATCTGGGCTGGAAGCCAACCGATACGATCTTGCCCGACTTTTTCTCGGCCTTCATAACCTCGATAGCTTCGTCCAAGGTTACGGTGAAGGGCTTTTCAAGGAGAACGTTGAGGCCGTGCTCAAGAGCGTAAATGGTGCACTCTGCGTGTGTACAGTTATATGTACAAACCGAAACTGCATCCATAGGAACGGTGTCGATCATTTCCTTATAATCGGTGAAGAACTTTGCGTTAGCAACCATTTCAGCGTTGCCGAACTTCTCAACGCAGGTGGCAAATTTTGCTTCTGCCTTACCTTCGATAAGGTCACAGCCTGCAACGAGCTCAACGTCGGGTTGCTTCATATAGGCTGCAATGTGGCTTGAAGAAATACCGCCGCAACCGATGATACCGATGCGCATCTTCTTGCCGGTGCTTACGGTTGCTTCTTCAACCTGATTGGTGGAAAAGTCATTCATATCGATTTCTTTTGCCATTGTTATCTACTCCTTTTTTATAAAAAGAATATATCTTTAAATTTCTATTAAAGAACAAATTAAAGCGACTTGATGTAATCGATGCTTAATTTTGCGCATTCCATCGGAGTCTTATCGAGGGAGGGCTGATCCTGCTCAACGATAACGGTCTCTGCGCCTGCGGCCTCTGCTGCTGCAAGGATTGCGGCAACATCCTGAACACCGTAGCCAACGGGACGAAGCTCAAACGGGACTGCGGGTTCTGCACCGTTATCCTCGGTCTTGCCACCGCCGATAAGTCCGTACATATTGTTGGATTTCTGACCGACAAAGTCTTTAATATGAACTAGAGGTGCACGGCCGGTGTACTTCTTGACATACTCGGCAGGATTCTCACCGCCGACGTTTGCCCAGCAAGTATCGATCTGGGTCTGAAGCTCGTCGGGAGTGGTATCTGCATAAAGAATGTCAAGCTTATATTTACCGTCAACCTTTACGAATTCAAAATCGTGGTTGTGATAGCCAAGCTTCATACCATACTTCTTAAGCTCTGCGGAGATAGTTCTGATGTCCTCAAGCAACTGAGCGTATTTGGGGCCGCCGGGAAGAGACTCGCCGTTCATCCACGGAATAACAATATACTTGCAACCGATATCGGCATAGGTCTTTACAACGCCCTCGATGTCTGCAAGAATCTGGGTGGGAGCAACGTGAGCCGAAATGGGGGTTACACCTGCTTCGGCACAGATAGCCTTTACTTCTTCAGCAGAGTGGCCGAAAAGACCTGCAAACTCAACCTGGTCATAGCCCATTTCTGCAACGGCTTTGATGGTACCGGCAAAGTCTTTTTCCATTGCGTCTCTGACGGAATAGAGCTGAAGTCCGATAGGTAATTTTGTCATAATTGTTTCCTCCTTGAAAGAGAATGAATTTATATTGCCAAACAGAGTGAAAAATCACTTTGTAATTTCCTTCAATCTGTCTATGCACAATTTTATGCACCGAAATGCGAAATAGAAAATGGAATAAAGTTGAACTGTCTCTGATGAGTCTGTAAAAACGTCCCATTTCCTCACAATAACGGCATTTTATACTTGTATTTTACATTATTTTGGTATACAATACAAGACATAAAGAGAAAAAAAGTAGACAAATATTGCACTAATAATTTGTTTAAAAGGATAACAATATGTATTTTCATTTTGAAACAAAAAATTCGGCCTACGAGGCACGTGGCGGCCATCAGCTGGCGCCAACACCGCATTTGCACAGTCACATTGAGATAGTGCTGACCGAAACAGGAACGACCGTAGCCTTTGCCGACTCGGCTGAGGCAAAGGTGGAGGCAGGGGATTTATTTATTGCATTTCCCAATCAGATTCACTATTATATTGATAAGCAACGTCCTGTCGAGCATAAGATACTGATCGTTTCTCCCGATATGTGCCCCGAGTTTAGCAGAATTTTCAAAACAATGGTGCCGAAAATTCCGTTGCTCAAAAACGCCATCAGTAACCCCCGAATAGCGGCCGCCTTTGAAAATATGGTGCAATGCAAAAAGGAGGAGGGCGAATACTCCGAAACCGAAGCTCGAGGCTGTATGTTGATACTAATGAGCGAGATATTCCGCAATGTTGAGCTTCAGGAAAAAGAGCCTTACGATAACGACCTTGTAAAGGATATCATCACCTATTGTTATGAAAATTACAACGGTGATATAAGTCTGCAGGACATCGCCGATGAATTGCACGTCAGCCGATGCTACATTTCCCGATTGTTCAGCCGAAGATTGCATATCGGCTTTAACGATTACATAAATTCCTTGCGTGTGAGAAATGCCTGTGAAATGCTTAAAACGACCGATATGTCGGTCACCGAGGTGGCTTATGCCGTGGGCTATAACTCGGTGAGAACCTTTGACCGAAGCTTTTTGAATGTGCGAGGTATGACCCCAAAAGAATACCGCCAAAAGGCTTTTGAGAAAAAGTGAACGATGTATAAAAACCGCCTTGATGTCCAGCTTGGACATCAAGGCGGTTTTTGATTTCACAGTATGGTTTTATTTGATTATTACTGTGACGTTTTTATTATGTAAGTTCAATTTCGACAGAGTGGGAGATGTACCTGTTACCACGATGGGTTTTGTGGTATAAAGCAAAAGGTCGAAATCGACCGCGCAGTCGATTTGGATTTCACCTGTCAATGATTCGCAATACGCGAACGGCTTTTTTAAGCTTGTGACGCTGCTTGGAATGTGTTTTACGGTTGTCAGTTTTGAACAACCGTAAAACGTATAGTCCATAATTCGGACTCCATCAGGTATTTCGGGTGCAACAACCAAATTTCTCCACCAAGCAAAGGTGTAGGTCATATTTTTTACCGTTGAAGGGATCTTGGGCGCATCGGTTATCAACTCACACGCGAAAAATGTTCCTTGAAGAGAGATAACACCGTGAGGAAGCTGCGGCGCGTACTTTAATGCTTTACATCTGTTGAAGGTGTAATCCATAATGGTTACACTATTCGGAATTGCAGGAGGAGAAACAAGCGAGTCACATTCGTTGAAGGTATAACTTAAATTGGTTACACTGTTTGGAAGCGTGGGTGGAGAAACAAGTGCTGTGCATCCGCTGAAGGCGTAACGCATATCAGTGATGGAATTTGGCAGGTCGGGTACGGTTGTTAATAACGTACATCCACTGAAAGTACCGTAAAGATGAATAACGGAATCGGGGATTTTAGGGGCCGTTACCATATAGGTACAATCTTTATAGGTTTCATACAAAACCGTTACGGGTTCACCTGCTATTGATGACAGAACGGAACGGTAATTAGTCTTAGTGGTGTACAGTACTTTGGCCAGCCAACCGTTAAAATCGTCGCTGTAAATGTATTCATAATCCTCGTACTTGTAAACATCGGTGTATTCAGGATTTTTCGGAAATTTGGCGCCGCCTCTTCTTGTTTCTTTCGAAACGCTCATATAATAGATGCCGCCTTCGGGGATTATATCATCCTTAGATTCCGATTCGGTCGAGCTTGTTGTTGAAGAGGTTGTGCTTGCAGTTGACGAGGTTGAAGTCTGACTTGGCACCGTCGGAGTGCTTGACGAAGCGTTGGTTGAGGTTGTATTGGTTGAACCTGTGTCCTTTGAGGACGTATCTGTTGAGGACGTATCTGTTGAGGATGTATTGATTGAAGATACATCGGTAGACATTGCATCGGCGCTGTTGTCAGCGGTGCTATTAAGCGCGTTGCCGCATTTTGGACAGAAGACATCGGTCAACGATATACCGTTGCCACAGGCACTGCAATATTTGTCGGCTTTTGTGGCCGTGTCCTTTTCAGCTTTTTTGCCACAGGCAACGGCTCCGAAAAGAAGTATAAGAACAAGAATTATTGATAAAATTCTTTTCATAAAACCCCTCCGTGAAATTTATAAATATATTGTAACATATTGTGCGGCGGCGTGCAAGTGCGGAATACTTACAAGCTTTTCGGCATAAATATCGGTGGGGTGAGTATATGAGATTTTGTATCTTGACTAAAAAACATCTTATAATGATAGGGTCATTTATATTGGCGGTGGTTATCGGTACGGTGCTGTCGGTCAATGCGTTTGCCAAAAGTGAACGATTGTTGCCGATATACTGTGTCGAAACGGGCGACAAAAAAATCGCGCTTACGTTTGATGCGGCTTGGGGTGCCGATGATACCGACACGTTGATTTCTTGTTTGCAGAAATACAATGCACCTGCGACATTTTTTGTTGTAGGGGACTGGGTCGACAAGTATCCCGACGAGGTAAAAAAACTCAGCGATGCGGGGAATGACGTTATGAACCATTCGGCAACACACCCGTATATGACAAGTCTCAGTGAGTCGGGGATGAAAGAACAGTTGAAAATATGTAATGATAAAATCGCCGCTATAACGGGCAAGGTGCCGACGCTTTTCCGCCCACCTTACGGGGACTATGACAATAAGGTTATATCAACGGTCGAAAGTGTGGGAATGAAAACCATTCAATGGGATGTTGAAACACTTGCAACAAAAGTAATAGTGTGATATAATATGCAAGGAAAGGATATCTTTTGTGGTGCTTCAAGCAGTGAAAAAGATAGGATTTTCAAAGAAATACTTGATATTATATTTTCAAAAAAAGGTGATGTTGAAAGTGATAGCGATATATGCGAGACAGTCGGTAGACAAGAAAGACAGTCTTTCAATAGAAACTCAAATTGACTTTTGCACAAACTACATAAATTCCACTCCACACAAAGAAACAATAGAAATATATCAAGATAAGGGTTATTCAGGAAAAAACATCCACAGGCCCGATTTTACAAGGATGATGGCAGATATAGAATGTGGTAAAATATCAAAAATCGTGGTTTATAAACTTGATAGAATAAGCAGAAATCTTTTAGATTTTATGAGTATGTGGCAAAAATTCAACGAGTTTAAAGTTGAGTTTTGTGCGGTGGATGAAACATTTGATACATCTTCTGCAATGGGTCGCGGTATGTTGAAAATTTCAATGGTTTTCGCAGAAATGGAACGAGAAACCATACAATCAAGAGTAAAAGATAATTATTATCATCGCATACAAGACGGTAGATGGCCAGGTGGTCCAGCCCCTTACGGTTTTAAAAACGGAAGAACAAAGAATAACATTCCTACACTTATTAAAGTCAGCGAAGAAATCACTGCCATTAAATTGGCATTTAACCATTATGAAGATGATTTTTCAATGTCTCTCGGCAAGGTGGCAAGATTGCTTGAAAAAAAGGGATATCAAAGCAGAAAACGGAAATCATTTGACAATGTTACTATCGGTCGTATTTTGCAAAATCCCGTTTATGCAATAGCGGATGAAACCTTATACAAGTTTTTCAAAACAAGAAAAGCAAAAATACTTAACCCAATAGAAGAATGGGATGGAACTCGTTCCGCAGTAATAGTCGGTAAAAGAGTTGCAAATAACAATACAAGAAAATATACTGACTTGTCTGAACAAACCGTTTGTTTGACTAATTTTAAGGGTTTTATAAAATCAAGGCAATATGTTAAGGTTCAAGAACGGTTGGCACAAAACCAACAAATCAAAAGAGCAAATGCACCCACACGATTGAAAGAATTAGCAGGTCTTTTGAAATGTGCAAAATGTGAATATGCTATCAAGATTTATAATGACCCTAAATTAGATTGTTATAATAATCGTGGTTTGCATAGTTGTGATGCACAGTTTAAAACAGTTAATTTTGAAGCATTAAGAAAAAGCATCCGTATGAAAGTTTTGGATGTTATAAAGCATTTAGCAGAACGAGTTGAAGAAAGTGAACGAGGTTATAAAAAAATAGAAGAAGAATTAAATGAATTAGTTGAAAAACGAGATAATCTCGTTTTGCTATCTTCGGGTAAAACAAAATTGGAAAAGGCATTTGCAGATACTATTGAAAAATTACAAGACCAAATAGAAGAAAAGGAATTGCAACTTTCAACATATACACCTATAAGATATGAAGCATTTGATTTTGACCTTATTGAAATAGAACTTGCTGACATTGAAAAGGCAAAAGAGATTTACCGCAAACTCATCAAAAGAGTGTTACTTGAAGAAAACGGCGATTATACAATAGAGTGGAAGATATAACAAAAAAGATATGAGAGATTTTAGTTTTCTCTCATATCTTTTTTACTTTTTCTTCATTGTGAATTTGCTCTGCTCGTTCATAAGTGCAATTCAATTCTTTTCGTATTTCTGCTATGCGGAGTGCCTTTTTCCATTTCTCAACATTACACCTGATACACTCTTTTTTATAATCGGAATCATCACACATACAATTACCTCAAATCATCAAAAATTTCACTTTCAATGGATTGTGGTGCAATTTCCTTTTCATCTGCTAAAATATTGTTTGCCATTTCAATTAGTTCTTTTTCAAGTCTTTCACTTTCCACTCTATGCCATTCATCAAGTGTTTGGTGTCGTGCTTTGGTGATTTCTTTGCTTTCACCACGAATAAGACCAAATTGTGCCATATCAGCCGCATAACTATCTTGGAGTGCAATTATTTGAGATTTCTTTCCAAAATACTTACTTGCATTAAACTTACCATTATCAAAAGTGGAAATATACCCGTGTATATGAAATGTTTTTTCATCTGCATTGGTGTAAAGTTTGAGTAATTTATCTTTTCCAAAGGTCTTGCACAACCATTTAACATTTGCCTTTATCCACTCGTTTTTGTCAATTTGGGTTTCCATTTCAGGTGAAAAAGTCAAAACAAACTCTGTTAATACAACGGCATCTTTTCGCACCTTTTTGCCTGTTGCTTTCTCTTGAGCTTTAATTGCTCTTTTCAAAGTCTTTCTCATTGTTTCATTATACTGACTATATGAAATGTTTTCTTTTTCTCGTTCGGGGTGTGCTCGGTTGTGTAGTCGCTCTCTATATTTTTGGTGTCGCTCAATATTTGCTACACTACCGAGTTTGTATTTTTGAAATCGCATTATCGCATAATTGCTCATATCAAAAACTCCTTTGCTCTTAATATGCGAGAGCAAAGGAACGGCAACACACGAAAGGAAAAAAGGTTGCCGCTTTAACCTTACGAAAAACCACTTGGGAAATGGTGTTTTTTCGTGCGGTCATATCTCTGCTCTACATAATCAGTATGTAGAATCCGGTTTTATTTCGAGCAGAAATATGACTTACTACGGTTTATACTAAACCTGTAAGGTCTTGCAGACCGCCATTTACAAAAAAATATATCATATTTATTGTAAAGAAAACGGAAAGGAGCAAATGAAAATGAACGAAACACTTTACGATTTAGAACAAAAAAGAAAAGCGGTAGAGCAAGATATTCAAGCATTATATGAAACCTTGCAAAAGGAAATAAACGAACAAAAAAAGATATGAGAGAAAATTAAATCTCTCATATCTTTTTTGTATTTTAATTCATAAATTATTTACTAAAATCCTTTTTATGTTTCTTTGCTCCTAAAAATTCTCCAACTGAAATTATAGGAAGATATACAACGAAATCCGCTAAAATCATAAATAAAAGTCTATAATTTTCAAGCATTTCTTTTCCATTGATTAATTCAGGATTGACAAGGTATAAAACATATCTTGCCAAATAAACTGTTGACCCTGAAATATAAACAGCATGACCAAAAATGGCGACTAAAATAAATTGCAAAACAAACAAAGATAAAATTGATAAAAAAGTAATTTTAAATTTAAATTCTTTGAAGCGATAGCCTTCTTTATAACTTAAGAAAAATAAAATGGAAATGGTTCCAATTATTCCTGTAACAAAATTTCCAATATTAATATTTATACCTTCTATGAATTTAAGAGGTATGTTGCAAAGCACACTAACTAACAAACCAAATGCTAATGATGCAAAGAAAATAACAAAGTGAATTTCAAAATGTTTGAAAAATTTTTTCATATAGCATACCTCCGTATTGATATTTGTCAATCACATTATATCACAAAATATTTATAGTGTAAAGGTTAATTAAAAAGTTTTCGTTTTTCAAACTCAACAAACATACTTAAATCAAATTGAATAAAAAAAGACCTAATTCCACGGAATTGGAATTAAGTCGCAGTTCATTACTTTCCAATAAGCAATGAACTTTGATATAAGTATGATAAAGCACTTAAAAAATCAAAGTCCTGTCGGTAAGTAATTGACAGGACTTTTTTCTATGCTTTGGTTTAGGCGGTGCATTACCCCGATAAAGCACCTTAAAAAAATCGTGTGTGGCGAGCATAAGGAGTAAATTCGCCTGGCGGTTTGAGTGTGGTTTCTCAAATTGTCGAGATTGGATAGGTTGTCAGTATACGAATTTAGCACCAAGTAAAAAAAAGGGAACTGTGCGGGTGGAACCTCTGAAAAAGGAACTATTGTATAAAATCAAGGGCGGAGTGAGATTTCCCGAAAGGGTTGCAATAGTAGGCAATGAAAAAACCTAACTCTTAAACCACACTGTAAACGGAACGAAGGAGCATACCGTTTAGACAACAAGAGTTTTTCCTTGCTTTTTGCAAGGGGAAACTCTAACCTGTTGCACTCCACTTCTGCTCTGCACCCGTTTACACTTTTCAAGTTTAATCGAAGATTGAGCATAGCATAAAACATAGTAAAAATAATAACATAGACCTTTTGAAACGAGCATCAAGCGAAGTTTCAAACCCTTGGTTCTTTGGGGATAAAGAACGAAAGGGGTGAATAGAGCGAGGCTTTGCCTCGCTCTAGAGGGGAAACATATAAATAAAATTAACATTTTTGTTGCAAAAAAACCGACAAAATTTCAAAAAATCAAAAAAATTATTGACATTTTCAAAAAAACTGCATATAATATAATCACAGACAAAAATTTGAATACTAGTTTCGAATACGAAATTTCTTTTTACAGACAAACATTAATAAAGAGCAGAAAGATTTTAATCTTCTGCTCTTTATTTTTTATTCCATCAACCAATTTGATTCAGGTTTCATTAGCAACCTTGCTTTTTCATATGCAATTTCCTTGGTAAAAATGGTATTTGCTCGATATTGTTCGGTGTCAGTTTTTTCAACTGCCAATGCCATTATTTCATTAGTTCCATCGTTTTTAGGGATTTTTATAGGAACCAAATACATTATTTCATCTCTATAAAATTGTGGAACTACTAATCTAAGATTTCTACGAATTCGAAGTTTTGCATCTTCAATCGCACCAAATAATAATGATTTTACAACAATTTTATCGAAATTGATAACACTGCTAATTCGTTCCCAGTTATCATCTAAAATATGGTCGGTATTAACAACGATATTATAATTAGGATTGAAATATAAATTTTGATAATCCTCTGTATATGTTGCTAATTTAGGAACTTCATAAAACACATCTAAAAAATCTCTATGACATTTATCTTTAAAACCTTTTAATATCCAAGGTTGAACATCTTCACGGTTATTTTTTTCGAATAATCCAATAATGTCATTGCCATTTGCAGTTAAAAGTCCAGTATTAAAACAAGAAAAATTCCCATCTTCAGAAACTAATATTTTGTTTTGTTTAAAACATTGGGAAAAAGTTCCAATGATGTATTTTTTTAAAATAGAATTTGGTTTCGTATCATCAAAAGTCCATTTTTCTTCTTCTGCATTTTCAGATAAGTATTGTATCATTCTATTAAAACCAATTTCTCCACCACAGAAAGCATAATCAAAAATAAAACTCATATCCCTATTTTCTTCCATACAACTGCTCCTTTATGTTATTTTTTACATTATAACATAAATAAGGAAATTTTTCAACGAATGTCAACCAAAATATTTAAATTTCGTGTTTAGAGCATTGATTAAATTGTCGAAGAGTGTTGTAGTTTTGATTTTTTAATAAAAATATAATACTATTCGACTGATTAAGATAATAAAAAATTCTTATTACTTTTGTTTCGTATGTTGACAGTCTTGATTGGAAGGACTCGTCGACGGTTGAAAGTATTGTTACAAGGGTGACGGGCAAGGTTAAAAATGGCTCGATTGTGTTATTCCACAACGATGCCGACCACACACCTGAAGCATTGCCGATTATTTTGGAAAAATTGACAGCAGAAGGCTCTACATTTGTCAAAGCCGCAGATTTGATTTATTACGATAACTACGAAATCCTCCACGACGGAATGCAACGCAAGCTTCAAAAATAAATGCCCTCCTTGTCTAAAGGAGGGTGGCAGCCGCAGGCTGACGGGAGGATTCCGTAAGTTCAAGAAATCCCTCCACCAACCTTACGGTTGGTCCCCCTCCCTTTAGGGCAAGGGAGGCAAGAAAAAAGACGGCTGATGCCGTCTTTTCAACAAATTTATACTATGTAAAAAACTATGCATATTTTAATTCATTGTATCTAAATACTTTTTAGCAGTAGATAGTAAAAATTCTTTTTCGCCTGAACTAAATGACACTTTAATTTTATCCTTTAATTTATCAACTTCAACAACAACACCTATTCCAAATTTGTAATGCTTAACCTTATTTCCTTTTTGAAATTCGTTTGATATATTTTGTTTAATAGGATTGATTTTTGTGGTTTCAGCACTTGTTTTCGGTGGAGAATCGTTTTCTTTTGTATCGCTTATGCTATAAGTTGAAAATCGTTCCTCTATTTTTCGTTGTTCTGCTTTACCCCAAAAATACACTATAAGTTTTATTAACAGGTAAGGAGAACACAATATCAAGAATATTAAAGGTAATCTTTCATTTGGTATGGTTTTACTTTCGGAATCGGTATTATGTGTTATTGAATTCGATTTTCTGCAACCACACGAGTAACAAGATATGCAAATGTACCATCCACAATCATTGCAACGCTGACAATAATTACTCGAAATCATATCCCCACAGTTGTTACAATGATTTACATATGCATTTGCAGGAATATATAATATACTAGAAATAATTATAACTAAAATAAAAATCACTAATATTCTTTTTAACATTTACAACACCTTTTTATTTATACTCGCACCAATGCGCAGATTATCACCTCTATCGTATCTAATTAGTCGTGCATTATACAATACCCACCAAAATATGCACCATTATAACAATTAGATTTTTTACAAAGATGTTCTGAACAGTAATCTCTCCAATATAGGTAATGCACTCTAAGTTTTTCGCAATAGCGACACTTATGATTATAACAATATTTATCAGTTGTTATGTTATTACATGACGATTCTTGACAAAAATATTTTTTCAATTCACTCAAATTAGTTATTTGAGATTTTTCTGAAAAAGATAATTTTTGATATGCATTATAAATTCGTTGCGCATTACCCACGAAAAGCACATCATCTACATTAAGTGCAGATATGCCATCATATACATACTTAATATTATCAAATGAATATCTTGCATTTTTTAATGTATAATAATTTTCTACTTTTTCTTTTTGTTTTTTAGAAAGTTTTTCGTACATTTCTTCGGCAGAAATAATTTCTTTTTCACTCATTACCGAAACAAAGCCTATTTCTTCTATTGCTTTTTCTACGTTTTTAATTTCATAGTTATTATATAAAACAAACGATGTTCCTCCAACTAAAAGGATTGATAACACAATAAAAATACAAACAATTTTTTTCTTCATATTTCTTTTTCCTCCACGATAAAACGATGGTTCAACATTCGTTCAGATTTAAATTTTATATAAACAATTTATGATGTATTATAAATTTTCGGCTATTAACCAAATAATCAATAATCCTATTCCTGAAAAGAGCAAATAAGATAAACAGCCACCTAAAGTAGGAACGTTTGTAAACTTAGGAACATTATTGGGATTGTAACCTGGAAATTCGTGTGCCGTGCTATTTCTTTCTTCTAGTAAATTTTGATAATATTCGTCTGCTTTTCTTTATGCTTCAAGTGTTTTTACATATTCTTCATCATGTATTGGTCTTCTAAATCATCGTAAACATCTGATTGAGAATCAATATAATTTTCAATTTCAATATCTTCTAGCATATTTTTAATAACACCCATTTTAATCTCTCCTTAATTTTAAAAAAAGTGTGTGCAACCGAAGTTACACACACGAAAAATGTGTGACTTCGTTTTGCTACCACATTATACCATATTAATGCACAATGCACAAGCATTGATTAGAATATTACTTTTATATCTAATGTTGACAGTCTTGATTGGAAGGATACGGCGACGGTCGAAAGTATCGTCACAAGGGTGACGGGCAAGGTCAAACCCGGAAGTATAGTGCTGTTTCACAACGATGCCGAGTTCACACCCGAGGCGTTGCCCATAATTCTTGAAAAGCTGACCGCCGACGGATATACGTTTGTCAAGGTGGCGGATTTGATTTATAAAGACAATTATGAAATCCTCCACGACGGAACGCAACGTAAAATGGAATAATTTGTCGTTTATCGTTGACATTATTTTGAAATAATGTTATGATAATTAAAACTAAGGAGGTTTTATTTATGATTTTTGCTTTAATTGTTGGTGTTATTTTGTCCATTGTGGTTACAGTTTTGCTTTGTATTAAGGTTCTTCCTGCAAAGTTTGACGGAACCTTCGGTAAAAAGGGTCTTCAGAATTTGCACAATTACTTTAATTTTAAAAAGCTTTATCTGGAGACTATTCTCAAGGTACTTTTCACCTTCCTGTCCATAGTCAGTGTGGTTGGCGGTGTTCTGATAGCCACCATCGGAAACGTTCTTCAGTTAATTTCGGGCATCAGCAGAGCCGCCAAATATGAATATCTGGATTATTATATGGAAAACTTTGGCGAGTGGGCTTTGCCTCAGGTCGGCAGAAATTTCCTTATCGGCTTGGCCATTGCTATTTTGGCACCTATTGCCTTGCGCTTGGTTTACGAAGCAATGATAATGTTTATTCTGCTTGTTAAGAACGTTATTGACATCAATAACAAAATCAAGCCTGCCGAAAACAAACCTGTTGACGGTGAATAATTAATTACATAAGTAACCACGGCGAACGAAGTGAGACTTCGTTCGCCGTGGTTTTTTGTTTGTTTTAAACTTTAAAGATTAATAGAAAGAGTAGTTCATACCCAAAAAAATAAGTACAACCATCAATATGTAAAGGATTATCGGTATAACGATTGATGCGATTATACCGAAGATGGCACCCCAAAGTGCCTTTTTGGCTCTGATGGGGGTCGAGCCGGTCCATACGCACCAGAGGATAAAACCAACTACCGGAATGAAGAAGCCTAGCCACCACCAGCCTGCACTTGAAGAATCCTGAGGCACGTTGTTGAGCTTGGTGACCGAATGGCCGCAGCCGATACATACCGATGCGTTATTGTCTATTTCTTTACCGCAATGTGGACAAAACATAAAAACACCTCGTTTTAAAATAAATGTCGTATTTTAAAATAAGATTCCCGCCTTGGCAGGAATCTTACTTTGAAAAATCAATTTGTTATAAGCACCGATTAAAATGCCTTATCGGGATTAACTTCGTACTTATCCATAAGGATTCTGATGAAGTCGATCAAAGCAAGAATAGAGCCGATACCGAAGCAGAAAGAAAGAACGATCTTGACAACGCCCTTCTTGGTTTCGCCCAACATAAAGTTGTGAATTCCAATACCGCCGAGGAAGAAGCAAACAAGAGCGATAACGATCTTGTCATAGTTGCCGTAACCTGCGTTGGCTTTAGCAGTCTTAATAGCTACGCCGCAGTTGAGGCAAACCTCTGCACCTGCAGCAACTTCTTTACCGCAGTTGGCACAGAAAGAGTTGCCATCGCCGGTCTTAACGCCGCATTTCAAGCAGATGGCCTGATTGTCATTCATCTGTTCTCCGCAATTTTTACAAAACATTTTAAAATACCCCTTTCAAAATAAGCATTAAATGCACAATCATTGTAGCATATGGAAAATAACTTGTCAACAAAAATCGACCGTTTTGGACACTTTTATACCAACTTTACTATCCAGCTTATTAAAAAACCAAGCGCGATAAATATAAGAATGCCGATGTCAAGAGCCTTTTTGTTAAAAACCTTTCCGTTGAATAAAAAGTAAAGATAAAGAATCGGCATTGACCAGAACATCGGATGGTGGGAAAATGCCGCGGCAAAGTCTAATTTTACGGCTGACAGAACCGCTCTTGTCATACCGCACCCCGGACACTCAAATCCCAAGAAGCGATTGAACAGGCAAGGTATCTTTAATTGCCAACACACAAAAAGTATGGCGGCATACAAACCTGTAAGTAAAAGACTGTTTTTCAAGTTTTTGATTCTACTCATTAAAACGCCGCCTTACATTCTATGCTTAATACGGTAATATTATCAGTCGACCACAACCGATTTCTTTTTGCCGTTTTTGTTGCGGGGATATTCTCTGATACGGACGACGAAGTCCAAATTTACGGCCTCTAAAGTGCCTTTCTTTTCAAGCATTACGGCGGTGTCGGAAACCTCTTTGATAACGCCTTCGAGCTGTGAGTTGAAGGTGTAGATTATACATTCCTTGTTGATAAATTTTTTTGCAAACTCGGTCATTTCGGTTGCTCCTTTTCTGTGCTTTATTTTTTGAATAAGGTTTTTGATAATTGTTTGTTCGTTTTGCCGCGTTATATAAAGAATAACAAACAGCATTACGATAGGTATAATATATGATGGGTTCATTTCTTCACCTCTTTACTGTTAAATCTAACATATTTTCAGCCTCTTTGCAATGGGGCGGCATTTGTTTTAGTTGAATTTCCAAAAAAAATATTATAATCGGACATTTTGGCACATAATAACCTTGAAACTTTTATTTTAAGGAGTGCTTTTATGAAAAGATTACTGTGTTTTATATTGGCGGCCATGCTTTGTGTGCCGCTTACTGCCTGCGGCAAGAAAAAGAGCGGCGGTGAAGTCTCGGTGTTTTATTACACCTTCAGTGATACCTATATTTCGGGTGTCCGTGCCGCTTTGGACAAAGAACTGAAAGAGGCCGAGCTTAAATATAACGACTACGATGCCAACGGTAATCAGTCGTCACAGACCGAACAGATCGACGTCGCCATTTCAAAGGGTTCGAGTATGTTGGTGGTCAACGTCGTTGACACAGGCTCGGATGATGCGGCGCTTAATATTATCGACAAGGCGCGTACCGCCGATATTCCCGTTATTTTCTTTAACCGCTCGGTCGACGAGTCGGTGGTGAAGTCTTATAACAAGTGCGTTTTTGTCGGCACCGATTATGAAATGGCGGGTCATATGCAGGGACAGATGATAGGCGACTATCTCGTTAAAAACTATGATACCGTTGACCTTAATAAGGATGGCAAGATCAGTTACGTTTTGTTTAAAGGACAGGAGGGCAATATGGAGGCCATTGCCAGAACCCGTTTTGCCGTAGAGGACGCCGATAAGATCTTAACTGCGGCGGGAAAACCCCAGTTGCAGTTCTATGACGCTTCCAACGCGAACGGTTATCTTGTTGACCAGGACGGCTTGTGGTCGTCGGCCGCCGCGACCAACTATATGGGAACCATTCTGGCAAAATACAGTGAGTCCAACAATAATATGGTCGAGCTTATTATTGCCAATAACGATGAAATGGCAATGGGTGCGGTCTCGGCTTTGCAGGGAGCGGGCTATAACAAGCAGGGTGGCAAGGTGATTCCCGTTTTCGGTGTCGACGCGACCTCGGCTGCAAGAACTGCCATTGAAAACGGCACCATGACGGGTACCATCAAGCAGGATGCTGAGGGTATGGCCAACGTTATTGAGGATATTGTTGAAAATTTCCGTGAGGGCAAGGCTCCGTTTGACGGCGTTGACGAGGAAACGGTCGTAGGCAACTGGAGAGTCAATATTCCGTATGCCAAATACACGGGTGAAAAATAATCGGTATGCAAAAACAAACCAATCGGGAGCCATTGCTTAAAATGGTCGATATTGTTAAAGCCTTTCCCGGAGTAAAGGCTTTGGACAGGGTGTCGCTTAACGTGGACGGTGGCACCGTCCACGCACTTATGGGTGAAAACGGAGCAGGTAAGTCCACCTTGATGAAATGCCTTTTCGGTGTCTATAAAAAGGATGGCGGCAGTATTTTCCTTAACGGTCGTGAGGTCGCTTTTAAAAATTCCAAGGACGCTTTGGAAAACGGTGTGGCAATGGTGCACCAGGAGCTGAATCAGGCTCTGAAGCTTTCCGTTATGGATAATATGTGGTTGGGACGCTTTCCTAAGGTCGCGAAATTTATTCCGTTTACCTCGGAACGCAAAATGTACCGACAGACCAAGCAAATATTTGACGAATTGGGGTTGAAGATCGACCCCAACCTTAAAATGAGCCGACTTTCGGTGTCGCAAAGGCAGATGGTCGAGATTGCCAAAGCGGTGTCTTATAACTCGAAGGTCATCGTCTTTGACGAACCGACCTCATCGTTGAACGACAGGGAAGCCGAAACTCTTTTCAGAATCATAGAAATGCTTAAAGCTAAGGGTTGCGGAATAATCTATATTTCGCACAAGATGGAAGAAATCCTGAGAATTTCCGACTTTGTCACCGTAATGCGTGACGGAATGCACGTTGCGACCCGTCCTGCAGGTGAGCTCACGATGGATGAAATAATAAAACTGATGGTAGGACGCGAACTGACACAGAGGTATCCGCCCAAAGCCGACTCGGCGGGTGAGACCTTGTTGTCGGTAAGCGGACTTTCGAGTGTATATAATCAACTGCAGGACGTGTCTTTTGACATAAAACGCGGTGAGGTCGTCGGCGTTGCGGGACTTGACGGCTCAGGCCGTACCGAGTTGCTGGAAAACCTTTTCGGTCTGTCTTTGAGAAAAAGCGGAAGTATTATTTTAAACGGTAAAATGATACGCAACCGTAATCCGAGAGAGGCCATAAAAAACGGCTTTGCGTTGCTGACCGAGGAACGTAGGGCAACAGGCATTTTCGGCATACTCAACATCCGTGAAAACACCGTTATTTCGAGTCTTAAACGCCATAGCTTGGCAGGTGTTTTCAGAAAAAACCAAGCCAGGAAAAGCACCGACGACTGTATAAAGTCGTTAAGGGTCAAGACCCCGACACAAGAGACCAAAATAAGGACGCTTTCGGGCGGTAATCAACAGAAGGTTATCTTGGGACGTTGGCTTCTGACCGAACCCGAGGTGCTTTTGTTGGACGAGCCGACGAGAGGTATCGACGTCGGCGCGAAATATGAGATATATCAGCTGATAATCAACCTTGCCAAAAGCGGCAAGGCGGTCGTTATGGTGTCATCCGAAATGCCCGAACTTCTGGGTGTGTGCAACCGAATTCTCGTTATGTCGGGCGGAAGACTTGCAGGTGAGGTCAATGCCGATTCGACAACGCAGGAGGAAATAATGACCTTGGCGACAAAATACGTTTAATTAGGGGAAGTAATAAATGGGTGAAAGCAGAACCTCCGGCGGCGGACTTTTCAGCCGTTTTGCCGAATTCAAACATTTATCGGGTAACGACAAAAGAAGAGCCGTTTCCGATCTTATTTTTAATAATGCAATGTTTATAATTATTGCAATAGCCATTGTGTTTATTGCAATACGCGTACCTGAATTTTTGTCATTATCGTCGATTATAAACATCGTGTCGCTGACGGCGGCACGGTTGCCGATAGCATTGGGTGTTGCAGGTGCCATCGTACTCAGCGGTACCGATATTTCGGCAGGACGCGTTGTGGGACTTACCGCCTGCATTGCGGCATCGCTTTTGCAGATGACCGACTACCCCAAAAAGATGTTCCCTGATCTGCCCGTTTTACCGCTTATCGTGGTTTTATTGGCAGTGTTGGCGGTCGGTGCCGTGATAGGTCTTATCAACGGCTTTTTCGTGGCAAAATTCAAATTGCATCCGTTTATCGTAACTCTGTCGACCCAGTTAATAGTATTCGGTGCGGTGTTGATGTACCTTATGATTGGCAACAACAACGGACAGACCTTATCGGGATTAGACCCGAGCTATACCGATTTTGTAAGGGGTACCTTGTTTCGGGTCGGCGGTGTAGCCGTGCCGAGGTACGTGCTTTATTCGGCGGTGTTGACCGTCATAATGTGGTTTATCTGGAACAAGACGACCTTCGGTAAAAATATGTTTGCGGTCGGTTCCAACGAGGAGGCCGCCAACGTTTCGGGTGTTAACGTATTTAAGACCATTGTGCTGGTGTTTATGTTGGCAGGTGTTATGTATGCCGTGACGGGCTTTATCGAAGGCGGACGAATCGCATCGTGTTCGGCCAATACGGGACTGAATTATGAAGGCGATGCCATTGCGGCTTGTGTTATCGGCGGTGTTTCGTTTGTCGGCGGTACGGGCAAGATAAGCGGTATCGTTACGGGTGTTTTTCTGTTACAGCTTATATTCGTCGGTCTCAATTTTTTGTCGGTGTCGGCCAATATGCTTTATATCATCAAGGGTCTTATCATTCTTACGGCCTGCGCCATTGATATGAGGAAATATCTTGCAAGGAAGTAAGCTATGAAACGTGAAAAACAAAGTATCAAAAACGACGGCGGTCTTTACCGCGGTGTGAAAATGTCGTTAAGGACGGCAGATATTATTATAACGGTGCTTGTTGCCGTGCTTGTGGCGACGGTGTTAATTGCGGGGAATATTTAAGAGACGGGAGAGGACAGATACGTCCTCTCCCGTGTTTGACTTTTGCGGTGATTATTTATAATCTCCGAGGTATTCTTTGTTGACCTCAAACAATTCGTCACACATCTGACGGATTTCTTCGAGTGAGCATACTGCGGAGGACAGAGGATCAAGGTAAACTGCCTGGTATACCATATCCTTATTCTTGGTCATTGCGGCCTCGACCACCATAGTCTCGATCTGTGCGGTGGTGCTTATAAAGGTGGCAAGGTTGCGGGGCAGTTCGGGGACAACCGTTGCTCTGAAGCCCATTTTGTCGACAACAACAGGAACCTCGACACAGCAGTCCTTCGGCAGATTGGGGATGGAGCCGTGGTTTATGACGTTGCCGTTAAAGATGAACGGTTTACCGTCACCGAGACGAGCGTTGAATATCTCACCTGCGTATTCGGCGCTCTTTTCCTTGTCAAAGGGTTTTTCAAGCCATTCTTCATATTGCTTGATTCCGTCGGCCTTGCGCTTCAAACGAAGGTCGAGTGAGAATCCGTGCAGACCGGGGTTCCAGTTGGTACCGTGGGTGCAGTATTTTTCAATGAGATCGGGACGCTTTCTGAACCACTGATTGTATTCCGAAGCGTGACCGCTCGATTCGGTTACGTAGTAGCCCAGTTTCAGGAACATTTCGTTTCTGACCTGTTCGCGGTTGTAGACCTCTTCATTTTCGGTGATAAGTTTGCGAAGTCGGGGGTAAAGGTCTTCACCGTTGTACTCTAACTTAGTGTAGAAAGCGATATGGTTTATACCCTCGCAGGTGTAGACGATCTCCTCGTGAGGAATGTCGAGCCATTTTGCCAACATACGGATGGTTCCCTGAACACTGTGGCAAAGTCCCATTACCTCAACGTTGGTGTACTTGTGCATTGCACAACAAAGCATAGGCATCGGGTTGGTATAGTTGAGCATAACTGCCTTGGGACAATATTTTTCTATATCCTTACAGATATCAAGCATAAGCGGAATGTTGCGCAGTGCTCGGAAAATACCTGCAACGTTACGGGTGTCGCCGACATTGACGTCGATGCCGTATTTCTTGGGAATTTCGATCTCGTGGCGCCATATATCGACGTCACCGTTGAAAACGGTAACCAGAACGCCGTCGGCATCCTTGAGCGCTTCGGCGCGGTCGGTCGTAGCTTTGACGACACATTCGGGGCAATCCATTTCTGTGATAATGCGGTCAACGACCTTTTTGATCATTTTGAGGTGTTCCTCATTTGTGTCCATAAGACTTATCTCGCAAGGACGAAAAGCATCAAAATGCAAAAGGTCCTTAACGCAGGTAGAGGTAAACTGCAGACTTCCTGCACCGATAAAAGCGAATTTTTTCATTTCATTTTCTCCTTTTTTGAAGATTTGCCTTAAGTTTAGCATTGAAATCAGAAAAAATGAATAGACAAAAAGGCTTAAAATATGGACAAAACGGCTAACGCGGTTGCTTTTTTGTGCGGGTTGCAGTATAATAAAGAGGCTAAATTTGCCTTGCGGTGAGCCTAATGTGCTTTGTACGCTGAAAGGAACGGTGTAATTATGCTATCGGTTTTTGACGGAAGATACAGAGATCTTACGAATTTTACGTCGAGTGAATATTTACATATAAACAGTTGCGGTGTGAGTTATATGAGGTTTGCGGACAAACCGCGCACGACTCGGTTTTACCGTCCTGACGGTCGGGTGGATTATCATTTTCTGCTCATTACCGACGGCAGTCTGTCTGCTCTGGTGGACGGTGAGGAATATGTTCTGTCGGTCGGGGACGCGTTGTTTTACAGGTCGGGTGATACGCAGAGCTATACGGTGACGGTCGATGAAGCACAACCTTTTGAAAAACATATTTATGTTCATTTTTGCGGAAGCGTTGCCGATGAGGTCTTACAAAAAGCGGGACTTGTCAACTCCTGCGTTATATTTAGTGCGCCGTCCGACACGAGGCGAATTTTTGAGGCGGTATTAAGAAGTCATCGGGCAGGGGAAGAGATCACGGCCTGCGGTAATCTTTTGAAACTTGTGTCGTTGCTGTCGCCTAATGTCACGAGGGCGCAAAGTGATACGGTAAAATTGATTTTTGCCGAAGCTGAATATATCAGTTTGCATTATAAAGACGAGATCGACCTTAACGAATGCGCCGTACGATGTGGACTCAGCCGAAGCAGGTTTTCGCATCTGTTTACCGAAACGGTCGGCACCTCGCCGTTGCAGTTTCAACAGAAATTAAGGATGGAGCAGGCGTGTGAGCTTTTGAAATTCACGGGACTTACCGTCGGTGAAATATCCGAAAGCGTGGGACTTTCGGATGCGCTTTATTTCAGTCGTTTATTTAAAAAATACACCGGCGTGTCTCCGTCGGTGTATCGTAAGAAGTGATGCTTTCAGGTGCGTTTGGTGTAAGCCTTCCAAAATCCGCTGTATGAGTGGTAGCCGACGTATTCGGCGACCTCGGTCAACGACATATCGGTCGTCTTGATAAGATGGTCGGCCGTGCTTATCCGAACGTTGGTCAACGCCTTTTTGAAGGTGCAACCCATCGTTTTTATAACAAGTCGTTCGGTCTGCTTTTCAGATAGGTGCAATAGCTCGGCAAGGGTGCAGAGCGTGACGTCGGAACCGTAGTTATTGGAAAAAAATTCGGTTATTATAAACGAAGCGTCTTTGACGGTTCGGGCTGTTACGCGGTGCTCGGGGAAAAGACTGCCGCACAAAAGTGAAATAAATGCTGAAATATTGGTATAATCGTCGGTTGATTGGCAGTTGGCTATTTCTTCAAAAAAGGTTTCCACGATTTGCGGTGAAACCTTTTGTATACGTTCGCGTGTCACGGGCATCTCTATTTGAAAAGCGGTGTGACGTGCGGCTTCGTCTTTTAAAGTAACGACGTGCAACCGACCCGACGGTATGGCCAGCACGTTGCCGTCGGACAGTCTTTTTGTGCAGTTATCAATGACTACTTCTGCTTCACCGCCCGAAATTATATGAATTTCGGTGTAGTTGTGGCGGTGCATATGTGTTGAAGGGACGGCGGTCGCATAAAAACCGTTTTGAAGAAATACGGTGGTTGTGGCGGCGCCTAAAGTTACGGTGAGTTCACGGTTCATTGCACATTTCCAAAACGGACACAAAAAATGCCACGTTGTCCTTTATGTTTATTGAATGAAGCAGACGGGTGTGCTACAATGAAAATATACTACATCAATACGAAAGAGTCAAGGTGAAGTGTTGTGAAATTCGAGAAAATTGGTAATTGTAAGGTAATAATCAGCAATCCCGACAGCTATCACAACTATTTTGCGTGGCCGACCGCGGCAAAACTTCAGAACGGCAAAATAGCGGTCGTTGCATCGGGTTTCAGATTGAAACACGTGTGTCCGTTTGGTAAAGCAGTTATTGCGTATTCCGATAATGAGGGTGAGACCTATACTGCACCTGCGCCTATAATTGATACGGTGTTGGACGACCGTGATGCGGGTATCCTGGTATACGGCGACAGCAATGTTCTGGTGACGTCGTTTAATAATACGGTTGATTTTCAAAAAGGTGAGGCCGAAAAATACAGCGGTGACAAGGGCGGTTATCAGGTGGCGTATTTAAGCCGTGTGGAAAAAGAGGATGAAGAAAAGTTCCTCGGTTCGGTTTTTAAGATCAGCAACGATTACGGTGTCACCTTCGGTCCTTTGCATAAAAGCCCCGTTACCTCGCCGCACGGTCCACTCAAGACCCGTGACGGACGCATTATCTGGGTCGGAACCAATTTCCAACGCGAAAAGGGTGTTGAGGCTTACGAAATCAAGCCCGACGGCAGTATGGAATTTATCGGTGCCATTCCCAACAGTGTTTTTGACGATAAACGGGTAATGTCGTGCGAACCCTATGCCATTGAACTGCCTGACGGAACGCTTTTGTGTCAGATCAGAGTCGGACGTTATGGTGACGATATGGTGCTGACGACCTCTCAGTCGGTGTCAAAGGACGGCGGTAAAACTTGGTCAGAACCTGAAATACTCCTTTCCAAAAACGGCGGCGCAACGGCACATATTATAAAGCATTCTTCGGGAGTGCTGATAAGCGCCTATGAAAAGCGCCGCGACCCCGATGATGAGGCAAGTCCTTACGGAATCAAGCTGATGTTCAGTTATGACGACGGTAAGACCTGGGATACCGACAATTGGTTGTACGAAACCAAGATCAGTACCGACCTCGGTTATCCTTCAACGGTCGAACTGACCGACGGCAGTCTGCTTACGGTGTTCTATGCACACGAAACGGCCGATGACCCTGCGGTTATTATGCAACAGAAATGGAGATTGGGGAAATGATACGCAAATTTGAAGGCATTTTACCTGCTTTGGTAACACCCTTGTGCGAGGACAATTACACGATAAACGAGGCCGCGGTAAAACAGCTTGTCGACCTGCATTTGAGTCAGGGCGCTAACGGATTTTACATTATAGGCGGCACGGGTGAAAGCATTGTGCTTGACCGTGAGCAACGCGAGGTTATGGCCGAAGCCTGCATTAAGGCGGTAGGCGGTCGTAAGCCTATTATCAACCATATTGCCGCGGTTAATATGTCCGAGACGGTGGAACTTGCCAAGCACGCCGAAAGTATAGGCTGCGATGCAATAGCCGCCATTCCGCCCATATTCTTTAAATATTCTGAGGACGACCTGTTTAACTATTACAAGAAAATAGCCGACAGTGTTTCGATCCCCGTTATGATTTATTATCATCCTGCGGCTCAAAGCAGTATGACGGCTAAGCTGATTGCCCGTATTTTTGAGATTGACAACGTTACGGGTGTTAAGTGGAGCTCCAACGATTATTTTGAGATGATGAAGCTCAAAGACATCACCCACGGTGAGATGAACATTATCAACGGACCCGACGAGCTTCTTGTTTCGGGTCTTGCGGCGGGTGCCGACGCAGGTATCGGTTCGACCTACAACGTAATGTTGCCCGAGTTTGTAGATATTTACAATAATTTCAAGTGCGGTAATATGACTGCGGCACTTGAGAAGCAGATCAAGGTCAACCGCGTTATTGATGTGTTGTTGAAAAATATGCTTATTTCGTCGGTCAAATACGGCGTTGGTCTTATGGGTATCGACGTCGGTGATGCGACCTTCCCGATGAAGCAGAATAAAAAGGGCGGCGAGCCTGAGCTTGAAAAGGCTCTTTACGAACTTGGCTGGAGACCTGACGGCAGGATTTTGTGATGTATATATTCGCACAGGCTTTAGGTGTGATAGTTGCGGTGCTGTGTATCTTAGCGGCACAGCTTAAACATAAATGGCAAATGTTGTTGGTCAGTATGACGGCCAATCTTTTGAACGGACTGTCGTTTTTCTTCCTCGGCGGCACTTTGAGTGCCGCGGTGCTCTGTTGGATGGCAGTTGTTCAGACGTCACTGTTTGCTTACAAAGCATACGTCGGGAAGGATATCACCGTTTGGGAAAAACTGATTTTCTTGACTATTGTCATTGCGGTGGGTATCATTGACATAAAGCAGGTATGGGACGTGTTGCCGTGCATCGGCGGAGTTTTGTTTGTAATCGGTACGTTATGCAAAAAGGAACAACATATGCGAGCGGTAAATGTGGCAAATAATATCGCGTGGATAATCTATGATGTTATCGTGGGTTCTACCGCGATAATTACGCAGGTGCTGTCGCTTATATCGAACATTGTTGCGTTATATCGCTACCGTTGTAAAGGAAAGGGGTAAATTATGAAAAGAATTTTATCGGTCTTATGTATTCTTTTGCTGGTCTTCGGTCTTTTTGCCGGTTGCGGTAAAAAGGAGGAGGTCAATGGCACTGCCTCAGGCGGTGACGTTACGGCCAATCTGGAACTGTCGAAAGAGACGGTCACCTTCAAAAATGAGAACGGTGAGTCAAAATACCGTATTGTCCGTCCTGATAACGACATTACCAATGCGGGTGCACAGTATATTTTCAAGCAGTTGAAGAATATTACGGGCTCGAGCGTTCGCTCGGTTTCAGATGCAGAGGACGGCACCGATCTATATGAGATAATCGTCGGAGAGTGCGACCGCCCCGAGACCAAGTTCGCTAAGATGTATTTGGAGGATAACGTGGCAGGCCGTTACAACGATTATATTATCTGCACTATCGGTAAAAAGATCGTTGTTTACGGACAGAGTGTTGAGGCCAACACGGCGGCGGCACAGCATTTCGTCAAAACTTATCTTGAAAAGGGTACGGTCGAGGGCGGTATTTTATACACCTACGGTGTTGAAGGTGAGTTTGAAACCGTTACCGTCAACGGTATCGACGTCGGTAAGTTCGACATCGTCCGTCCGCATTACAACACTTCGTATCTTACCGTAACCGAGATCGGTAAGGTTATCGAGGACGTTT
Source organism: Clostridia bacterium (assembly GCA_017629275.1). Classification (GTDB taxonomy): domain Bacteria; phylum Bacillota; class Clostridia; order Oscillospirales; family Acutalibacteraceae; genus UMGS172. The sequence continues at coordinate 25,558 of JAGBXM010000115.1, forward strand.
ATGCACGTACGGGTTATATGATGAATGAGCTCCACGATACCTATACTGCCGACAGTCCTTCGAGATATGAGATAATTGTCGGCAATACTTCACGCGAAGGTGTAGAGACCGTCGCTGACAAGGATACTTACAAGATAACCTTCAAAGGCAATAAGGTCTACATCAACGGCGGCAGTGCACACGCAACAGCTTTGGGGGTTGCCGAGTTCGGAAAGATGCTCAAAGGCGCTCTGACCGATGCGGCTTCCGTATCGGGCTCTTATACCGACAAGATAAAGACCTATGATGCGGCCACGACACTTCGCAAGACCTGGGGTGATGATTTTGATGGCGACAGTCTCGATACTAAGATATGGCTCCAGCCCGATGATATGTCGGAGGAGGGTTTGAACGGCCGTACCTCTGTGCGTTCGACCAACCCCAAGGATGTTTTTGTTAAGGACGGAAAGTTCCATATAAATGCCCGTTATGACGATTACTATTATTACGGCGGTTATATAACAACACGAGAGCATTTGAATTACAAATACGGTTATGCCGAGATAAGCGCCAAGATTCCGCACGGTATCGGTTTCTGGACTGCATTCTGGACAGGTACTACCGAATACGCAAGTTCGATTAATCCTCAATCACCGTTGTTGCTCCGTCCCGAGATTGATATTATGGAGTGCTTCGGCAACTCGGTATCTTATGCCGCTAATATGCACCGTTGGCCGTCTCGTGAGGGCTCCGCGGCCGGTTATAAGCACACCTCGCTTGATATAAGCCAGGCGATTATTAACGATAAGAAGTTCACGAGTGTTGATGACGGTGTTGTTTTAGGACATGATTTCCACACGTACGGATTTTATTGGGATATGACCAAGATGGATTTCATGTGCGACGGAGAAATATTCTTCAGCCGCGAAATCAATACCGATGAGGGTGATATGGAGTGCTTTAACCACTCTATGTATTTCATACTCAGTCTGTCGGTTGGTGGCGCCAATGATGTCGGAGGACAGATAACCGATAATCCTGATGATTGGGCTAACACCAACAAGTTTATCGTTGATTATATCAACGTATATCAGTATGATGACGGTCTTTCGCAGCTTACCTATTCTGAGTTGCCCATTCCGTTACCTTACTAAAAATTTAACACTATTTAAAATGCAAAAGCCTTGCGAGATTTTCTCGCAAGGCTTTTGTGATGGATTAAAGTTTG
>JAGBXM010000116.1 GCA_017629275.1 Clostridia bacterium
AATAACGACGGCGTTGTCAATGCAGATGATGCAACATATCTTTTGTTCAGCATTCTGGTTGGTGAAGAATACTACCCGATGCCGTACGTTAACGTAACCTTTAACAACAATGGTAAGGTCAATACTTATGAAATGCTGCCTGGCTCTCAGTTGAATTCGCTTGGTAGTATTTACCTTGACGATTTTACGTCGTATGAGTTTGATGGTTGGTATGACAGTACATTTACCACGGAGTATACGACTGTTCCCGATACCGATATTACCTTGTATGCTAAGTACGACAGATATACTGCATATTCCTTTGATCAGGGTGGATTTTACGATCCCAACGATAAGCAACATATTTCGGCTGTTGAAGATCCGTTTGGTGGAGAAGGCAAAGTACTGTACACTCCTGTTATCAACTTTAATGATAAGATTAATTACGGTTTTTACAGAGGTTTTGTTCCCAGCGTTTATGACGGTGTGTCAAACGTCGGTTTTGCTTTTGAAAAGAACCACACCTATCGTGTATATTTCGATTACAGATTTGATGACAGTGATCCTAGCGATGCCGCTTGCTACGTTCAAGGTTATGCGGTTGATCCTGCAGGTGTGTATAAGGACGGCAATAAAACTACGATTACCATAAGCGGTAAAACCACGTTGATGAAATCAGCTTCATGGAAAACCGCTTGTGTTGAAGTGACCAATACATCTGACTATAAGCATCTGTTTTTGAGGATGCTGGGCAGCAGTTCTTCAGTTGTTTACAATTTGTATCTCGATAACTTTGTTATTTGCGATATTACTCCCGTTGACGGAATTAAGCTTGTTAATGGAGGCGTTACTGAGGTTTCTTCGCTTTCAGTAGGCGATACATTACCGGTATTGAGTGCAATTTACGATAATATTTCTTCTGTCTCCTTTGAGTTTGACGGTTGGTATGATAAAACGCTCACAACAAAGTATACTACTGTTGATTCTTCTGTTGATACGTATTATGCCAAGTATAATTCGTATGCAAAATTGAGTTTTGAATCTAACGGAATATACGACCCTAATGGCAAATATTCTGCAACAAGTTCAGGAATTCCTTGTTGGTGGCGTGCGTGGGACCCTGTTACCCCCGGCAATGTTGTTTTAAGAGCTGATATTTCTAAGGCGGGCGGCAATAATACGCACGTTCCCATCAGTGCTGTTGAAGGTGCTGATTCAGGCTTTGTGCTGACCGCAGGCAAGAAGTACGCAATCACATTTGATTATTATTTGTCTTCTAAGAAGGTTGATGCCGCAGAGGTTGCGGTTCGCGGTTCTGCACAAGCGAATTTAGGAGCCAGCGGTGGAAAGACTGATGTTTTGGGTCGAACTGAATTATATGAGACAAATCAGTGGTCTAGTGGAGGTATCTACTTCGAGGCCGATGATACGGTTAAGGATTGTCCTAATCTTATCTTCATGTCGCAAGGCTCCGTCGGCTCTGATGTCATTTTGTACTTTGATAACGTAGTTATCAGAGAGTTTGATGCGGATAGCGATGTTAAGATCTATCAGCCAACTGAAAAAATCACCTATAATGATAACGGCGTTGTAACTATTGTTAACGACTCGTATATCGGCGGTGAATTCATAAATGAGGTTGGATACTACGGTGCTGAATTTGACGGTTGGTATAACAGTACTTTGACCGTTCCTTATTCAAGTGTTCCAAAGGATAATGCAAAGTTGTATGCAAAGTATGATGGCGCTGTCATCACCTTTGAAAACGGTGGATATTACAATCCTAACAATAACTTTAACAAAAGTGCTTTCAGTATTGTAGAGGATCCTACCGATAGTTCAAATACCGTAATAAAAGCTAACCTTGTTGGCAACATTGCTAACAATAACTTTGGTCTTCCTGTTTCAGGTTACAGCAATGAAGGCTATAAGCTTACTGTCGGTAATACTTATGAAATTTCGTTTATGTATTATGCCGAAAATCTCAACAGTAGCGGTGTGTCTGTACAGTTCAGAGGATGCAAGCAGGGTAATATTGGCACCATAAACGGAAAATCAAGCGCATACGGTCATAAATCGCTGAAAACTGAAAAGTCATGGACCGGTGTTACTGCTACGTTCAAGTATAATGGAACGGACCTTGAGGGCGTTGATGAACAGTATCTTATTATGATGGTACAGGATGGTGCCAACGGCGCTGGTGCTGAGGCTTGTACAGCGACAATTTATTTTGATGATATTGTTATTAAAGAGGTTGAGGGTGCCAAGACCTATACTGCAAAAACGACCAAAATCGGCGGTTATACTTTGGGATATACGGGACGTACTGTTAACATAGTCGTTCCTTCCAATGCTTTCTCATATCTTGCAATGATGCAGTGTGAAGAACTTGCGGCTACAATTAAGGGCATTACCACCAGATCGGTAACAGCGAATATTGTTTATGAAAACAAGTGGCGCGACCTGGGTAGTAATTCGCAGTTCTGTATATTCGTCGGTGACGTAGTGGGTTGCAGTAGTGACAACAAGTATAAGATCGATACTTCGGACTTTACCGAAGACGATTATGCATACAGTTTTGGCTCCGGTAACATTTATGTTGACGGTGGAAGCACGTATGCGTTGGCAATGGGTATCTCCGAGCTTCGTAAAGAACTTGAAGCTGCGGCTGACGGTTATGAATTCCCGATAGGCACTATAGTCAGCGGTAAATATTCTGAAAAGATCGACAGTTACTCGACTGCTTCTTACTACCGTCCGACCTTCCTTGAGGACTTTGATCAGGATGATATTGACACTACCGTCTGGAATGAAATGGACGGTATGACCATTAGCAGTTCTGTTGAAGGCAAGATGAGTAAACGTTCTGCCGAGCATACCTATCTTGAGAATGGAAATCTTGTTATTAAGGCTGCATTCGACGATAAAATGTATTACGGCGGTATGCTGAGATCTCACGGCAAGATGGAATACCGTTACGGATATCTTGAAACAAGCTGTATCACGCCTCACGGCGCAGGTCTGTGGACTTCACTCTGGACTACTGTAAACGGTAGAGCCGAAGGCTTGTTTGGTGCAGAGGTTGATGTTAACGAATGTTTCGGTGATGCAAGATATAGTGCGTTTAATATGCACACCTGGCCTACCGGTGCAGGTTCTAACCTCGGCAATGTGCATTATTCACTTGATAACAGATATTCTAACGCTAAGAAGGCTGACGCAGGTTCGGGTAAAACGTTTGCAACTGATTTCCATACCTTTGGTTATTTCTGGACCAAAGATTGCGGTAAGTTTACTGTGGACGGTAAAGTTTATTTTGAGTATAACTTCGATCCTTCCAGCAGTTATTATGTAGATGATATTGATACATTCAACGACAAATTGAGTCTTATCATTTCGATGACCGTTGCTAATCCTTCGGCCGGCGGTCAGGTTCCTGACGAATCGGCAGACTATTGGAATACAACCAATAAGTATATTGTTGATTATATTCATATCTACCAGATCGACGGTCAGGAAATTTATTACTACCAAAAGTAATACAGTAATCTAATTTAAAAGCAGACTCAAACCGAAAAGGTTTGGGTCTGCTTTTTTAGGTGTTGTTAAGATGGTGGTTGCTGAAATTGATTTTGGTAGAGATTGAATCGAATTCAATTTGTGTAATAAAACCACTTGAGTCAAGCAACAAAGTATACGTGCCGTTTGGAGTTTCACCGGACACTATGATTTCGTCACCTTTGAGTTTGGGAGAGGAATTTGACGCATTTAACAGAGATTCGTAAAATATCAGAATAGGGGAGTCGTCGGGTAATTCATCACGTGAATACTTTTCGGTAATTCCGTGTACGTCGATTATAATATTATCACGCTTTACGGTTATTGATAAGCCGTTGACAGAATCGTCGCTTTGGAATAAAAAAGTGACGTCGCCTGATTCTGAAACCGTAAGTTCACCGTGCTCTTTTGAATTTTGTATTACAAAATCACATTTGAAGTTTGAGGTTACGGGAGATATGTTATAAACTTCATTATTTGAACATCCGCATAATATCAAAATCAACGCAAACAGAGTTGCGAAAATGCGGAATTTTGGCGTAATATCACCTTATTTCTTTTGGTACATTCGGCAATACACAGTGGAAAGTGCATTGATCATATCGGTTGGTGTGAGTGAAAGTACAGATGTTTCCTGAACCGCTATATCACCGGCTATTGCGTGAAGCTTGACGGCGGATATTGCTGAGTCAGCAGCGCTCATTCCTTGCGCCAAGAATGCGGTTATCATACCTGCCAGCATGTCGCCTGAACCTGCCGTTGCCATTCCAGGATTGCCGTCGGTTACGACATAAACTTCACCCGATGGCAGAGCGATAAGTGTTTTGGCACCTTTCAGTACAGAAATTGTACCAGTGATCTCACATAACTTTTTGACGGCACCTAATCTGTCGTGCTGGACATCACTGACAGAACACCCCAACAGGCGTGACGCCTCCTTAGGATGTGGAGTGATAACTACTTCGTTTGTATACTGTCTTATTAATTCTATGTTGTTAGCAAGCAGATTTATACCATCGGCATCTAAACATAGGGGAATGCTGCAATTTTTGAAGATTTCGGTTACTGTATAAAGTGCTTGTCTGCTTTGACCTAATCCACATCCGATAAGCCCGACGTCGCATCGGTCAAGAGTGTCGATTACGTATTCAGTAACATTATCCTGAACGGAATTTTCGTCGATATCGGGAAGGATAGTGCAGACCGCTTCGGGAATTGAGGTGCCGACAATATTGTAAATACCGTCAGGAATGATCATATTTGCGATACCGACACCGCTTTTTACGGCTGCTTTACCTGCTATTACGGCGGCACCTGAATAACCCTTGGAGCCGCATAAAAGACCTGCGGTTCCGCAATCGCCTTTATGACAACCAAGAGTTCTTGACGGCAGTGCAGAAGCTACGTCATTTTCTGTAACAACGCGCATAATCGGTGTTACTGCCTCGTAAGCCGCATCAGGGATACCGATAGGTGTTACAAACACTTTGCCACACAGCTCATAAGATGGGTGAAGAAGATGACACGGCTTATAAGCCGCAAAGGTGATGGTGATGTTGGCTTTGATAACAGCGCCTTCACACGCTCCGTTGTCACTGCACATTCCGCTCGGAATATCTATGGCAACCTTAACCGCGTTTGATAAACTTATCGCCTCAATCACATTCTTAAATATACCGTCCGGATGTCCTTTGAAACCTGTGCCGAATATTGAATCTATAACAATATCGGCATCGTTGATATAACGGCAACAAAGCTCCGGATAGCTTTCAAAATCTACGGGACGAATACCAAGATTATGTGCTTTAAGAGCCATCTCAACAGCACTGGGCGTTGAGGGGGTTCCAACAGAAATAACGCGAATATGAGCGTTGTTTTCAAGCAATTTACGGGCGATAACGTATCCGTCACCGCCGTTATTGCCTTTACCGCACACAATAACAACCTTTTGTCCTTCTAATTTATAATTATCGCGTATGATTCGTGCGGCGGCTGAACCTGCGTTTTCCATCAGACGCAACCAACTAAGACCAAGTTCAACCGATCTTGATTCAACTATTCGCATTTGTTCGGCAGTTAAAACCATTTTTTCCTCCGATTAAATTTTATTCTTTAGATTATAATTTACAGATTTGCGCAGTGCTGTTTTGATTTCCTCGTTAGGCGTGATTACGAGTATATAGCTTCCGTTTTTTGGATGACGTATTGTAAGAGCATAGGCGTCTTCGTCAGGCGTACATCCAAAATATACGTTTTTATTGCGGCTTTTATCCGCTACGTGACGATGCGGATCATATTTTTCTATGTTTTCGATATCTGAACAGGTGAATGAGGCCATTCTGATTCGTTTGCGTTTGTTGACAATACGGTCAATATCAATATCTCGGTTAGTAATTATGTATTCAAATTCGTTGTTTAATTGGCCGCACATATAGTAAGCACAAAATAAAGCGGCCGCGGCCAACATTAACAGAAGGAAGGCCAAAAGGCGATTGAGCACAGCAAATCCGATAAGTCCGGCTGCAAGAAGCGAACATACGATCCAAATTGCGATCTTAATTGCTTTTATACGGCCGCTGTTTTTAATTACTACTAACTGTTCGATGAAAGTATCCATTCTTAATTCTCCGTTTGTATTTAATTTGTTTTTATTATACCATCCGTCATTGTATAAAATCAAGTTTATTTCGTGCGTGTGGCAATTTGTTTGAATTTGATTTTTATTGTTTGAAAAGTGAAAATTTATATGTTAGAATAATGATGAGGTGAAAATAATGAATGTTGTGCTTATTGGTATGCCGGGTTCCGGGAAAAGTACAGTTGGTGTTTTGTTGGCTAAAGCACTTTTGTATAGATTTATTGATACCGATCTTATTATACAAACCGAGTGCGGTAAATCTCTCTGCGACTTGATTTCGGAAAAAGGTTTAGAGGGTTTTATTCAAACAGAGAATATGATTTTGAGTCAACTGGATTACGGTGACCGTTGTATTATTGCGACAGGCGGTAGTGCGGTTTACGGTAAAGATGCAATGAATAGTTTGAAACGATGCGGTAAGGTGGTTTATCTAAAGGTGAGTCCTGAGGAATTGGAGCAAAGAATCGTCAATATATCTACGAGAGGTATTGCAATGCCCCAAGGCTGTACCTTGTCAAAACTTTATAATCAACGTGCTTCTTTTTATGAAAAATACGCCGATGTAATTATAGATTGTAACGGATTGAATATTGAAGAAACGGTATCAAAGGTTATGCAAAACATATAAATATGACGAAAGAGGGAAGACGGCTAGAACCATCATCCCTCTTTTTTAATCCTTTATATATTTTTTGCTGTGCAAAGCATTTTCAGCATCTTTAATTGCCTGGACAGCGGCTTTGTTACTGTGCATTACGATGTAGGTGTAAATTGCATCAAAAATTGCAAGCTGAGCAATTCTTGAACTCATGGCAAGTATTGAGTATTTTGTTTCGTCCGAACGGGTGTTAAGAATGATGTCTGAGTATTTATTTATCGGACTTTCTCCGAAATTTGTAATGCATATCGTTGTAGCGCCTGTTTGTTTGGCTGTTTTCAGTGCATCGACCACATCGATTGAGGCACCTGAATGCGAAACGCCGATAGCAACATCTCCCTTGTGCAGGTGAGAAGCGGCAATAGCTTGCATATGGTTATCGCAATAAGCAATTGCATCAAGTCCGGCTCTTAAGAATTTGTGCTGTGCGTCAACGGCTATTGATGCTGAGTTACCGAGTCCGAAAATCACAATTCGTCGTGCATCTTTGATGATGTTAGCGGCTTTTTCAATTTCAAGAGGGGAAAGTACTGTTTTTGTATTTTCCAAAGCCACCGCAATGTCACGGATACGTTTATTAAAAATATCATAGCAGCTGTCACTCTGTTCAACGCCTAAAACACCACCTTGAGCAGTATTGGCCGACTCCTGAGCGATTTTAAGCTTTAACTCCTGATAACCCGAAAGCCCGAGTCTTCTTGAAAAACGGACAATGGTGGCTTCACCGCATCCGCATTTTGTTGCCAGCTCATTTATCGACAGTCCGATAATTTCTTGGAAATTTGCGGTCAGCCAATCGGCAATTTTGCGCTCGCTACTGCCCATTTCAGGGTATAAACGCTTGATTTTCAGTAAAATCGACTCCATAATACACCTCTAAGTGAAAATTTACTCCATTTTAACGCAAAACGACAAAAAAATCAAGATATTTTGGAAATTATTTTCAAAAATATGTTGCATTTTTATTAACGGTATGTTAATATAAAATAGCAAATATAGGGGCTTTAGCAACCCCAAATAAAAAATAGGAGATGATCCGATGGTTTGTAATGAGTTTTTGACAGACATTATCCTTACCGAATTGGAAGATGCTGTCGGCAAAGAGAACTGTTCAACAAGAGAAATCGATAAGATTACTCACGGTGTTGACTTCTTCTGGTTGTCCAGAATGTGGGCTGATCGCGGTAGACGTATGCCCGAGGCTGACTTCGTTGTATCCCCCAAGGATGCAACCGAGACCTCTAAGGTCATGAAGATCGCTAACTACTACAAGATTCCTGTTACCACTTGGGGTGGCGGCGGCGGTTCACAGGGCGGCGCTATTCCTGTTGCAGGCGGTATCGTTCTCGATACCAAGAGAATGAATAAAATTTACGAAGTAAACACTGAGGCTATGTACATTGAGTGCGGCACTGGTGCTATATATAAGCATATTGAATGGGCTGCTAATGAAGTTGGCAAGGCTACCATGCATTATCCTTCTTCGCTCACTTGTTCTACTGTTGGTGGCTTCTTGGCTCACCGCGGTATTGGTGTTGTTTCTAACAAGTACGGTAAAATTGATGATATGGTACTGCAGATGGAGGTTGTTCTTCCTAACGGTGATATTATCAACACTTCCGCTACACCTAAGCACGCAGTAGGTCCTGACCTTAACCAGATTTTCATCGGTTCTGAAGGAACCTTGGGCGTTATTACTAAGGCACAGCTTCGTATTTATGACCAGCCGGAAGAGAGAAGATTCAGAGGATTCCTTTTCCAGGATATGCACGGTGCTTTTGCAGCATCTCGTGAGCTTCTCCAGAAGTTCAAGCCTTCCGTTATGCGTCTTTATGACGAGGCTGAAACCGCTTCTCTCATCAAGAAGATCGTTGGTGTTGAGAAGAAGGGCGCTTTCATGAACATTGCTTATGAAGGCGTTAAGGAAATGGTTGAAGTTGAAGAGAAGATTCTTCTCGAGACCTTCGCAAAGTATGGTGCTGAGGACCTTGGCTCCGAGTACGGTGAGAAGTGGTGGAAAGAGAAGATTACCTTCTTCTATCCCGGCCATATGATGGACCTTCCTCAGATGTTTGGTACTATGGATACCATCGCTACTTACGATAAGATTGAAAAGATTTATTGGGCAATGAAGAATGCTATTGAAACCAAGTATCCTTTTGCTAAATTTATTGCTCACTTCTCTCACTGGTATGAGTGGGGCTGCATGATGTATGACCGCTTTATCATTGATGGTGAATATGTACCGAAGGATCCCACTGAAGCTTTGAAGCTCCATCAGGAAGTTTGGACTACCGGTATTCGTACCGCAATCGCCAACGGCGGTGTTGTAAATGACCACCACGGTGTTGGTATTAAGCTCGGCAGATTTGTTCACGAGCAGTATGGTCCCGCAATGCAGGTACTTGAAGGCATTAAGAAACAGCTTGACCCGAACGGCATCATGAATCCGTTCAAGCTCGGTCTGTAATAACGATAGGGGAGGTAATTTAGTTATGTATATGTCTGAAAAAAGTAAGCAGATTATTGACGCTTGTCGTTTCTGCTGGATGTGTCGTCATATTTGCCCTGTCGGTAATGCAACCGGCCAGGAGAGAAATACTTCTCGTGCACGTGCCCTCGGACTTTCTGTTGTAAACCGTGGTGCTGCTGAACTTTCACCTGACATCATGGATAACATCTATGAGTGCCAGATGTGTGAAGCTTGCACCTGTGACTGTGCAACCGGTTGGGATCCTACATATTTCACCAAGGAAGTTCGTCTTCAGGCTGCCCTCGACGGCAAGACTCCTGATTACATCAACGCTATCGTAGATAAGGTTCTTGAGACCGGTAACATCTACGGTGCAAAGGAATTGGATGCAGACCTTGCTGCTGCTATCAAAGCACACGCTGCTAAGGAAGATGTTATCCTTTTCCTCGGCGCAGAGGCTCGTTACAACGTTCCTACTGCTGCCCAGAACGCGATCAAGGTTCTCGAGGCTGCAGGTGTTAAGTTCACTGTTTTGGCTGATGAACCCGCTTCCGGTTATGCTCTTGATTGGCTTATCGGCGCCGCTGATGAGACCAAGCAGCAGATGACCGACTGTGCCGCTATTTTGGCAGGCTATAAGACCGTTGTCGCTTTCGATCCTCAGGATGCTAAGGCATTTGTTCGTGAGTATAAGGAGTATGATCTCAAAGTCGGCGCTATTGTAACCTTTACTGCATTTGTTGCAGGTCTTATCAAGGATGGCGCTCTTAAGGTTAAGAACACCGGCAAGGCTGTAGTATTCCAGGATCCTTATCAGCTCGCACGTATGCTTGAGGAGACCGAGGAACCCAGAGCCATCGTTTCTGCTTGTGCAACCCTTAATGAGATGCTTCTCAACCGCAAGGATACTGTTTGGGCAGGTGGCTCGTTTATGGCTATTTACAACCCCCTTGTATCTGAGCTTGTTTCCAAGGAACGTTGGACCAACGCTATCAACGTAGGTGCTGACACCATCGTTACCGCCAGCGTTTCCGAGTATGCCGCATTGAAGGCTACTGCTCCCGAGGGTAAGACCGTTCTTTCAATCGAAGAGCTCGTTCTTTCTGCTCTCTAATAACTTTGAGGAGTTTTTGAAATGCTCGTTAATTTTAAACAGATTTTAACTATGGCCGAAGAGGGCGGATATTGTATTCCTGCTTTCAACGTCTATAATCTTGAAACTTTGATGGGCGCTGTTAAGGCTGCAGAGGAGCTTAAAGCTCCCTGCATCCTTCAGGTATATCCCCGTCTTATGAAGGAAGAGGTAGGTTATTATCTCGCTCCTGCAGTTGTAGCAGCCGCTCACAAGGCTTCTGTTCCTGTTTGCTTCCATCTTGACCACGGCCCTTCCGAGCTTGAGACCACCAGATCCCTTCGTTGGGGTGCAACCGGTATCATGCTTGACGGTTCGGCTCTTAGCTTTGAAGAGAATATTGCTCTTACCAAGCGAGTTGTTGACACCTGTGGTTATGTAGATGTTCAGGTTGAGGGTGAGCTTGGTCATGTCGGCACCGTTATGGACGACTCTATGGACGAGTTTACCGAGCCTTCTGAGGCTAAGGTCTTTGTAGAGCGCACCGGCGTTCAGGCTTTAGCTGTTCTTGTCGGTAACGCACACGGCCGTTATAAGAAGCCCCCGAAGATCGATATTCAGAGAATTGCTGATATCCGTAAGGCTACTAACGGTACTGCTTTGGTTCTCCACGGCGGTTCGGGTATTCCTGATGAGGCCATCAAAGAGGCTGTTAAGGCAGGTATCAGAAAGCTTAATGTTGCTACCGATATTTGCTATGCATTCCTTGACAGTGTTCAGGAAGAGGTCAACAAACCCGATCGTATGATCGCTGTTGACAACTTTATGAAGACTCCTATCGAGGCAGTTAAGGAATTCTGTAAGACCAAAGTATTGCTCTGCGGAGCAGAAGGAAAGGCGAAATAATGAGTAAAGTAGTAGGAATCGGAGCCTGCGTGCTCGATACTTTGATTACATTACCCAACTTTCCTCCCGAAGATACAAAACTTCGTGCAACTTCATCTAAGCTTGTCGGTGGCGGTCCTGCCGCTACCGGCATCGTTGCCGTTTCCAAACTCGGTATTTCTGCCGAGTTTTTAGGTGTTTTGTCGGATGATTCCAACGGCGCTTATCTTAAAGGAGACTTTGAGAAGTACGGTGTTGGTACCGACAATATTGAAATGATACCCGGCTACCGTGCATTTACCTCTTGCATCTGGCTCAATTCTGCTGAGGGCACCCGCACCTGTGTTTTTGACAAGGGTGATCTGCCTGCTTTGAAGCTGAACGACTCGCAGATTGAGGCTATTAAGAATGCTGATGTTCTTATGGTTGACGGTAATGAGATGGCTGCCGCTATTGAAGCTGCAAAGATTGCTAAGGCTAACGGAACCAAGGTTCTGTATGACTGCGGCGGTCTTTATGAAGGTGTTGACAAGCTTTTGGCTTTGACCGATGTTATGATTCCGTCCGAAGAATTTGCGATGGGTCATACTGGTGAAAAGGATGCAGCCTCTGCTGCCAAGAAGCTTTATGAGTTGTATCATCCTGAATACGTTGTAGTAACCCGCGGTAAACTTGGCGGATTGCTCTTTGACGGCGTAGACGTAACTGAGTATCCTATTTATCCTGCTGAAGTTGTTGATTCCAACGGTTCCGGTGACGTTTTCCACGGTGCATTTGCTTCGGCGGTTGTCCGTGGCTACACTCCCATTCAGTGCTGTCACTTCTCAAGTTGTGTATCGGCTCTGAAGTGTATGGGTGTAGGCGCTCGTGAAAGTGTTCCGAGCTTTGATGCAACTATTGAGTATTTAAGGAGGAACGGTTATGAACTTTAAGAAAACATACAAACCGACTATCGGTTATACTCCTATTTGCAAAATAGGTGAATGTTCTTTGAAAAAGTTGGAGTTCGGTATTATTGAACTCAACGCCGGTGATAAAATTGATTATTCTACCGGTGATAAAGAAACCGCATTTATTATGCTTGAGGGTCACTGTAACGTTTATTTCGGTGACGAGAAGTATGAGAATGTCGGTAACAGAAGCAATGTTTTTGAAAACCGTAAGGCAGAGAGCTTCTATATGCCTATCGAAATGGATTTGACCATTGAGGCCATTGATCATATCAAGATCGTTGTTTCGGGTACTCCCGTAACCGAAAAGACCGAACCTCAGTTGCTTCGTGAAGATCACGTAGTATTGAAGGTTCTCGGTGAGCAGCCTTTTGAGAGAGAGACCAGTTTTATTATTGACGGTAACTCTAATGCAAAGGTTCTCACCATTGGTGAGTGCTATGTTACTAAGGGTAACTGGGCAGGTTTCCCGCCCCACAAGCACGACGAAAATAATATGCCCGTTGAGTGTATCTGTGAGGAGATTTATTACTTCCTCTTTAACCCTCAGCAGGGATTTGGTGTACAGTGCCTGTATACTTCCGACGGCTCTATCGACGAAGCTTATCGTGTAAAGAACGACGAGCTTGTTGAGTTCCCGTACGGATATCACACCACTGTTTCTACTCCCGGATATGAGACCTACTTCTTGTGGCTTATGGCCGGTGACTATCAGGGCTTCAACCGTAGTAATGACCCTGAGCATCAGTGGATCGTTGACTAATTAAAACAAATCAGCCGAAGGGGATAAAACCCCTTCGGCAATTTGCTATACTGCAATACAATTTAAAGGAGAAAATAAATATGGTTACTTTGAAAAACGGTAATTCCGTATTGAAGATAAATAAAAAGGGCGCCGAGATGAAGAGCTTTTTAGTCAATGGCGTAGAGTATCTTTGGGTCGGCGACCCTGCAATCTGGGCTTCCAGCGCCCCCAACCTTTTCCCGATGACCGGTGGCTTCAGAGATGATAAGTATATTTTAAACGGTAAAGAATACATTATGCCTAAGCATGGCTTTGCCAAGAATATGGACTTTGATGTTGAAGAACAGACCGAAAATACTGCTGTTTTCTTGCTCAAATCTTCTGATGAGACCAAGGAAAGCTTTCCGTTTGATTTTGAACTTCGCGTTTCTTATATCCTGACGGAAGCTAAGGTTACCGCAAGTTACAGTGTCAAGAACTTGTCTCACGATACTATGTGGTTCTCTATCGGTTCGCATGACGGTTTTGCAACTCCCGAGGGAATTGAGGAATATGACGTTATTTTCCCGCAGAAAGAGACCCTTGATACATACACATTGTTTGGAAACCTCTTGAGCCATGAAACCACTCCCGTTATTAAAGATAGCGACAGAATTGCTTTGAATTACAACTATTTTGCTATTGATGCACTTGTTTTCAAGGACCTTAAGTCCAAGACCTGCCGCTTACAGAACCGCAAGACCGGTCGCGGTATTCAGCTCGATTTCCCCGGTTGCCCCAGATTTGTTCTCTGGACCAAGCCTAACGCACCTTATCTGTGCATTGAGCCTTGGTTTGGTCAGGCTGATAATACCGATAGTGATTATGATATCACTCATAAGGAAGCTATCGAGTCTTTGGAGGCAGGTAATACCTTCAACGCTACCCGTGTAATCACCGCTTTGGAGGGCAAATAAATGTACGCTGATATAGTCGCAAAAAACCCTCATCTTAAAATTTATCGCACAAGTGACCCTGAGTTTATTCCTTTTGGTTACCGTATCTCCGATATTGATGCCGACGCTTTCATTGAAGCGTCTAAAAAGGCCGACGAAGTAAAAGAAGGATCTTTGTACGTTGCTGAAGCCGATTATTTTAAAGATCTTGATGTGGCTAAAGATGTTGAAATCAAGTATTTCGGTGAACTCCCTGCACAGGCAGGTTATTGCTACGGTTACAGCAATAAGCTGAACGCTGTTGAGTGGCACAAAAGCAGTGAAATCAACGTTGCTACTACCGATCTTATCCTTTTCCTTGGCTTAGTTCAGGATATTGTTGACCGTAAGATTGATTCGTCCAAAATCAAGGCTTTCTATGTTGAGAAGGGCGAGGCTTTGGAGGTTTACGCTACAACTTTGCATTTCTGTCCTTGTCAGGTTTCCGAAGATGGATTTGGTTGTGTAGTTGTTCTTCCTAAGGGTACAAACGTACCGCTTGACGGTGAATATGAGGATAAATTGATGTTCAGAAAGAACAAGTGGATCCTTTGCCACGTTGATAACCAGGGACTTATTGATCGCGGTGTTATTCCCGGTGTTACCGGTGAAAATTTTGAAGTTAAGTTCTGATTTAGGAGTTTAAAATGAAATATTTATTGGGAATTGATTTCGGCGGCGGTGCATCCAAGGCAACGCTTATTAATACAGATGGCGCTATTGTTGCCGAACATTCGGTTGAGTATCCGACGCTTCATCCTCAGTCGGGATGGTGTGAACAGAATCCTGCTGATTGGTATGCCGCACTTTGTGAAGATACAAAAGAATTACTTAAAAAGAGTGGGGTAGATGCCGCCGACATTTTGGCGGTTGCTATTGACTCGGCTACTCATACTGCCGTTTTGTGCGACAAAGATGCCAACCCTTTACGTGCGGCAATTCATTGGACCGATACTAGAAGTGTCAAGCAGGCCAACGACCTTAAAGCAACCAATGAAGCTTATATTGAAGAAAAGACCTTTGCAAAACCGGGTACAATATGGACCTTACCTCAAATCGTTTGGGTAAGAGAGAACGAGCCTGAAGTTTTTGCTAAAATCGGTAAAATTTTCTTTGAAAAAGACTATCTGAGATTTATGCTGACCGACGTATATTGCACCGATTATATTGAGGCGCAGGGAAGTATGCTCTTTGATAACGCGGCAATGTGCTGGGATGACAAACTGTGTGAATTAGCAGGTATTGACAAGTCAATAATGCCGCCTATCGTCAAGCCTACCGACGTTATCGGTAACGTTACCGATAAGGCAGCGGTTGATACCGGTCTTAAGGCGGGAACACCCGTTATTTGCGGTACTACCGATACTGTTATGGAGGTTTTTGCATCAGGTGCTGTCGAAAAGGGACAAATGACGGTTAAATTGGCTACCGCAGGCCGCATTTGCGTTATTACCGATAAGGCTGTTCCGCATCCTTATCTTATCAACTATGCCCACATCGTTGACGGTATGTGGTATCCCGGTACCGCTACTAAGGCCGCCGCTTCGTCTTACCGTTGGTATCGCGATACCTTCGGCGGTGACTACAAAGAGCTTGACGCCGGTGCAGCTGAATGTCCGATGGGTGCTGACGGTTTGATGTTCCATCCTTATATTAACGGTGAGTTGACACCTTATGCCGATCCAATGCTTTGCGGAAGCTTTGTTGGTATACGTGCCGAGCATACCAAAGCGCATTTTACCCGTGCCGTTTTGGAGGGCGTTTCGCTTTCACTGTTGGATAATATGTTGGCTTTGAATGAATTGGGTATTCCTCACGACAACTTTGCAACACTTATTGGTGGCGGCGCAAAGGGTACTTTGTGGAGACAGATTACCGCTGATATGCTTGGCATTACTTTGAAGATTACTGAAAGTTCTGATTCTTCTTTGGGTTCTGCAATGCTCGCAGGTGTTGCGGTCGGTGTGTTCAAGGATGCTGTTGAGGCTGTCAGAAAGTGCATCAAGGTTAAGGCTACTGTTGAGCCTAATCCCGAAAACACCGCAAAATATGCCGAAATTTTCAAGACATACAAGGCCGTTCATGATGCACTTGCACCGATTTATAGGGATAGGAACAAATGAAGATAGTTGTTTGTGTAAAACAGGTCACATCGGGTGAATTGAATCCGTTTGATGCTTGCGCTTTGGAATGTGCTTTGCAGATTCCAAATGCCGAGATAACCTTGTTGAGCATGGGTCGTACTGCGGTTAAGGGAATGCTTGAACAGTTAACACGCTTGGGCAATGTTAACGGTGTTTTGTTGTCTGACCTTGCATTTGCAGGAGCCGATACCTTGGCAACAGGCTATGCTTTGAGTTTGGCGTGTAAAAAGCTTAACCCAGACCTCATTATCTGTGGCCGTCAGACGGTTGACGGCGATACTGCACAAACCGGCTCTGTGTTGGCAACAATGATGGGTTATCCTGTTATCACCAATGTAATGAGTATTGACTCTTTGGATGAAATGGCAATTTCCTGCAAGACCCGTTTGGGAGATGAAAATGCCCATTTACCTGCACTTATCACGGTTGAACGAATAAACGACCTTCGCAGACCGAGTATTCGTTCAAAGGTTAAAGATGTTGTTGTATGGACGGCTGATGATATTGGTGCTGACAAAGAAAAATGCGGTCTCAAAGGCTCGCCGACTAAGGTTGTCAAGAGCTTTGAAAACGAGAGCGGAAAGCGCAAGTGTAAATTCATTACACCGACAGAGCTTGATGATGCTGTTAAAACAGGTCTTACCAAAGAACCCGAAGTCATTAAGGTTGAAGCTGCGACCGAAAAGCTTAAAAACGTTTGGATAGTCACCGAAGCACCGAGAACTATGGCCGAAACGGTTTCTGACGATATAAAGGTAATTGAGAAAGATACCGCAGAAAATATCGCAAAACTTATCGTAGAAGGCAAACCCGACGTTGTGCTTTGGCCAAGCGATATTTGGTCAAGAAGAACAGCACCTATTGTGTCGGCACTTCTTAATACGGGACTTTGTGCCGACTGTACCGCTTTGGAGACCGACGGTAAGGATTTGTTTATGTATCGTCCTGCTTTCAGCGGTAATGTAATTGCCAAAATACGCTGTGTTACCAAGCCTCAGATGGCAACAGTAAGAACAACGCTCAACGACGTTAGCGAAGTTATTCTTGCGGCAGGTAAAGGTGCACGAGAAAATTATGATTCAGTTAAGGCTTTAGCTGAAAAATATAATGCCGAATTAGCAGCATCACGCGGTCTGGTTGACGTAGGCTTTGCGCCTTATGAACAACAGGTTGGACTTAC
>JAGBXM010000117.1 GCA_017629275.1 Clostridia bacterium
GTCAAGATCTATACCGATGAGGGTATCACGGGTGTGGGTGAAGGTACTTTGGAGTACAAGGAAAAGGCTTTCCTTGGCGCTTTGGAGCATATTAAGGAATATCTAGTGGGTCAGGACCCCCGCGATATTGAAAGACATTGGCATCACATCTACCGTGACGCTTATTGGCGTGGCGGTCCCGTTTTGATGAGTGCTTTGTCGGCCGTTGAGTGCGCTTTGTGGGACATTTTGGGCAAGTCCTTGAACGTGCCCGTTTATCAACTGCTTGGCGGCAAGTATCATGATAAGGTGAGAATCTACGTAAACGGTTGGTTTGCAGGTGCAAAAGAGCCTGAGGAGTTTGCCGAAAAGGCCAAAATTGCCGTAAGCCGAGGTGTCACCGCCATGAAGTGGGATCCGTTTGGCAAATCATATTTGCAAATTTCCAATGCCGATTTGGACAAGGCTCTTCGCAACGTTGCCGCAGTCCGTGAGGCGGTTGGCAACTCGGTCGACCTGCTTATTGAGGGTCACGGACGCTTTGACGTGCCGACGGGCATCAAGATTGCCAAGGAATTGGAGCAGTTCAAGCCGATGTTCTTTGAAGAACCCGTACCGCCCGATAACATAGATGCGTTGAAGGCTGTGCGTGATAAATCTCCCGTTGCAATTTCGGCAGGTGAGAGGCTTTACAGCCGTTGGGATTACCGCAAACTGTTTGACATCCGTGCTGCCGATTATATTCAACCCGATATTTCGCACGCAGGCGGTATTTCGGAGCTTAAGAAAATTGCCGCCGAGGCCGAAAGTCGATATATACCCTTTGCACCGCACAATCCGTCAGGACCGGTTGCCAACGCCGCAACCTTGCAGTTGGCCGCATCCTGCCCCAATTTCTGCATTTTGGAAATTATGTATAGCGACGTCGAATGGCGCAAGGATGTTACGGATGAAAAGTTGGAGTATAAAGACGGCTATATCACCATTCCCGACCGTCCGGGTCTTGGTATCGAAATCAACGAGGAGGAGTGCTTGAAGCACCCTTACGAGCCGCACACACTCCGTCATTACACGGGTCAGTTGACCAATATAAGACCTGCAAAGAGTGAGTTTTATTTCTAATAAAATTCACTTGTAGGGACAGGCGGTCTCGCACTGCGGTGCTCGGTCCCTTGTCGGCTCTGACAGTCCACCGGACTGTCATTCACTACCGACTCGCACGCTTCGCTACCTCGACTGTCCGTATGTTGGGAATAACTGCAAAGAGTAGGAATATGCGTCCCCCTACGGTAAGGATTTGAATGATGAACATTTTGAATCCTCCCGTCACACCTGACGGTGCGCCACCCTCCTTTGACAAGGAGGGCTTATCGGCCTCCCTTGTTAAAGGGAGGTGGATTTTGCGTAGCAAAAGACGGAGGGATTCAAAGGTTGGTTTATGAATCGCCCTACAAATAAAAGGAGAAATTATAATGAAAAAGTTTGAAGTTTTGGGACACGAGCATTCACTTTTGCCTGATGGCTTTGAGTTTGAATTGGCTTGGGCCGATGAGTTTGACGGGTGGAATTTATGAAATCAAAGGTTGTTCGTGATAACGGCATACTAAAGGTGGATATTGACGGTAAAAAATATCTGCCGTTATCCTTTAAATCGTTTAGAGCCAATCCTAAAAACGTTTCTGAGTTTTACAAGGCGGGCGTCAGGCTTTTCAGCGTGCTGTCAAGCGGTGTTACAAGCGCTCTCGGTGTGCCGTATTCACTTTACGGCGAGTCGTGGGTCGGTGAAAATCAATACGATTTTTCCGCCATCGACCGACAGATGGATATGTTTATAGAAAACGCTCCCGACGGCTTTTTTGCGCCTATGTTTCAGGTTGATACAAGAGATTGGTATTTGGCCTCTCACGATGTGCCAAACTCGTTTACCCATTTGTCA
>JAGBXM010000118.1 GCA_017629275.1 Clostridia bacterium
TGACAAATGGGTAAACGAGTTTGGCACATCGTGAGAGGCCAAATACCAATCTCTTGTATCAACCTGAAACATAGGCGCAAAAAAGCCGTCGGGAGCGTTTTCTATAAACATATCCATCTGTCGGTCGATGGCGGAAAAATCATACTTCCCTTCACCAACCCATGATTCACCGTAAAGTGAATAAGGAACACCCAACGCCGAGGTCACACCACTCGAAAGCACGCTGAAAAGTCGCACTCCTGCCTTGTAAAACTCAGAAACGTTTTTGGGATTTGGTCTAAACGATTTAAAAGACAACGGATCGTATATTTTACCGCCAATGTCTATTTTTAAAACACCGTTATCACGTATTACCTTTGTTTTCATAAATTCCACCCGTCAAATTCATCGGCCCAAGCCAATTCGAACTCGAAACCATCGGGCAACAGCGAAGGCTCGTGGCCCAAAACTTCAAACTTTTTCATTATGATTTCTCCTTTTTTGCGGGAATCTACTACGCTTTTTTTGACTGTCATTCTGAGGGAGTAAGCGACCGAAGAATCTTTTTATAAGATCCTTCGCTTCGCTCAGGATGACATTGTTATTTTGTAGGAACTTTCCTGTGTTTGCCCGCAGATTTATCTGCCTTCCCCTCGAGGGGAAGGGGAAGACTCTCCCATAATATGGGAGAGATGTCTGCGAAGCAGACAGAGAGGGACAGGTCGTAGACCGTCTAAGACGGAGGATGAGGTGAAATTGTTTTGTATAAATTCTTATTTATTACCATTACACCTCATCAGTCACCTGCGGTGACAGCTTCCCCTCAAGGGGAAGCCGTTTATCGCTCGTGATTTTATTAAAAATAAAACTCACTCTTGGCGGGACGAATATTGGTCAACTGACCTGTGTAATGGCGCAAAGTATGCGGCTCATACGGGTGCTTTAAGCACTCCTCCTCATTGATTTCAATTCCAAGACCCGGTTTATCGGGAATGGTGATAAACCCATCCTTATACTCCAGACTCTCGTTTGTTACATCTTTGCGCCAGTCGACATCGCTATACATAATTTCCAAAATGCAGAAGTTAGGGCAAGCGGCGGCCAACTGCAGAGTTGCGGCGTTGGCAACAGGCCCCGACGGATTGTGCGGTGCAAACGGAATATATCTCGACTCGGCTTCGGCGGCAATCTTTTTAAGCTCCGAAATACCGCCCGCGTGCGAAATATCGGGCTGGATATAATCAGCCGCACGGATGTCAAACAGTTTGCGGTAGTCCCAACGGCTGTAAAGTCTCTCGCCTGCCGAAATTGCAACGGGTGACTTGTCACGCACGGCCTTCAAAGCATCAAGATTATCGGGCGGAGTAGGTTCTTCAAAGAACATCGGCTTGAATTGCTCAAGCTCCTTGGCGATTTTTATACCTGTGGGGACGTCAAAGCGGCCGTGACCCTCAATAAGCAGGTCGACCGAATTGCCAACCGCCTCACGAACAGCGGCAACGTTGCGAAGCGCCTTGTCCAGATCGGCATTGGAAATCTGCAAATAAGACTTGCCAAACGGGTCCCACTTCATAGCAGTAACACCGCGTTGGACAGCAATTTTAGCCTTTTCGGCAAACTCCTCAGGTTCCTTTGCACCTGCAAACCAACCGTTGACGTAGATTCTCACCTTATCGTGATACTTGCCACCGAGCAGCTGATAAACGGGAACGTTCAATGACTTACCTAAAATATCCCAAAGTGCCATTTCAACCGCCGACAAAGCACTCATTAAAACAGGGCCACCGCGCCAATAAGCATCA
>JAGBXM010000119.1 GCA_017629275.1 Clostridia bacterium
TTGAAAATATTTCAAACAATATATTAGTATAATATTCTTTTTTGATATAAATTTCAAGTGGGAATATTTTTCGATGATTTCGGTTCCAAGACTTGACAGAAAAATCTTTTTGTGTATAATATAACTTATTAGTAATTGACTTTATAACTTTTTTGTAATATAAAAAAGGGGTGATGATATGCCGTCGTGTCTTATTTATCTCGGCATAATGCTTGCGGTCATTATATTATGGTTTGTTCTGGTCAAACGTCCTGTCTATGAAGCGGTATTTTTAAGCTTTCTGCTTCTTTTGACCATTACGGGTACGTGGGGTAATGTATTGGGTTACATAGACGATGCCTTGTCAACGTCGCTTTTGTATTCAATGGTTGCCTTTGTTGCAATGTCAATAATCTTGACCAAAACCAAAATTATTGACAGTTGTATAGCAATAATTCTCTCTCTTGTCGGACGTCTTACGGGCGGTGCGGGTTATGCTGCGGTCGTTGCGAGTAGTTTTATGGGTGCGTTGTCGGGTTCGGGTCCCGGAAACGTTATGGCAACGGGCGCAATAACCATTCCCGCTATGAAGCGCTCGGGCTTTCCTGCGGAGTTGGCTGCCAATATCGAAAGCAACGCAAGTTATATGGGTAATATGATACCTCCGTCCTCCAACATCGTCGCGGCCTTGGGTGCGTTCACTGCGCTTTATCCTCAGCTTAATCTTACCACGGGTCAGTTCTGGATCGTTTTGTGGGGTATTTCGCTTTGGTTTATTGTGCAGAGACTTGTTATGGTATGGGGCTTTTGCAAATATTACAAGGTAAAGCCGATGTCTAAAGATGAGCTTCCCAACCTTAAAGAGACCTTGAAGGTCGGTTGGAAGGGTATGCTTTTACCCGTTATCATTCTTTTGCCGTTTGTATTGGATTATTTCTTTAAGGATACCTTCTTTACTGCACGACTCGGCGCCGAGGGTGCCAAATATCTTTCAAGTTCGATACTTTTGTTTATCGGCGGTTCGGCTGCTATTTTCGCCTGCTTCGCGACAGAGGATAAATCAGTTGTAAAAATTCAAAACCTTGCCAAAATGTTTGCGGACGGTGTTAAGACCATTGCTCCCTCCATCGGTGTTTGTGTTTTCGGTTATATGATAGGCGCGTTGTTTAAGGACCTTAACGTTGCCGCCGAAATGGGCAACATTATTGCCGGTTGGAATTTTGGCAAATTCGGTACGGTGGTTGCTGTTTGTGCCATTACCTGCTTTATGGGTATGGTCATTCCCGGATCGTCGTTGGTCGTTATCTTCGGTTCAATGTTTATTACCGTGCTTGACGGTGCTGGTTGTGATCCGTTGCTTGCCGCGGCAATGCTTCCTTGTATTTGCGGTGTTATGTGCGGAATCACGCCGCCGTTGGGACTCGGAATGTATGCAGGTATGACTCTTGCCGAGTCGGACTTCGGCAAGACCTTTAAAAATAACCTTTGGTGGGTTGCCGCACAGTTTATTTTACAGGTGGCAGTCCTTATGGGATGGTTGCCTGTTTTGGGAATGTAAGGAGGTATCATAATGAAAGATTTTTTTAAGAAAATTTCAAATATGCTGAGAATTATTTTCGGCTATGGCATTATGGTTTGTCTGTTTGCAGGCGGATTGACCTTCTTCGGTTATGTTGCCGCATTGATAATCGGCGGAGATACCGCCGCTACAATTTGTGATGTTATCTATAATCAGATAATCCCCATCATTATTAAGACTTCTACCATACTTGTGCTATTGGGTCTTGTCGTTATGTATCTCAACGGTGAAACCGCGTTGACGGCAAACAAAAAGAAGAGTTCGAAGCATCAGGGTGAACTTTAATACTCAGATAAAAACCACGTCGCGTGACAATATACGTTACGCGACGTGGCTTTTTTATTCGTGTCACCTTAAAAGTTTAACTGTGTTGATTTTTATTGTGTGTTTTGGTATTATAATTATACTGTGATAAAATATGATGATAGTATCAGTTGTTCTTCAAGAGTGTTTAAATCGGTGACGGGACAGACACCGAGTGAGTATAAAAGAGGATAAAGTGACCAATAGGCGCGGTATTGTAAGATTTGGGTCGTGTATACTTGATAGTGGCGGTGATCTCCTCATCCACCGCTACGCGGTCCCCCTTCCCCGCTGGGGAAGGCAAAAAGAGGTGGAGTGATTATGAATTACGCGAAGATAAATAAAAACGATATAGCTAACGGGATCGGTATACGGGTGACCTTGTTTGTGTCGGGTTGTACCCACTATTGTAAGGGTTGTTTTAATAAAGAAGCCTGGGATTTTGACTTTGGTCAACTGTTTGACGAAGGTGTTCAAAACGAGTTGCTTGAGGCTTTAAATCCTTCTTATATCGGCGGTCTGACGTTGCTTGGAGGGGAACCGATGGAACCTCAGAATCAACGGGCCTTACTGCCGTTTTTGAAGCGTGTGAAAGAGGTTTATAAAAACAAGACCGTTTGGTGTTATTCGGGATATACCTTTGAGGAACTGACGGGGGCTTCACGCGCACGGTGTGAGGTCACCGATGAGGTATTGTCGCTCATCGACATACTTGTCGACGGTGAATTCCAAGAGGAACTGAAGGATATTTCGTTAAGGTTTAAAGGGTCATCGAATCAGAGGATAATAGATATGAACAAGACCCGAAATTCGAGTCGTGTTATACTATGGAACGGGGAAAAGTGATACAACTGTTGACTTGAAGTTTTAAGTGCTATATAATATAAAGTGAAAAGGCGAGGTGCTTGAGATGTTCTTTTGGGGCAAAAAAGATAAAGATACTTTGAAACTGACTCAGAGAAAAAAGCAAAGCCTGAAGCTCATCGCACGTGAAGGCATCACTTTTGATAAGTCTTTGCCGTGCTTGTTTGAGGATTCCAAAGTACAGCTCAAAAGCATTGATGATATTTCTAAAATGGCTCTGATGTCGGGTATTATTGCACAACTGGGGTTTATTGCCAAGGCCAATGTTGACTCTGCGAGTGCCAATAAAGCAAGGGCTACGGTAATTGAAAAAATCAAAATTTTCGGCATTGAGGATTGTATCGGTGCCAAAGAAAAGCGCATTATCGAAGGCAACTGTTCCGAGCAGGATATTATTGATGCCAACTGGTATTTTGAGTCGGCCTGGGCTTTGTGTTGGTGCCTTGGGTTGGTAGATGATATTAAAAACGGCGGTGTTGTTTGCGAGGCCTCAAAGGTAATAGCTATGGCAAACCGTTGCCGCAATCTTGAGGAATTCAAGTCGGAATGTTGTCTGAGGTCGAAAGAGGATATTCTTAATATGCACGACCTTTATTACCGATATTATTGGGCCGTCGATAAGAATTGGAACGATAAAGTTTTCAAGACGGGGTCTTTGAACAGTTCGATCGTTATTGAACGTCGCAAGGCTTTGGAATGGGTCTTGTCTGACGTTAAATTTTTCGATGAACTTAAATTGTAATTTTTGGAAGTGGTTTTATGGATTACAAGTTGATATCCGAGGCGGCCAAACGGTATAAAGATATATCCAAGGTCTGCGATATGATCGACAAGAAAAAGCTTTTTGTACGGTCTGACGGTTCTAAAAGAGCCTTGAAGGACCTTTTCCGTATTGATACGGCCAAGTTTATGATGTTTTTGTCGGCCAGTGACGGCTCATTATCACGCACCGAGGTTGAGTTGCTCGACGCGGTGACGGGTTGCAATACCGATGCAAAAACCCTGGCGGTTTTGATTAAAGAGTTCAAGCTCAATTCGGTTCAGTTCGCCGTGAAGATACTGCCTATCGTCAAAATTGCCGTTGAGTGTGATAAGGCGGTCCAAGAAAACGGACTGCTTAAAGAAATTAAGTTTTCCGAAGCCTTGGTCGGCTTTTTCAAGGTGTTTGGCAAGGCGGTCATAAGCCTTGACGGTGTTACCAAAAAAGAGGATAAGGGATTTGATATTTATATCGGAAATCTCGAAAATTTTGTAGAGAAAAGTATATAGTCTTTCGGCAATTACCGCTTCGCGGTTTGCAAATATATGAACTGTATCCCTTTCGGGAACAGTATCGGAGGAGATTTTATGAAAACAAAAAAACAAACGCAAAGTCTGGTGCTCGGTGCCATTCTGACAGCACTCGTTATAGTGTTGCAGATGTTGGGTCAGTTTATTAAGCTTGGACCTTTTTCTGTATCGCTTGTGCTTGTGCCAATCGTTGTCGGTGCCGCAATCTGTGATTACAAAATCGGAGCCTGGCTCGGTTTTGTGTTCGGTGTTGTGGTGCTTATCAGCGGTGATGCGGCGGCGTTTTACGCCATCAACGTACCGGGAACCATAATCACCGTCCTTTTAAAGGGAACGCTGTGCGGCCTTTTTGCGGGACTTGTTTATAAGCTTTTATCGGCTAAAAACAAGTATCTTGCGGTTATAACGGCGGCCGTCGTGTGTCCTGTGGTCAACACGGGTGTTTTCCTTTTGGGATGCAAGTTGTTCTTTATGAGCGCTGTTACCGAATGGGGTGCGGCAGGCGGTTTTGCAAGTGCTGTTGAGTATATGTTCCTTGGTCTTGCAGGCGGCAATTTTATTTTTGAACTTATTGTCAACATCGTTCTTGCACCCGTTATTTTAAGGATCATATCGTTTAATAAAAATCTGTAAAATCTTAAAAATTGTACGTTGTTTTCGGAGGACCGATTTTCGGTCCTCCGTTTTATTTTGAATAGTTTTTGCAGTAGTCGGGAATTGTGCGCTTTGTGTGCAGTCCACCGTTTAAAAAGAATTCGGCACATACCTTGTCGTGGGGCGATACATCAATGTTTTTTAGTTTACAGTAAATACGGTCATCTTCATCGTATTGCCAAAAATACGCACAGCACCAGCATTCAACTAAGTTTTCGTTCATATTTAATCACTCTCTTCCTAAAGTTTGGGTATACTTATAATCAGTATACTTGAAACATTATAGCACAAATAAATCTTAAAATGTACTTAAATTAAGATTTTTGTGGTGAATATTTATGAGAAATAAAGAAAATAAGCATTTGGGAATTGAAATCAATAAGGAAATGCACTATAAATTGCATTATATTGCAAAGTATGAGGGCCGTTCGGGCAACGGACAGATTCTTTATCTTGTCAACGAGTGTATCCGTAAATTTGAAAAGGAACACGGCGAGATAAAGGTCGAGGTTGAAGAAAAGAAATAAAAGTGTTTTTTTTGTAGGGGACGGCGCCTTCGACGTCCCATAAATAGATCTAAACGGACCGTCGAGGAAGACTCTCCTTCGGTGAAGGGGAGATGTCACGAAAAGCCGTCGTGCGGTGGCATGGATAAATCCCTGCCCTACAATGGGAGGCTAAGGTTCCTCGCTTTGCTCAGAATGACAGATAATATGCTTTATTGGTTTGATAACGGGTTGTTTGGGTCGGTTGGTTGCCGTTCTCCTCATCCGTCACGCTTTGCGTGACACCTTCCCCTTGAGGGGAAGGCTAACGGGCGAACACAGTTCGCCCCTACGACGGTAGCATTAGCGTTGGTTCGTATAACGGTGAATTCCATTTTGTAGGGGAGGGTCTCTGCGCCCTCCCGAAAACAGACGATCGATGGTTGGTTTATCTCTCCCTCCGTCACGGCTTTGCCGTGACACCTCCCTCATCAGAGGGAGGTTCGGCTATATAGTGCGTCGTGTGGGGTGGTTGATTGCTAACTACTCATCCGTCACGGCATATATCAAGAAATGAAAAACAAAAGCGTTGGTAACGGTTTGCTACCAACGCTTTTTTATATTTTGCAGATTATACATTTTTGTCGTGGATGATGCGAAGACCGTCCAAAAGAAGGTTATCGTCCAAGAGGATTTTATGGGTACAATGCTTGATGACCTCGGGGGCGAGACCGCCTGTGGCAACGACGGTAGCACAGGAACCGAGCTCGTCTTCGATTCGGGTCACAAGTCCGTCAAGCATGGCGGCCTGACCGATGATAAGACCCGATTTAATACAGTCGTTGGTATTACTGCCGATGACCTTTTTGGGCGCTTCCAGTCCTACCGACGGAAGCTGTGCGGTACGCGACGTCAAGGCTTCCATTGTCAGCTTGATACCTGCAGCGATAATACCGCCTAAAAATGCACCGTTTTTGTCAATTACGCTTAAAGTGGTTGCGGTGCCCATATCAATGATAATGCAGGGACAGGGGTATTTTGCCAACGCGCCCACGGCACCTGCCGCAAGGTCGGCACCCAACTGTGCAGGGTTGTCGATTTTGATATTAAGACCCGTTTTGACACCGGGACCCAAAACTATCGGTTTGATATTGAAAAGACGTTCAACCGCTTTTTCGATGGCCGAGCCGACGGTCGGTACGACCGAAGAAATGGCCGCCTTGGTAATGGAATTTCGTTCGATATCGTAAATGTGAAGAATATCTCTGATCTCAATGGCGTACTGGTCAGAGGTGCGGCGCGTGTCGGTGGCGAGACGTGCCGTAAACTTTAAATTTTCCTGCTCAAAAACACCCAACGTGATATTTGAGTTTCCGATGTCTACACAAATAAGCATTTTTTACTCCTTGTTATTTACGAGAAATATTATGCGAAAATGAAAAAGTAGGCCAACAGTATTATACCGAGAACTATACGGTAATATCCAAACGGCTTGAAGTTCTTGCGTTTGACATATTCGGTCAAAAATCTTATGGCTAAAAGGGAAATTACAAAGGCAATGGCAAGACCGACTGCTAAAACGGTTATTTCAAGCGAACCGATGGCGGCGGCTTCACCGGCCAGCATATCCTTAGCGTAAGAAGCGCACTTTAAAAGACTTGCGCCGAACATTATGGGAATGGCCAAAAAGAACGAAAACTCTGCCGCGACCACCCTTGAACAACCGAGCAGTAACGCACCCAGAATGGTGACACCCGAACGTGATGTGCCGGGGATAAGGGCCAGTAACTGTATCGCGCCGATAAGAAGTGCAGTTTTATAAGACATATCCGAAATGTCGCATATTTTAGGCTCGGGACGATTACCTGATTCGATAACGATAAAGGCGATGCCGTACAGAATAAGCGTGACGGCAACGGTGGGGAAGTTGTAGAACCATTTGTCGAGCAGGTCGTCAAACGGCAGACCGATAACGGCGGCAGGCAGGCACGCGATTATGACCTTTATCCACATCTCCCACGTGGAACGCTTGGCAATGGAATCCTTTTTGGGGGAGAAGGGATTGAGTTTTCTGAAAAACATTACAATAACGGCCAAAATGGCGCCCAATTGAATGACGACTCGGAACATTTCCATAAATTTTGGGTCGGACGATTTCCAGAAAAGTTCCTCAAATAAAATAAGGTGGCCTGTGCTGGAAATGGGCAACCATTCGGTTATACCTTCGATTATACCGTAAAGCACGGCCTTTAATATTTCTATAAATTCTGCCATATAAACACCTACTTTTAGATTATTTTACACCATTTATCCTGATTTGTCAATTTTACGGTGTGCACTTTGAGTATATGCTGAAAATCTTCGTAACACAACCGCACCTTTGGAATAAAATATAGGGAAGTCAGTAATACTGACAAAATTTGATGTGGAGGATTTTTATGGCAGATATCAGACAAAACTGTCCCACCGACTCTTCGGATTTTAAGGAAGCGGTTTGTGTAGATGCAGGCAGGGTATACGATTCCTGCTGCGACCGTGACTGCGTCACCGATATGAGGGTGTATTTTCCCAAAGACGCACAGTGTCTTATAAACGACGCCTGCAGTGTCAGGATAAAATCGGCCGAGGTTATCGACGTGAACATAGACGTGGAACCCGTGACCTTCAAGCGCGGCTTTTATTCGGCCGACCTGACCTTTTTCTTTGCGGTACAGCTTGACGTGTTTACGGCACCGCATACCTGTCCCGTGACGGTCAAGGGCATTTGTTTCTACAACAAAAAAGCCATTCTTTACGGAAGTGAGGGTAACGTCAAGACCTTTACCAACGAGTACGTGGCTGACGACTGTTGTAACCGCCGCACGGTGGCGGGCGGTAACGCACCGCGTTGTGTTGTTCAGGCTGTCGACCCTATTGCTTTGTCGGCCAGGATCGGGGATTGCCGTTGCCGTGACGACGTGCCCGGCTATATTCCTGCAAGTATCGCCTCGGTGGTCGGCGGTTGTATCGATCCGTGCAGTGACCCCGACAACAAAACGGTCTACGTAACGTTGGGATTGTTCACCGTTATTCAGCTTATCAGAAACGTGCAGATGCTGGTGCCTGTATACGATTTCTGTGTACCTGAAAAGCAGTGCAACGATTCGACCGACGGACCCTGTGACGTGTTCCGCAGGATCAAGTTCCCGACCGACGATTTCTTCCCGCCGAGACCCTGCGATATCGACGACGGAGACTGCGGTTGCGGCTGCACCGCCGATGGACATTCAAAGCGAAAAGTGAGTCGCCCTATTAAAGGCGATTTGCAAACGTGACAGCTCCCTCTTCAGAGGGAGCTTCTTTGCTAAAAA
>JAGBXM010000120.1 GCA_017629275.1 Clostridia bacterium
AGGTCCGTGCGGAGAGGTTACGGGGCTTTTATGCAATGGGCCAAAGGTCACACCGCAGTCGTTACTGATTTTAAAGGTCGAGCCCAAAAATTTCTCCTCTGCTTCGGCTTCAACACGATTTAAATATGCTACCTGATATCCGCCCTTGTCTCCGCCGTACTTTTCGGCCTCGCCCTTTTGGAATTCAACCGTATTATTAAACGACGTAATCAACACGTTGCTTTCACCGAACGCCAAAATACCTGCGTCGCGGTCATCAAGCGGAGTGTCGATTATCGGAGCAGGCGCAGTATATGTTTCACCGTTGTTTTCCGAATAGCAAATAACCGCCTTTCCGAACGGACAAACGTGCTTTAACCTGAATCCCGATGCCACAACGGCAATCTTACCGTTTTGCAGCTTGGCTATTGTAGGCCATGCAAAATAATTATGATAACTGTCAGGATTGCACATAATAACCTTGGGATCGCCTATTTTTTTAATTTTCACAAATACCACCCCACTGAATTTTACTCGGTAATTATAGTAGGATTATATCACAACAAATCGCCCACTTCAACAGTGTTCAGGACATAATTTTTATAAGCGTATTTGTTTTTAGTAATCCGTATCATTTTCTTTGACCTGAACGATAATGCGATGGCGTAACACCGAATCGCTTTTTGAATAAACGGCTGAAATACAGTGCATCCGAAAAGCCAACGCTTTCCGAAACCTCACCGATCGAAAGTGTTGTTGATCTCAACAGCTCGCAAGCCTGCTCCAAACGGAATTTTTGTTGGTATCGGTACGGTGAAATACCCACAACCTCGGTAAAAAGATGAGTGAAGCGACTTCGACTGAAACCGCACCGCTCGGCACAAGCGTTAAGGTCGATTTCCTCTGAATAATGCGAGCTGATAAACTCCGCTTCAGAGAGAATAAGTTTCGCACCGATATTTTGCGGTGCTTGGACTTTGGGTGATAAAAGCGCAGTAAGCCGCAACAGATTACCGACGGCGGTCATTTCATCACCCGAGCGGTAGCAACGCAGTACCACCTCAAAAACGCGCTTGGCTTCACCCGATGTGTTCAATATCACGCAGGAACGGTCAAGGCCTGCTTTGAGCAAAATCTCTTCGGACACCGTTCCGCAAAAATGAACATATAAATGTTCCTCATAAGAGCAGTTCTCATCAACCGAAACGGTATAGCACTGAGGGTCATTCGGCTTGTAAAACAGCGCATCACCGACTTTCAGTTTGTATTCCCTGCCGTCAACCTCAGCGATAAGGCATCCGTTGGTCACAAGCAAGAAATGACAGTCCACGCGCCCGTCGGGTCGGTAAAACCGCACCGAACGAGGCTTGTCAACGTACCTCATATAACTCACACCGCTACTGTTGATGTGCAGATATTCATTTGAAGTAAAATTGGTAAGATCTCTGTATCTTCCGTCAAAAACCGATAACATAATACAACACCTTTCAGCGTGCGGAGCACATTTAGCTGCCGCAGGCAATTTAGCTGAGCTTGCTCAATTTAGCTCGCCGTAAGGCGAATTTAGCTTTTATATTATACTGCAGCACGCACAAAAAAGCAATAGCGTTAGCCGTTTTGTCCATATTTTTAACCGTTATGACCATTCACTTCGCCGTGCTTTGGTGGTATAGTAACCTAAAAAAATAACATCTGAAAGGATCGTTTGAAATGAAAAAGTTTGCTTTTATTGGTGCAGGAAGTCTGCAGTTCACCTCAACCTGTGTTAAAGACCTTTTGCATTTTGATGCCTTCCGTCCTTGTGAAATCCGTTTGATGGACACTAATGAGGAGCATCTTAAAATGATCACCAAGGTTGTTGAACGCACCGCAAAGGAAATGGATTGTCCCGAGTGCGTCATCATCCCCACTACCGACCGTGTTGAAGCACTAAAGGATGCCGACGGTGTGTTGGTGACCGTTTTCAACGGCGACGTTGACGTTTGGCGTCACGAAATTGAGATACCCAAGAAATACGGCATTGACGTCAACGTTGGTGACACCCGCAACGTTGCAGGTATCTTCCGTGCTTTGCGTAAT
>JAGBXM010000121.1 GCA_017629275.1 Clostridia bacterium
CCTGTTGAATAAAAATTATAATTACACGCAAATTTAAAGGCTGTCTCATCGAAATTGTGAGACAGCCTTTGATCAGTTGGTATGGCGGCGAGGAACGGTCCCCACTTTACAATCGCCCACGTGTGAATGTGAGTTACGCCATCTTTGCAATCAACGGATACAACCGTTCACACTCAATGACCGTTGACAGCCTGGCACCCCCTGCGAGAATCGAACTCACTTCTAAATCTTAGGAGGATCTTATTCTATCCATTGAACTAAGGGGGCGTATGTTATTTATAATTGATGTAAGGGAGGGGTTTATTCATACGGCGAAGCCGTATCGCGGTTCTCGGGACCCGTTCAAAATCTTTGATTTTGCAAACGGGTGAGGTTCGCATATCCATTTAACTAAGGGAGCATTTCGTTTAATTTTACGCTCTATACTATACAATATTCGGGTCGGTTTGTCAATCTTTTATCTGAAGGAAAGTTGAATATATCACTATACAATCACTTTTATATCACTATACTGTTTGATTTTAAGGAGTAAATATGTTATGATACATTTATAAGTAATAATGGAGGCAAACGTATGAAAAGAGTTTTTGCTTTATTGTTTGTTGTTTTGCTATGTGCTGCACTGTTTGTTGGTTGCGGTTCAGACAAAAATGGGGATTCTTCTGCTTCGGGCGGTATTACGGCTGACGATGGAATCTTTTTTAAAGGTAAGATAGAATACAAGGACTCAAACGGTGAGTCGGTTTACCGTGTTATCCGTCCTGATGGCGACACTAAGGTTACAACCGTTGCGGCAAGTGTTTTTAAAGCGGTTAAGGACACCGTTGGGGTAAGTATTAAGAATCAGACCGATTCAGAGGACGGAACCGATGTATATGAAATTCTTGTGGGTAACACCAACCGTCCCGAGACCGAATCGGCAAGGCAGTATCTTGCGGCTAAACACGGCGGCCGATTTGAGGATTTTATCGTTTGTTCTATCGGCAAGAAGATAGTTATATATTCTCCTGACGTTTCAGGTCTTGAAAAGGCGGCTCAATACTTTATTACCAACTTTGTTAAGGCAGAAGGTATTGACGGAGGTATTCTTTATTCTGAGGCCGCAAAGGGTAACTATGAGACCGTGACGGTAAACGGTGTATCGATCGGCAGTTTTAAATTTGTCCGTCCGCACTTCAATTCGTCATACTTGACCGAGCTTGAAATTGAAAAGGCTGTGCAGTCGCTTGTTACCAATGCCGGTTACAGGTTATCTATGGTTCACGACAACGTGGCGGCAACCGATTATGAAATAATTGTCGGTAACGCCGACCGTGACGGCGTTGAGTTTTTGTCCGACGTTAATTCATATAAAATTGCTGTTATGGGTAAGAAGGTGTATTTAAACGGCGGAAGTGCTCACGCAACCGCATTGGCGGTGTCGGAGTTTGCAAAGATGCTTAAAGGTGACGTGAAAGATACCGTTGTTGACGGCAACTATAATACTGCAATTTCTTCTTATGACGATAAAACTACCCTCAAATATGCGTGGGGTGACGATTTCAACGGTGACGTGCTTGATGTGACCAAGTGGTATCAGTCGACACCTAAAGAGTCGGGAGTAAAGGGTGAGAACGGCAAGACCAGTGTTCGCTCGGACGACCCTTCGGATGTATTTCTTAATGACGGCAAGTTTCACATCTGTGCCCGTCAGGATGACTCGTATTATTACGGCGGAAGAATCAGTTCACAAAAGACCATGAGATATAAATACGGTTATCTTGAAATGAGTGCGGTGATTCCTCACGGCACCGATTTCTGGGTCGCTTTGTGGGTTTGCAGCGATTCGGGTAAAGCAACAGCTGACCAAATGAATATGTACTCGGAAATTGACGTTGTGGAATGCTTCGGTAATTCGGCAATATATTACGCCAACTGTCACAGCTGGCCGACGGTTTACGGTGAACAGAACGGGTTTGAACATACTTCACTTGACGAAACACACGCTAACGAAAAAAAATATCAATGTCCTGACGGCAAATTATTGACCGAAGGTTTTCACACCTATGGTATGATGTGGGATTCTGAGTCTATGACCTTTGTTTGTGACGGTAATGATTATTTCAAATATGTTTTCCGTGATGATAATGAGGACAAGAACACCTTTAATCAGGAAATGTATTTACTTATCAGTATGGCCTTGGGATTTGCCAACAACTCAATGTCCATCAACGATGCCAGACCTGAGGATTGGGAAAATACGAACAAATATATTATTGATTGGGTTAATATTTATCAGAAGAATGACGGTATAAGCTATGTAAAGATGCTTGGCTGATTTCTATTTGACAACAACGCCACCTTGAATTTCAAGGTGGCGTTTGACCTTGTTATTAAATATTCATTATTAAGGTTGCAATATTTTGTGGATTGAGTCGAAAAATGCGGATATTTCACCACTTGACCGTTTAAGAATAATGTGATATAATCGTTATCCACGAGATCAGAAGGAGGTGTTCGCAATGTCTGACAACATTAAAACTATTGCTACAAATAAAAAGGCGTTTCACGACTATTTTGTGGAAGAAAGTATTGAATGCGGTATCGAGCTGTGCGGCACCGAGGTTAAATCTATCCGAAAGGGTGGGGTAAACCTTAAAGACTCGTGGTGCGATATTGACAAGGGCGAGGTCTTTGTCAAGGGTATGCATATCAGTCCTTATGAAAAGGGTAACATCTTCAACCGTGAGCCTACAAGGGTCAGAAAACTGTTGCTTCATAAAAAGGATATCAACCGTTTGTTCGGTGTTATTAAGCAGCAGGGACTGACATTGATTCCGTTGTCTCTGTATTTTAAGGGTTCGCTTGTTAAGGTTCAGCTTGGCGTTTGCCGAGGCAAGAAGCTTTATGATAAGCGCGCCGATATGGCCAAGAAGTCGGCTGAACGTGTCATTCAGCGTGAAATGAAGGAGAGGAACAGAGAATGATTTTCAAAACGGTTCATTTGAAGGAACTTTATCCCACGCTTGACCGTAACGGTGCCGATCCTACTTTGGAAGTGATGGTGCAGGAGATACACAAGCCGACATTTGCAGATCATAAAAGGCCGTCGGTCTTGATTTGCCCCGGTGGCGGTTACAGTGTAACCTGGAGCGGTGAGGGTCAGCCGGTAGCATTTGATTATCTGGCGGCCGGTTGCAACTGTTTTGTGCTTAGATATTCGGTAAAACCGCATATTTTCCCGCAGTCTCTCATTGAAGTGACGTGTGCCGTTGATTATATTATATCTAACGCCGATGAATTTGGCTGTGATGCTGATAAAACTGCTATTATCGGTTTTTCGGCAGGAGGTCATTTGGCGGCAAGTTATTGCACACTGCGTAACGACCCCGAATTGTTGAAATTTGTTGCTGATCCCAAGCCTGTTCAAGCGGCGATTTTGTGTTATCCCGTCATTTCGGCCGAAATGCCTACTCATTTGGGCTCGTTTATAAGCCTCACGGGTAAAACGGAACTGTCGGCAGAGGACGTTGAGCATTTTTCTTTGGAAAAGCACGTTGATGCTGAAATTACACCCAAGACGTTTATCTGGGCGGCTTCTGACGACGGTGCGGTCAACCCCGTGAACAGTCTGAAATATGCGGCAGCGTTGGGGGAACAGAAAATCCCTTATGAATTGCATATTTTCCCAAAGGGAGGGCACGGTATTACTACCTGCAAACACGCTCTTGTGCCCAACGCTCAAAGCGATGCGATGAAGCACAATGCTGTTTGGTGTGAATTGGCCGTTAAGTGGCTCAAATCGGTGTTTGAGTTTTAATTAGAAATAAGTAGGGAGCGACGCTCTCGTCGCTCCGCTATTTTAAAATAAAAATATAAGGGGATGTAAAGGTTTCGACAGGGATACTGAACCGCGATAAGCATGCAGCGTTACGGGAACGCTTTGAAAACCGAATTCTTTAAAATAACTGACAATAATACAGTTGCTTTTGCAGCTTAATTAAGCTGCCATCCTGCCCGGAAATACCGCGGTCCGGGTTTGGGTGTCGATTAGCGGTGAACGTGAGCGGATGGGTTCCTCGACTCTGCCACGGAAAGAGGATACCGAACGTTAAAGCCTGTTTATCGGCGTTAGCGTAAGGGAATTTTAAACGATAAAATAAGCATGTAGAAGGTTACGGGAACGTGTTTTTGGACGCGGGTTCGATTCCCGCCATCTCCACCAAGAAAGACCGATGCTTTGAAACAAAGCATCGGTCTTTTTCAACGAAAGCATCAAATTTCACAATTCACGAAGTGAATATTTAATATTTGCCGTAAGCAAATATTTTATTGACAACCGTTAATATCGATTAGTCGTGTTTGTGTATTTTCTCTTGATATCTTGAAGTTTTCAACCCGTGTGTGATATAATTGACCTATAATTCAAAAAATATGTTTTTTAAAATGAGGGTGAATTAAATGAGTATTGTTAAAAATGAACCGAAATACAAAAACGGATTGCTTCAGGCCATCCGCGCACAGCTGGAGCACCGTGCTTTCTGGCTGTACTTGCTTTGTGACGAGGCTAAAAAAAGAGGACTTGACCCGAAAGATTTCGGTAGTGCCGCGGTTAAGCGTTGCGGTCTGTCGCAGGGTGCAGGACTTGTTAAAAAAGGCAAGACCGACAGTTTAAAGGGCCTTAAAAAGACGTTATTTACAAAACCTGCACAGCTTGTTTTTGAAATGAAGGTTTTGGAATCGACCGATGATAAGTTGTCTATTGATTTCCATTATTGCCCGTTGGTAAAGGCCTGGCAGAACGCGGGTTGCACGGATGAAGAAATAGCAATGCTTTGTGATATTGCAATGTGCGGTGATCACGGTATCGGTGAATGTTACGGGAGTGTTCTTGATTTGCCCAAATGTATTGCCAAGGGCGATGATATGTGTTGTTTGCGTTATCATAAGAAAGAGGACTAAATTACATAAAAGCACCTGCTTCAAAATTTTGAAGCAGGTGCTTTTTTAAGTTTTGTTTAAATATTCTTCTGCAAAGTGGACTGCGGTTGCGCCGTCGTTTACGGCGGTGACGATCTGTCGGAGTGCTTTGGTTCTTACGTCACCTG
The DNA here is from genome assembly GCA_017629275.1 of Clostridia bacterium. Lineage (GTDB taxonomy): Bacteria > Bacillota > Clostridia > Oscillospirales > Acutalibacteraceae > UMGS172. Next base: position 5,088 of record JAGBXM010000121.1, read on the forward strand.
CGGCATACACACCGTCAACGTTGGTTTTGGTTGATTCGTCGGCAATTATATATCCGTTTTCGTCAAGATTTACGGCACCGTTTAAAAACTTAGTGGTTGGTTTTCGCCCGATACTTACAAACACGGCATCGCAATCAAGTTCGGTAATGCTTTCGGTCTGAACGTTTTTGATTTTCACACCGCTGACACGTTGGTCGGCAATAATTTCAGATACGGTGCTGTTCCATAAAAATTCAATATTTTCAGCGTTTTTAAGCGGTTCGTGATGAATTTTTGCAGCCCTCAAAGTGTCGCGACGGTGGATGAGATAAACCTTCTTTACAAGGCGGGAAAGATATAAAGCATCTGAGGCCGCGGAGTTGCCGCCACCGACTATGACGACCGTTTTGTCCTTGTAAAATCGA
>JAGBXM010000012.1 GCA_017629275.1 Clostridia bacterium
AACTCACCCTCGCCCACACCGTGTTCGGCCGCCATCACGGCGCATTCATAGGCCTTTTGATAATTTTGCACCTCGGGTTGCTGATATATGGAAGCCAATTCCATCGCGGCAAAGGAATTGCCCTGAGCCCTTGCCTTTTCCATATATTCAACCGCCTTTTCGAGGTCTTTTGTCACGTGACCCGACTCATACATAAAGCCCAGCACGTACTGTGCGTTGGAATGTCCGCCGTCGGCCGCCATTTTGAGATATTTTTCGGCACTTCTGAAATCCTTACGAAATCTTCCGCTCGGTCTGAAGCACAGCATACCGTATTCATAGGCCGCCAAAATGTGATTCTCGTCGGCCGCATTGCGCAGATAATATGCCGCCTGCATAAAATCGGGCTTAGGCGGGTCGGAAAGCACACCATTGCGGTAAAGCATACCGATCTGATAATTTATATCGGGTGTCAGATTCTCTATGGAATCATAAACCGCCATCGCCTCGTCGTATTTTCCGTATTTGATATAAAAGTTGGCAAGACCGACCGCCCTCATATTGTCGCCCGTCCCGAATCCTTCTTTAAGGAACTGCAAATATCGGTCATAATCGAACTCACAACCGATGCCTTCTCTTAAATGGTAAGCCTTCTGCGACTTGGCATATTCACTGTAAGGTGCGGCACGTTCTATATATTCGGTCGACTTTTCATAGGACTGCGGCTCGGCAGGAACGGTTCCGTTATAGTACATACGCGCCAGAATGTTCTCGGCCTCGTGGCATAAGGGGTGGTCGGCTTCGGCCACCAAGCGAAGCCACCTTACGGCCTCTTCATAATCCCAATTGGACTGACCCTTGGCAGAAGTTACACCGTAATAGTGCATCATCGCCAGCTCATACATAGCCTCAATGTTGCCGCTTTCGGCCTCGGCTGACAACTGTTCAAAGACCTCGTTTACGGGGTAATTGGGGTTGCTGTTAAAGGCATCCTTATATCGGTCGCGTCCGTCCTGCTTGGAATTAAGACCGCCCAACAAAACCGTAAAGGGTGAATCCTTGTACTCATCGGGCAGCTTTACGGCATCAACATAGGGCAAAAACTGTAAGCTTTCGGGCATATCCTCGGGTCTTGAGGGCATAGCCGCACCGTCTACCAGAACGGGAATGATGTGTTTTCCGTTTGCCTTGGCGGTTAAAATTTCTTCACGCACCCAGTCAATATCGTCGTTGCGTTTAAGTCGCTCAACACATTGGGGCGATAACACCAAAATAAAATCCTTACATTCCTTGACCGCATTTTTCAGTCGGTCGGGGAAACAGTCGCTGTGCTGCTCGTTAGGATTAAAATAAACACTGTAACCCAAAGCAGTAAGATCACTTGCCAGACGGTGTGCAAACTGATTACTGCACCCGTCGTTTCGGTATGAAATAAAAATATCCTTAGCCAAATCTCGCGCCTTCCTTATCATAAACGGTAATTGTCATTTTTATATACTGTACCAAATCACATTTTACACCAAAGCCTTTGTTTCTGTCAACGTCGCCTCGCACAAAATTTTGAAAAAGCTTTAGGGAGTCTCCCCGTCAAAATTCAAAAGAAATTACGCTTAACACCTACACAGCACAAAACGGTTTGCCTTACAATACAACCTTTACTTATTACCTCTTACTTTTTACCTATTACTTCCAAAAATTCCGTCGTTAAAACTATTCGATAAATTGGAATTTGTCGTCATATTTTATTTAGAAATTCTTCTGCTTGGATACGATTTGTAAATATATAAATATCTTTGTGCGAATACCTTTTCAATAGTTCTATTACTTTTGGTCTGCTTTGTGAATTATAGTTTTTTATAAACTCAACAAATTCTGCATCATCTTCATCACTTTCTATCCAAGGCATATCACTTCTTGGTTTTCCTTTTCTCTCCTTAATACCATTAAGACAAACATCTAATGAATAGTCAAGAAAAATAACTGTATCACACTTTTGCATTCTCAATTCCATTGTGGAAGCATAATTGCCATCAATTATCCACTCACTATTTTCGATTATTTTTAATAGTCTATCAAGAAAAACGGATTTTTCAACAGTTGTTTTATCTTCATTCCAAAACAACATATCTAAATGATACAATGGAATTTTTGTAATTTTATGTAATGACTTGGAAAAGGTACTCTTACCACTTCCGGGACATCCGATTACAATAATTTTTTTCATATCTCACTTACCCAAAAATTGGAATTGGTCGTTATAAATCAATATTGATTTCGTATTTATCTTCAATGCGTATATAGTTTACATTATGCTTTTGTGCAAGGGATAACATTTCGGCATTATCTGCCAACGCACTCTCCATTGTGCACCATTCATCATCCAAACGATTTTCAATGACGTTTGCATATTTCTTTATGTCGGCAAAGTGGTTTCTGATATATTCCTCACTCATTACAAGACAGTAATATTTGATGTTTTCAAGATATTCGGGGGCAAAGTCCTTCTGCCAATCGAATGGAATATAGCAACCTTCGACAATTAAGTTCTGCGTGTTTTCAATAGCAGTTTTTATCATTTCCCGAACAATCGGCCACAAATATCCGACTAATTCCGTATCATCCATAGGGGTAAGGTCTGTGTTACCGCTACGAATTAACCCCATTTTCAAATGGTCAATTGATAGGTATGGATATTTATATTTTTCAAGCAACTTTTGAGCAAGAACTGTTTTACCCGTATGCGATGCTCCTGTAATTAAAATAATCATCTCAATCATCCCTGCAAATTCTTATTTATCGAACTGATTATATCATAAAATTTTAAAATTTTCCACTAATATTGCTTTAAGGTTTAGTTCAAATCCTCCCCTAAACCGTTTTCGTCTTAGGCTATCTTTTGAGTTTCATTTCAAAAAAGGTAAGAAAAACCCGGTAACCGTTGTGGTAAGAGGCACCGTTGTTGTCGATTGTTCCATATAAAAGTGTGTGGCCGCTACTATTTAATTTTACCGATTCCGAACTGCCTTTTGTAGGCCTCGTAGAAAAACGACATATTATTAAATCCTACAAAGTACGCCGCCTCGGATACCGTATACTCCTTGCTTTGGATAAGCTTATTGGCAATGTTAAGCCTGACCGAGTTGCGATAGTCGATAGGCGACATTCCCGTGCATTGCTTGAATTTTTTGCGGAAGTTAGACTCGCTCATCCCCGACATTTTAGCGTACTCCGATATTTTAACGTTGTCGGAATAGTTTTGCTCTATGTGTTGTATTGCAGGAAAAAGGCGCTGAAACCTTTTGTCGGTACTGACATTCATTTCGCCCAATAACCAAAACAGCTTATACAGTCTTGAGACCAGATACATACTGTTGATACCGTTTTGGTGGTCAATTGTGTCAAAAACCTCTTTTATTCTGTGGCTTGTAATGTTAAACGGCTTTTGAAAAAACTGGTCGGTAGGGTCGGCAGTAAAATCAAAGGTCAGTACCTTCATGGTTGACTCATCTTCTATATATTCAGCCTTGTACTCCACAGCCTTTGGTATAAACAGAAGGGTGCCGGCTGTGGCGGTTACCTGTTTTTGACCTGATATATCATACCTCATACACCCCGACACAATATAGGCAAAGGTATAAACCCTTTTTCCGTTCTTAAAAAATGCCTTGTGGCCTTTAGGCCTTGTAACATTAGCAAAACCTGCCTTTGAAACGAAACGACTAATATCGGTCATAAACCATAATCCCGCCATGACAACACCTCGTTTTGAGCGAATACCATACAAATTTGCCGAATATGGCATAGTATTTTGCTCGTATTTATTATACAATAACACAAAAAGGGAAAGATTTCAACCATAAAGGAGCGATTTAAAATGTTCAAGGTTTTTGACTCTTTAAACAGGTGTAACATCGTTTTAAAAAGCGATCTTGAATCGGTCAAGAAAGCAACTGCCAATCTTGTGTGCAACCTCGAAAGGCTTTCGGGGCAAAACGGTGCTTTTATAACCTCTGACAGCGGCCAAGACGGTATTGTTATTATGACCGTCGGTGACGATTTGCCGAAAAACGTTGAGGTTCCGACCGAAGCCGAGGGCTACACAATAACCATAAAAGAAAACGCTGTTTATATAATCGGCTTTGATGAATTGGGTACTATTTATGGTATCTATGGCTTCGCTACCAATTTTTTGAATATATCACCTGTTTATAGGTTAGCCGATGTATTCCCCAAGCAAACCGAATCGTTGGAATTAAAAGAACAGCTTTTTTCTTCACCCTCGCGTTCTGTCCGTTTCAGAGGTTGGTTTTTGAATGATGAAGACCTTTTGACCGATTTCAAAATCAGCGGCGGCACCCGAAATATCAACTATCCGTTTTATCAAAACGTAATGGACACTGAGGTTTTGGATATGGTTTTGGAAACGGCATTGCGTTTGGAAATCAATCTGATAATTCCCGGCTCTTTTATTGATATTGATAATCCTGCCGAGGAAAAATTGGTCGAGACCTCGTGTAAACGCGGTTTATATGTTTCACAGCACCATATTGAACCGATGGGCGTTTCGTATTTCAGTGCCGATAACTATCTTAAAAACCGTAACCTTGACAACGAGACAATTTCTTTCATCACCAACCGAGAAAGAATGGTCGAAATATGGCAGTATTACGCTACCAAATGGGCAAAGTACGGCAAAAGGGTTGTTTGGCAGCTTGGTTTGCGTGGCAAGGGTGACAACGCCGTTTGGAGGTCTGACCCCAATGTTCCCACCTCAAACGAACAACGCGGCAGTATAATCTCGGATGCTATCAGCACACAGTGGGAAATTGTCCGCGATACCTTAAATTCTGATTCTTTTTACAGTACCGCAACGCTTTGGAATGAAGGCTCCGTGCTTTACGGCAATGGGTATTTGACCTTGCCCGAAAACACAATCCCCGTGTTTGCCGATTTTGGCGTTGACCAGATGTTTGGCGAAGACCTTTATAACGTTGCTCTGAAAAGCAACCATCCTTACGGTGTTTATTACCACGCCGCTTTTTGGCATTTGGGTCCCCATTTTGCCGAGGGTTGCAACCCCAAAAAGATGGCTTATTGCTACAACGTTGCCGCAAGCAAAAATCTGCTTTGCTATTCGATTTTAAACATTTCCAACGTTCGTCCGTTGCACGTTTCGGCCATGATGAATGCAAAAATTTTTGCAAAGCCTACCAACTTTAACGCAAAAGAAGAACTGTTAAACTTGGATATTGCACTTTTTGGAAAGTTTGGTGAAAAGGTTAACAACATAAGGCAAAAATACTATGCCTGCTTTGCCGATTTTGGCGAAGCGCCGTTGCGAAAAATTGCCGATTTGTGGTGTTTTTATTACCACGATTACCAAAATCTTCCCTTTGTCCGCAACGCGGTGACCGACGGACAACTTATGTTGTTTGGAAGGTACATACTTGAAAACAAACCGGGCACTAACTTTTTCCCATCAAGGGATGAGAGCATCAAAACCGTGCTGAAAAACAGTGCGTCAGCATTTTCAGCACTTTACAAAGAGGCTGAAGAGTTGGAATCCGAGCTTTCACAAGAAATCATACTTTATTTCAGACAATTTTTGAAATATCAAATTCTTCACATGCAGTTGATGGCCGAGTGGTGCGTTGCTTTGATGGAAACGACCGACGAAACCTTGACCGATAAAGAAAGAACGGCTTATTTCGACTTGGCAAGCAGTAAACTCAAAACGATATTGCAAGAGCGCAAAATACTTGAGGTGAACGGTTGGGAAAATTGGCATCGAGGCGATAAAAAAATAAACATCGAACAGCTTTTGGCCACAACCGAAGATTTGAGAAACGGAGCAAAGCCATGACCGAAAACTTTTTGTTAAAGAGCGACGGGGCTTTGAGGCTTTATTTTGAGTGTGCTAAGGATTTGCCCATAATTGATTTTCACAATCATATTGCCGTGGCCGATATTAAGACCGACAAAAAATATGAAAATATCGTTGATTTGTGGCTCAACCCCGACCCTTATAAGCACCGATTGATGCGAATTTGCGGAGTTGATGAGCATTTTATAACAGGTGCCGCAGAGCCTTTCGAGAAATTCCAAAAATATTGCGAAATTTTTCCCTTTTTAGCAGGTAATCCCGTATATGATTGGTCACGTATGGAGCTGTCGTCGGTATTTGGAGTGACTGATGCCATAAACAGTCAAAACGCCAAAAGAATATATGATAAGGCTAACGAAATGCTTGTCTCACCCGAATTTTCCAACAACGGAATATTGTCACACTTCAACATTGAGTATCAATCTCCCGTAGCCACCCTGTTGGAAGACCTGTCAAGCTTCGACGGAAAGTCCGTGGCACCCTCGCTTCGTGCAGATGATTTGCTTGCGCCAACCGACGCCTTTAAGTCTGAGCTCTCTGCCAAAAGCGGTGTGGCAATTGTTGACGATAATACATATTTAAAGGCAGTCGGTGTGGTTTTAGACCGTTTCTCTGCCAAGGGCTGCCGTTTTGCAGACCATTCGCTTGATGCAGGCTTTTTCAAAGACGATGCCGACGGCAAAAAGACCGATATGCTGGTTGCTTTGGGAAATGAATACTCCAAACGCGGTTGGACCCTGCTCTTACACTTGAATGCAAAAAGAAGAACAAGTCCTCGACTGCTTTCAATAGCGGGTCCTGCAGGAGGCTTTGCAGCCACCGGTGAAAGTTTCAATATTTCGGCTGTTGCTGACATCTTAGGCAAAATGGAACAAAACGGAGCATTGCCCGATACGGTACTGTTCCCACTTAATATGAGTGACCAAGCCCCTCTTGCCATTTTCCAGGGTTCATTTTCACAAGACGGCGTACCTTCAAAGGTACAGCTTGGCCCTGCGTGGTGGTGGTGCGACCACAAGCTTGGAATCGAAAACACGTTGAACTGTATCGCTTCGTTTGGCGTTGTTTCGCAGTTTATCGGTATGACAACCGACTCAAGAAGTATTTTGTCGTTTGTCCGTCACGATTATTTCAGACGTTTGCTCTGCTCGTGGCTCGACGAACAAAACAACGTTGGCGAATGGGATATGCCACCCCAGATTCAAAAAAACATCATCAAAAAAATCTGTTACGAAAACGCAAAATTAAAAATTCAAAAATAAAAGGAGAGTTTTAAAATGAACAAACAGTATGAAGGTAAGGTTGCCGTTGTTACAGGTGCGGCAGGTATTATTTGCTCCGAGGTCTCGCGTGACCTTGCGGCTCGCGGATGCTTCGTTGCGTTGGTTGACCTTTCACTTGAAAACGCCGAAAAAGTAGCCTCGGAAATCCGTCAGAACGGCGGTGAATGCAAGGCTTATTCCTGCAACGTTATGGATAAAGCTGCGGTTGACGCTTTGGCCGACGAGGTCATCAAAAACCACGGCCGCTGTGACTTCCTTATTAACGGCGCAGGCGGAAACAATGCAAAATGTCAGCCTAAAATCACGGAGTTTGACCCCAGAGAGCTCCAAGACGACCGCCCCGAGGATTTGGTCGGCATCTACAACGTTGATATGGATGTTTTTGAAAGCATCATCAAGCTCAACACAATGGGTACCGTTTATCCCCTGCTCGCATTTGCAAAATATATGGTCAAGCAGGGCGGTGGTAGCATCATCAACTTCGCTTCAATGAACACCTACTGTCCTCTTACCCGCAACTTTGCCTATGCAATGAGTAAAGCTGCTGTTGCCAACTTCACTCAAGCCTTTGCAGCTTATTTTGCCAAGACCGGAATCCGCATCAATGCAGTTGCTCCCGGATTTATTCTGAACCCCAGAAGCAAGCTGATTCTCGGCACCGTTGAGGAGGGTCTCACCAAGCGTGGTAAGGACGTTATCGACCACACTCCTATGGGCAACTTCGGTTCGGCTCACGATATGTGCGGTGCTATCCGTTGGCTTATCGACGACGAGGCCGCAGGCTTTGTCACCGGTATCACCGTCCCCGTTGACGGCGGATTCCTGACCCTTTCGGGTGTATAACGGAGGACAATATGATACTTGCAGACTATTTTCGTCCCGAACACGACACCACTTGGGATTTTGCCATTGCTTCGGGTGTAAAGCACGGTATTATCCGTCTGCCCGAGGACGGCAAGTTTGATTATGCCGACAAGTCGCATTGGGATGCTCTTATCAAAAAGTTCAATGATTTCGGCATAACACCCGTGGCTATCGAGCCTATGCCCAACGAGCTTCACGACCATATCAAGGCAGGCGATGCTTTGCGTGATGAGTCCATAGAAAAGGTTATTTCGATGTTCCCCAATATGCAGGCTCACGGTATCGACACAATTTGCTTTAACTTCATGGCGCACATTGGTTGGCTTCGCACAAGTTCGGAATTTCCTGAACGTGGCGGTGCAAAGGTAACCGAGTTCAATATGGCAGATTTCAAGCCTACGGGCGCTAAAATCACAGCCGACCAGCTTTGGGCAAATTATGAATATTTTGTCAAAGCAGTAGTTCCTTACGCCGAAAAATACGGCATAAAGCTGGGACTTCACCCCGACGACCCACCCGTACCCCGTCTTGGTGATGTTGAACGCATTATGATCTCAAAAGAGAACATAAAAAAGGCGGTTTACGGCATTGTGAAGTCGGACAGCCTTGGTATTACAATGTGTCAGGCCAACTATTTTATTATGGGTGAGGATTTGGAAAAAACCAT